>NZ_BAABIB010000115.1:0-1250 GCF_039542405.1 Amycolatopsis dongchuanensis
GAGGCGGCGCTGGTCGTCGGCGAGCTGGAGGGCGAGCGCGGCCTGGTCGGCGAAGGACGCCGCCAGGGGCAGCTGGTCGGCCGCGAACGGTTCGGCGCCCGGCCGCCGCAGCGCCACGAGCACGCCCGACACGGTCTCCGCCGACGCCCGCAGCGGCAGGACGAGCGCCGGGCCGAACTCCTCGTCGAGGTCACGGTCCAGGTCGTACCGCAGGCGCGGGGTCTCCACGGGTGCCGCGTTGCGGAACGCCTCCCCGCAGCTGGACCCGTCGATCGGGATGCGGCGGCCGAGCAGCCCGTCGGAGTCCAGGCCGACGCTGACCGTGACGACGAGGGCGTCCACCTCCTCCGGCGGCCGCTCCGGGTCCTCCGGTTGCGCGATGAACGTGTAGTCCGCCCTGGTGAGGCCCAGCGTCCGGTTCGCGATGAGGTCGAGCACCTCCGCGGGCTCGGCCCGCGACAGCAGTTCCGCGCGGATCTCGCTGGTGGCCTCCTGCCAGCGCTGGCGGTGCTTCGCGTCCTCGTAGAGGCGCGCGTTCTCGACCGCGATGCCCGCGGCGGCGGCGAGCGCCTGCACGACGACCTCGTCGTCCTCGGTGAAGGGCTGCCCACCGGCCTTCTCCGTGAGGTAGAGGTTGCCGAACACCTTGTCCCGCACCAGGACCGGCACGCCGAGGAAGCTGCGCATCGGCGGGTGGTGCGCCGGGAACCCGGACGAGGCCGGGTGCCGCGCGATGTCGATGAGCCGGATCGGCTTGGGCTGGTCGATGAGCAGGCCCAGCAGCCCGTGCCCTTCCGGCAGGTGCCCGATCTCCTTGCGCTTCTCCTCGTCGATGCCCTCGTAGACGAACTCGGCGAGCCCGACGCCGTCGGAGTTGAGCACGCCCAGCGCGCCGTAGCGGCAGTCCACGAGGTCGATCGCCGCGTGCACGATCCGTCGCAGGGTGGTGTCGAGCTCCAGCCCGCTGGCGACGGCCAGCATCGCCTCCAGCAGCCCGTCCATCTGGTCGCGCGCGCCGACGAGCTGCTCGACGCGGTCCTGCACTTCGACCAGCAGCTCGCGGAGCCGCAACTGGGACAGGGTGCCCCGCAGTGACGGCGCGCCCTCACCCGTCGGCGGATCATCCACAGGCATGCCCTCAGCTTGGCACCAAGGCCGGGATAAGACCAGGAAGGAGGGCCTCGCGGCGCTAGGTGTGATGTTCAGGGACGTTGTCCCGGGTTGAGGTGACCGTTGGTGGCCTGTCGTGC
>NZ_BAABIB010000116.1:0-154963 GCF_039542405.1 Amycolatopsis dongchuanensis
GAGGCGGCGCTGGTCGTCGGCGAGCTGGAGGGCGAGCGCGGCCTGGTCGGCGAAGGACGCCGCCAGCGGCAGCTGGTCGGCCGCGAACGGTTCGCGGCCGAGCCGGCGTAGTGCGACGAGGACACCGGAGACGGTGTCGGCGGAGGCGCGCAGCGGCAGGACGAGCGCCGGGCCGAACTCCTCGTCGAGGTCACGGTCCAGGTCGTAACGCAGCCGGTGGGTGTGCACCGGCTTGGCTTCGTGGAAGGCGGTGCCGCAGCTGGACCCGTGGACGGGGATGCGCCGCCCGCGCAGCCTGTCCGAGTCCAGCCCCACGCTGACGGTGACCACCAGCGTCTGCACCTCGCTGGCGGGCAGTTCGGGATCTTCGGGCTGGGCGAGGAAGGTGTAGTCGGCGCCGGTGAGAGCCAGGGTGCGGTGCGCGATCAGGTCCAGGACCTGCTCGGAGCCGGTCTGGGAGAGCAGTTCGGCGCGGATCTCGCTGGTGGCCTCCTGCCACTGCTGGCGCAGTTTCGCCTCCTCGTAGAGGCGCGAGTTCTCGATCGCGATGCCCGCGGCGGCGGCGAGCGCCTGCACGACGACCTCGTCGTCCTCGGTGAAGGGCTGCCCACCGGCCTTCTCCGTGAGGTAGAGGTTGCCGAACACCTTGTCCCGCACCAGGACCGGCACGCCGAGGAAGCTGCGCATCGGCGGGTGGTGCGCCGGGAACCCTGAGGAGGCCGGATGCTGCCCCAGGTCGTCCAGGCGCAGCGGTTTGGGCTGCTGGATGAGCAGGCCGAGCAGGCCGTGGCCCTCGGGCAGGTGCCCGATCTCGGCGCGTTTTTCCTCGTCGATGCCCTCGTAGACGAACTGCGCGAGCCCGACCCCGTCGGCGTTGAGCACGCCGAGCGCGCCGTAGCCGCAGTCCACCAGCTCGATGGCGGCGTGGACGATCCGGCGGAGAGTTGCTGCCAGGTCGAGGCCCGCGGCGATGGCGAGCATGGCTTCGAGCAGCCCGTCCATCTGGTCCCGGGCGCCGACGAGCTGCTCCACCCGGTCCTGCACCTCGCGCAGCAGCTCCCGCAGCCTCAACTGCGACAACGTGCTGCGCAGCGAGGGAGACGCTTCTCCGTGCCGGGGGTCCTCATCAACCATCGGCCCAGCTTGACATTCGCGCTCCAGGATTACCATGGCTGGCGTCGTCGCTGGTTGCGCCACCTCGGGCCTCAGCCGTCAGGACGCACGGGGCAGGGAGAGGCGCAGGACGGCGCCGTGTCCGTGGGCGTTGTGCGCCGATACCGAGCCGCCGTGGCGGGCGGCGATCTCGCTGACGAGGGCGAGCCCGAGACCGTAACGGCGGCGGCCGGTGGGTGCGTGCCCGGCCGGGCCCGGGGCGAAGCGGGTGAACAGGGTCGGCATGACCTCGGGGTCGATGCCTGTCCCGTCGTCGGTGACGGTGAGGGTGACGTGCTTGCCGGACTGCTGCACGGCGACGGTCACGGTGCTCGTGGCGTGCCGGATTCCGTTGTCGAGCAGGGCGGTGACCGCGCGGCGCAGCGCGGTCTCGGTGCCGTTGACGGGCGTGGCGGCGCTCTCGGCGAGGTCGAGCTGGATGCCTCGTTCGGTGGCGGCGGGACGGGCGGCCGTCACCGCGTCGCGCACGGTCGCGGCGAAGTCGGTGCGCTGGTGGGAACGGCCCTCACGCGGATCCGCGGCGAGGAGCAGATCCTCGAGTATCCCGGTGAGGTGGCGGGCATCGGTGACGAGTTCGTCCACTTCGGACTCGAGCGGGGTACCCACTGCGTGGCGCCGCAGGAGCTGCGCGCGAGTGGTGAGCAACGTGAGGGGGGTGCGCAGTTCGTGCCCGGCATCGGCGACGAACCGGCGCTGCAGGGACAGCGCGCGGGCCAGCGGGACGAGCGCGCGGCGGCCGGACCAGGCACCTGCGGCGGCGGCGAGGACGAGCCCGACCGCGCCGGTGACCAGCAGCGCCTTGATCAGGCGGTCGCGTTCGACATGGGCGGGGCGCAGGTCGAGCACGGCCTGGACCACCTCGTCTCCGCGGCGCTGGGTCAGCGTGCGGTATTCGTCGTGCCGCGCGGACGTCCCGGTCGTGCGGGTGACGCCGTCCGCGGCGGTCGCGGCGAGTGCGTTCCGGTCGAGGGCCTCGGCGGGCAGGCCAGGGGTGAGGTCGAGGTGCCCGTCCCGTTCGATGGCCAGCCACAACCCCGCCGGCGGGTCGGTGACGTCGTCGGTGCGCTCCACGGTGGTGACCAGCAGGGTGTTCTGGTCGGCTTCCTGGCTGCGCAGCACGATGAGCACCGCGACCCCGCACAGCACGCCGACGGTGATCGCGACCGCGAGCGCGGACTGCAGGCCGGCGGCGAGCGCCGTGCGCCGCAGCATCCGGGTCTCGGGGTTCACGCGGTCCGGCCCAGCTGGTAACCGCGCCCGCGCACGGTGTCGATCACTTTGCGGCCGAGCTTGCGCCGGAGGTAGTGCACGTAGCTGTCGACCACGGCCTCGTGTTCGGCCTCGTCGAACACCAGCGCCAGTAAGCGGGCGCGGGAGAACACGTGCCCGGGCCGGGTGGCCAGCAGCGCGAGCAGGGCGGACTCCCGTTCCGACAGCCGGACCGGTTCGGCGGTGTCGCGGACGACCAGGCGCGTGTCGAGTTCGAGCCGTCCGCCGGGCACCGGCAGGGTCCGCGCGGTGTCGAGGTGGCGGCGGCGCAGCGCGCGCAGGCGCGCGAGCAGCTCGTCGATGTCGAAGGGCTTCGCGAGGTAGTCCTCGGCCCCGGCGTCGAGCCCGACCACCCGGTCGGCGGGGTTGCCGAGCGCGGACAGGATCAGGGTGGGCGTCACCACGCCGCGGCCGCGCAGCCGGGCGAGCAGGTCGAGCCCGTCGACGGCGGGCAGGCCCCGGTCCAGCAGCAGGACGTCGTAGTCGCGGGTCAGGCCCAGGTGGAGCCCGCGCTGGCCGTCGGCGGCCTCGTCGACGTCGTAACCTTCCTCGGTCAGCAGCCGGGTGAGCATGGCCAGCAGCTGGGGATCGTCCTCGACCACCAGCACGCGCGGTGCCTGCCCGTTCACGACGCCATTGTGCCGGGCGGCACGAGCAGGCCGCCCAGCGCGGACGAGTGGTGCACCCGGCGTCCGGCGTCGACCGCGTGCACGAGGCATCCCGGCTGCGCGGCGGCCCAGGCGATGCCGTCCCGGCCGAGTGCGAAGGCGGCGGTGGACACGGCGTCGGCCGTGGTGAGGTCGGCGGCCACGACGGTGAGGCTGACGAGCTCCCGCGCCGGACGTCCGGTGCGGCCATCGATGATGTGCTCGCCGCGTTCGTAGCTGCCCGACGTGGCGACGGCCAGGTCGCGGACCGCGAGCACCGCGCACACCGCCATCGGCTGGTCGGGGTGGCGGATGCCGACCGACCAGGTCCGGCCCGCGGCGAAGACGTCACCTCCGGCGTTGAGGCAGAACTCGGTCACCCCTTCGGCCCGCAGCAGATCGGCCGCCCGTTGCGCCGCCCAGCCCTTCACGACGCCGGACGGGTCGAAGCCGCGGCCGGGCAGCCACGCGCGGAAAGCGCCGCCGCTGCGGTGCTCGTAGGTGCGGCAGAGATCGAGGATCTCCCGCATCTCTTCGCTGTGCGGGCCGCCGGGAGCGAACCGGGCAACCTCGCTGTCAGCGCGGAAGGGGCTGAACCGCCGGTCCACCTCGCGCAGCCACGCGAAGGCGCGCTCAGCCGCGTCCGCGGCGTCGGCGGGCACTTCGAGCGAGATGGGCAGGCCCATGATCTGGCGTACCTGCCGCATCAGTGCCCCTTGGCGTCGAGCGCGCCCTGCAGGGATTGCGCGTAGGCCTCGCTGGTGGCGGTGGCGCCGGAGACGGTGTCGATGTGTGCGCTCTGCGCCTGCAGGGCTTCCTGCCGCAGGGTCGGCGCGGCCCGGTTCGCGATGCGCTGGCTGTGCCGGTCCCCGGGTTCGGTGATCAGGGTGACGTCGGTGATGCGGCTGCCGCTGAAGGTGACCCGCACCTGGTAGGGACCGTAGTCGCTGTCAGCGACCGGACCGTCCACAGTGGACTCATTGCTGCCGCTCGGTGCCTGGGAGGCCGGGGGAGCGGTCGCGGCAGCGGGCTGGGCGGCCGACGGTGTGGACTGGTAGCGCAACAGCGGCAGCGCGGCCGCGACGCCCAGCACCACCACGACGAGGGTCTTGCGCATCGGGGCTCCTTTCACGCGGCGAAGGCGAAGCGTTCGGTGTGGCACTGCCCGGCCGGGACGCCGAGCTCGGCGAGGGTGCGGCGGACGGCGTCGGTCATCCCAGGCGGCCCGCACACGTACACGTCGCGCCGGCGCACGTCGGGCACCATCGCGTGCAGGTGCCGGGCACCCAGCACCGGGCCGAAGCGGCCGACCGCGGTGGACGGTCCGAGGACGAGGAACATCCGCGCGCCGCACCAGGAGGCGAGGCGCCGCAGCTCGTCGGCCAGCACGGCGTTCTCCGCGGTGCTGGCGCGGTAGATCAGGGCGATGTCGTCGTGCTCGCGCGCGAACTCCTCCAGCAGTGCGCGGACCGGGGTCACCCCCACCCCTCCGGCGACGAGCAGCACCCGCCGCCGCGTCCGGCGCCGCGCGGTGAAGGCGCCGTAGGGTCCCTCGGCGAGCACCCGCGTGCCCGGCCGGACGGTCTGCAGCCAGGCGCTGCCGTCCCCGAGCGCCTTGACGGTGATCCGCAGGCTCCGGCCGTCCGGCATGGCCGACAGCGAGTACGGGTGGGCTTCGTGCCAGTGGCCGGGGGTGAGGAAGCGCCAGAGGAAGAACTGCCCCGCCCGCGCCGGGAGTGAGCCGAGCGCCCGCCCGGTGATGATCACCGAGACCACGTCGGGGCTTTCCCGGATCACGGACTCCACGCGCAGCCGGTGGCGCAGGTTCCGCACGAGTGGCAGGCCGATGCGGGACACCGCGATCAGCCCGAGCGCGAGCCCGTAGAGCGACCACCAGTACAGGCGACCCACCGGCGAGCCGGTGAAGTCCTGGCCGACGGTGACCTGGTGCAGGAACCCGAGCACGACGGCGAGGTAGGCGAGCAGGTGCACCAGGTGCCACGACTCGTACCGCAGCCGCCGCCGCGCCAGACGGGCGGATGTCGCGGCGACCGCCAGCAGAAGGACGAACGCGATCGTCGCGATGAGCACGTCGTCGGTGTGGAACACGAGGGTGCCGACCTCGGCGAGGACGGGCGAGCCGTCCTGCGACGCGTAGCCGAGGGTGATGAACACGACGTGGGCCACCACCAGCCACAGCACCCAGAAGCCCGTCCACCGGTGCCACAGCGTCAGCCGGTCCAGGCCCAGGCGGCTCTCCAGCCACGGCAGCCGGGAGATCAGCACCAGCTGCAGCACGAGCGCCAGCGCGCCGTAGAGGCCGGTGAGGCGGCCCAGCGCGGTCAGCGGACCGGCGGGCGCGCTGAGCTCATGGCCCAGGACGAACAGGTCCGTGACCCACGCCGCGTTGAGCCCCAGCAGGGCGGTCAGCCACCATCTCGCGTTCACGAACCCCAGTTTCGGCGCGGTTTCTGGGTGAAACCTGGGAAGTTCCGCGTTCCCAGGAATCTCCCAGGAACCGTCGGCAGGCTGTGCCGCGTCCGCCGCACGAACAGGGGGCTTGATGCCTGTCTTCATCTCCGGTCTGCCGCTGCACGTCATGGTCGTGCACGCGGTGGTCGTCCTGGTACCGCTGTCGGTGCTGGCCGCGCTCGTGGTCGCGCTGTGGCCCGCCGCGCGCCGCCGCTACGGCTGGCTCGCCGTGGGTGTCACCGCGGTCGCGACGGTGTGCATCCCGATCGCGACGAGCAGCGGCGAGGACCTGCGCGACCGGCTGGCGCCCACCGAGCTGATCCGCGAGCACGCGCACCTGGGCGACCAGCTGCTGGTGTTCGTCGCCGCGCTGCTGGTGGTGCTCGCGGCGCTGGTGTGGTTCGCCCGGCGCCCGCGGGAAGCCCCGGGCGCGGCGCGCCCGCCGCTGCGGGCGGTCGTGCCGGTGCTCGTGGTGCTCACCGTCGGTTTCGCCGTCGTGTCCGCGGTGCAGGTGGTGCGCATCGGTGACTCCGGTGCCCGCGCCGCGTGGAGCGGCGTGCAGTACACCGCGCCCCAGCACGAGGGCGACGACGGCTGACGGAGGTCCCGTGGACCGGGGACGTCGGCCTCTCCGGAGCGCTGCCGGCTCGGCGGATCATCCCTCCCACAGCCTCGGAGGAGGAATGAGATGCCTGGTTCCGGTCTCTCCGGCCCGCTGACCGCGGCACTGGAAGCCGCCGTGCGGGCGCCTTCACCGCACAACACCCAGCCGTGGAGCTTCGAGTTCGACGGTGACCGGATCGCGGTGTTCCTCGACCCGCGGCGGGTGCTCGGCGTCGTCGACCCCGACGGCCGGGAGGCCCGCCTGTCGTGCGGCGCCGCGGTCCTGAACATGCGGGTCGCCCTGCGGGCCGCGGGGCGCAGGTCCGTGGTCCACCTGCTGCCGGACCACGAGCGCCCGGAGCTCGTCGCGCTCGTCGGCGCGGGCGGGGTGCACCACCCCGCTCCCGCTGACGAGGTGCTGGCGAGGGCGGTCTTCCGCCGCCGCAGCAACCGGCGTCCGTTCACCGACCAGCCGGTGCCGGTGCGGGTGCGGGAGTCACTGGTGCGGGCCGCGCGGGTGGAGGGCGCGGAGCTGTTCGTGCTCGAGGAGCCCGCGCGCCTCGACGAAGCCGCGAGGCTGCTGCGCCGCGCCGAGCACGTGCAGAGCCAGGACCCGGCGTTCCGCGAGGAGCTTCGGCGGTGGACGGTCGAGGGGCGTGACCGCGAGGACGGCGTGCCGGTGCTCGCCGGGGGACCGCGGCCGGCGGTGGGCAGCCTGCTGTCCCTCCGGCAGTACGCGGACGAGGACACCCGGGCGGAACGGCCTTACGAACAGCAGCCGCTGGTGGCGGTGCTGGCCTCGTACACCGACACGGCCCTGGCACACCTGCGCACCGGCCAGGCAATGCAGCGGGTCCTGCTGACGGCCGCGTCACAAGGGATCAGCGCATCGTTCCTGTCGCAGCCCGTCGAGGTGCCTGCCACCCGCACGGCGCTGCGCGCACTGGTCGGCGGCCGCGCGCACCCGCAGGCCATGCTGCGGTTCGGCTACGGGTTCCCCAGCCCAGGAACGGGACGCCGTCCGGCGGAAGCGGTTGTGCGGCGGGGTGGCGCCTCCCGTTGAGAGGTAGCGGCGATCCCGGTCCTCAGCCCTCCGGCTGCTCGGCGTGCCGCGCGGCCGTGCGCAGTGTCGCGTTCTGCACGGCCCCGACGAGAGGCGCCGCCACGGTCCAGTAGGCGCGGAACTTCGCCTGGCTCGCGCGGTCGGCGAGCGCCACCCGGACGTCGTAGGTGAGCACGGCCCGCGCCCGGCCGTAGGGCAGTGCCGACAGCGAAAAGACGATCTTGCCCCAGCCGGGCTCGGAGAACGACGCGAACTCCTCCGGTTCGATCCGCCGCCACTCGACGACCGGTTTCCAGAACCGGCCGCCCACGCCGGCCGCGATCTCGGTGCCCGGCCGTTCCCCGAGGACGACCCACTCGGAGCCCGCGGTCATGTCGTCGATCGTCAGCCTGGTCGGCCTGCGGGGCATCCGGTGGTGGCGGTTGTGCCACCGTTCCGGTAGCTCGCGGACGCGGAACGCGGCGTCGACGAACCCGCCGCCCACCTCCGTGAAGTCGAGCGCGCGCAGGGCGTGGTACGCCCGCTCCGCAGGAGCCGCGGCCACCAGGTGCCGGGTCTGCATGAAGTCGTAGTGCGGCGCGAAGCGGTCGGCGAGCAGCGTGGGCAGGCCTTCGGTGGTGCTCATGGCGACTCCTTCCGGTGCGTGCCCCGGAGTCCACCCGGGGGGACGGGTGGCGGGCAGCGGCCGAAGGTCCCCCGGACAGGGGCCCAACAGCCCCAGACCGGCGCCCACCCCGGCCGTAGCGTCGCGCCCGAGGTGAGGACGATGACCGTCATCTGGCTGATCGTGTGGCTGATCTACCGCACACCCGAGGTGGCCTCCTGGGGCCCGTGGAACAACTGGGGCGTCGCGTTGTTCGTCTGCCTCGCCATCGATCTCCTGGGCGCGCTCGCCTCCGGTGGCAAGCGGACGGCGCGGCGGTGACCCCGCGGCGGCGGCACCCGTCGCGTAGTGGGGGCCCGGACGAACGCCCGGGCCCCCACTACGCCGAGCCACGCTTTCAGAGCAGCCAGCGGCGCTGCCGCACGACCTGCGCCCACCGGCGGCCGAAGCCCCAGGTGTTGCCGGCGTAGACCGCGGCCAGCGCGATGAGCGCGATCGCGTAGAGCAGGTGGTAGTCGATGATCGGGTTGGTCGAGCCGCTGGGCTGGCCCGCTTCGGTGAACCGGTCGAGCGGCCACTCGGCGACCCACATCAGCAGCAGCATCAGCGTGCCGGTCACGGCGGCGACGCGCAGGCCGATCCCGAGGACCACGGCGAGTCCGATGGCGAGCAGGCCGGTCATGAACAGCCAGTCCGCCCAGGGCGCTCCGGCCCACGAGCGCAGCGTGCCCGCGAAGGGGCCGACGTCGACGTGGCTGAGGAACCCCTTGGTCGGCGAGCCGCCGTTGATCCACGCCTGTGCCGACGTGGTCGAGTAGCCCCAGCCGAAGGTCTTGTCCAGGAACGCCCACAGGAAGACCAGCCCGGTGGCCACCCGCAGCACGGCCATCACCTTCGCCGCGGTCGGGGTCATCACCGCGCCGTGCACGCGGGCGGTCTGCGCCGCGCGCTGGGGCGGCACCTGCAGTTCGTCGTTGAGCTTGGGGTCGTACTGAATGGACATCGGATCTCCTCTCCTCGCTCTGCCTCGGATTCCACTCCCCGGCGCGGAGGGAGTCTGGGGGACAAAGTCCTCTGGGCGGAGGACGAACGCCCGCCGTCGCTGTGCCGCGATGCGGCTAGCTTTCGCTTGAGTGACAAGGAAAAGAGGAGTGAACGGCGATGGTGGACAACAACACGGGCATGCTGGCCGTCGGCGTGGACGCGGCGCCTGGTGCGCTGCACGCCGCTCGCTGGGCCGCGCGGGAGGCGGTGCGACGCCACCGCGGACTGCGGCTGGTCCACGCGACCGACGAGCGGTCCCTGCACTACCCGCGTGGCCTGCCGGTCGGCGACGACCTGCTGGAGGTGGTCCGGATGCGCGGGCACCGGCTGCTGCGGGCGGCCCGCGATGCCGTCCGGGAAGTCGCGCCGGAGTTGCCCGTCGAGCTCGTCCTGAGCCGCGAAGCACCGGGTGAGGTACTGCTGGACGAGTCGAAGGCGGCGCCGCTGCTCGTCCTCGGCACACCGGGGCTGCGGCCGCTGGCGCGGGTGTTCGCGGGATCGTTGTCGATCGCCCTCAGCGCGCACGCCGCGTGTCCGGTCGCGCTGGTGCGCGGGCACGCGGGGGACGACAAACCGCCGTCGGAGGGGCCGGTCGTGGTGGGCGTCGACGGGTCGTCGTCGAGCGAGGAGGCCGTGGCGATCGCCTTCGAGGAGGCGTCATGGCGGGATGTGCCGCTGATGGCGGTGCACGCCTGGGACGACGCGTTCCTGTCCGCGGTGTTCGAGGAGACACACTGGACCCCCGACGAGGCCGCGGTCGAGGCGAGGGAGTCCGAGGTGCTCGCCGAACGGCTGGCCGGGTGGCAGGAGAAGTTCCCGGAGGTCGCGGTGGAGCGGGTGATCACCCGGGGCAGGCCGTCGGCGGCACTGCTCGACGTGGCCGACCGCGCGCAGTTGCTCGTGGTGGGCAGCCGGGGCCGGGGTGGGTTTTCGGGCCTGCTGCTGGGTTCCACGAGCCAGGGTGTCATGTCGTACGCGTTGTGCCCGGTCCTCGTCGCGCGGCACAGGAGGTGAGGCCGGTGCGGAAGCCGCTGGTGGCGGACCTGATGACCCATCCGGTCGTCACGGTGTCGCCCATGACCCCGTTCAAGAACCTGGTCGCGATCCTCACCGAGTACAAGATCGGCTCGGTGCCCGTGCTCGACGGCGGCGACCACCCGGTCGGCGTGGTGTCGGAGACCGACCTGCTGCTGAAGGAAGGCCAGCGCGGAAAGGCCGAGCCACCGTCGGTGCTGGCTTCCCGCGCTCGCTGGCGGCGCTGGGGCCGCGGCAGGGGCACGACGGCGCGGGACGTGATGAGCGACCGGGTGCACGTGATCGGCCGCGAGGAGCCGGCCGCGGCCGCCGCGCGGCGCCTGCTGCGCCAGGGGCTGCGGCGGCTGTACGTCGTCGACGGCTCCGGCCGGCTCGTCGGCGTACTGGCCAAACGGGACCTGCTGCACGTGTTCCTGCGCTCCGACGAGGAGCTGCGCGAGCAGGTCGAGCAGGACGTGCTGCGCCGGTGCCTGTGGGCGGATCCCGAGCGGACGAGTGCCCGGGTGCGCGATGGTGAGGTGACGCTGAGGGGGTCGGTGGAACTGCGCAGCGAGGCCCGCCGCGCGGTGGCTCTGACCGAAGCCATTCCCGGTGTCGTCGCGGTGTACGACGAGCTGAAGTTCGACGTGGACGACGCCGGGGCGGTCTGAAGGAGGACGACATGCCTGTCGTGTCCACGATAGAGGATGAGCGCGCGGTCGGCAGGATCGTCGTCGGCATCGACGGATCCGCGCGGGCGCTCGAAGCCGTCCGCTGGGCGGCACGCGAGGCGGCGAGCCGGCACGTCGGGCTGCACCTGGTGTCCGGGTTCGATCCCGCGATCGCGTGGTACGGCGAGGGCGGTCCCGTCCCACCCGTGTCGATCGACTCGGTCGAGCAGGCGGCGAAGGCGGACCTGGTGCGCGCGGCCGCGGTGGCCCGCGAGGTCGCGCCGCGGGTTCCGGTGCGGACCGAACGGGCCCGGCACCAGCCCGTTCCGTTGCTGCTCGACGAGTCGCGACGGGCGCTGATGATCGTGCTCGGCGCATCCGGCCGCGGAGGCTACCGCGGGATGCTGACCGGCTCCACCGCGGTCTTGGTCGTCGCGCACGCCGCCTGTCCGGTCGTGGTGGTCCGTCCACCCGGGACACGGGGCGGCCCGGTGGTCGTTGGCGTCGACGGCAGCCCAGCGAGCGCGCGGGCGCTGGAGGTCGCCTTCGACGCGGCTTCGCGGCGGGGGGTGCCGCTCGTGGCGGTCCACTCGTGGAGCGACGCCGACTACGTGACCCTCCCCGTCCAATACGGGCTCATCGAGACCGCGCCGACGCGGGAGGAACAGGCCCGTGTGCTCGCCGAATGCCTGGCGGGCTGGCAGGAGAAGTACCCGGACGTGCGGGTGGATCGCGTGGTGCTGAAGGACAGGCCGCGGCACTGCTTGCTGGAGTGGAGCGGGAAGGCGCAGCTGGTGGTCGTCGGCAGTCGCGGCCGGGGCGGCTTCCAGGGCATTTTGCTGGGCTCGACGAGCCAGGCGCTCCTGCACCACGCCCGCTGCCCCGTGCTGGTGGTCCGCCCGTGAGCGGGTGCTGCTTCCCCCAGTTCCTCCCCGCCATCGTCCGTACGGGAGACGGGCGATCCGCTGCCGCTCCGCGCCCTTCCTCAGGTGCGCGGGAGCAACTGCGCCAGCACGTCCCGCCAGCTGATCATGCCCACCAGGCGGTTCCCGTCGGCCACCACGGGCACGCAGCGGCGACCCGAGTCGACCATGATCGCGATGACGTCCGTCAGCTCCGTGGTGACGGGCACCGGTGGAACGGTGTGCACGAGCTGCCGGACGCGCCTCGGTGCGAGGCCGGGGATCGTGCCGCTGTCGGGAGCGGGCTCGCCTCGGGCCCCGGGCACGAACCGGGCGCCGACGAGGTCCGCCTCGGTCACCACACCGAGCAGCCGCCCTTCGCCGGTGACCACCGGCAGCGTGGTGAACCCGCGCTCCAGCATCAGCGCGGCCGCTTCCTCGATGCCGGCGTCGGCGGTGACGCCGAACACCGGGCTGCTCATGATGTCGCTCGCTCGCATGACTCGAGCTTCGCGCCCGCACGGCCGCCGGAACAGAGGCACCAGTGCTGACCGGGACAGGGCCTCGGGCACCGCCGGAAAGGACCAACGACCCTTCGCCGCCACCCGTGCGGTGCGGAACCTTCGAGGCATGAAACGGTGGTGGAGAACGGCACACGTGACGCCGAACCCGCTCGTGCGGCCGGTGGACCGGCTGGAGAGCGCGCTGCTCGTCTTCGTCGTCGCGCTGGTTCTCGCGGCGATCCCGTTCGCCTGCGCGTTCGGCTCACAGACCTACGCCGACCGGCGCGCGGCCGAGGCCGCGACGGACCGGCGGCCCGCGACCGCGGTGCTGCTGGTCGACGCCCCACCTGAAGCCGTTACACCCCAAGGAGTTCCCCTCGACAGCCGGGCCGCGGTCGTAGCGGCGTGGCAGCTGGCCGATGGCAGCGAACGCACCGGGACGATCTCCGCCGACCGCGGTACGGCGAAAGGCACGCGGGTGCCGGTCTGGCTCGACGCGACCGGAAACCCCGTGGCGCCACCGCCGCAGCCGGGAGATCTCGTCGTGGTCGGGGTCATGACCGCGCTGATGACCTGGCTGGGGTTCTCCGCGGTCGTCGGCGGGGCGTTCCTCGCCTCCCGCGCCCTGCTGGACCGGCACCGGCGCGCGCTGTGGGACCGGGAGTGGGCGGTACTACACCTGAGGAGGACCCCGTGAGAGCACGCGACATCATGACCGCACCCGTGGTCGCCATCCACGCCGCCGAGGACGTCAGGATCGCCGGGCAGCTGCTGGCCGAGCGCGGCTTCACCGCGCTGCCGGTGGTGGACGACGACAACCGGGTGACCGGCATCGCGACCGAGGCCGACTTCATCGCCGACCGGTTCCCCGGCGAGCCGCGCCGCCCGGCGCACACCGTGGGCGAGCTCATGACGGCCCCGGTGCGGACCGTGGACATCCACGACGACGTGGCACGGCTGGCGCGGTTGATGCTCGACGAGCACCTGCGCTGCCTGCCGGTGGTCGACCGGGGCAAGCTGGCCGGCGTGGTCACCCGCAGGGATTTCCTGCGCGTGCTGGCCCGCCCGGACGAGGCGCTGGCGAACGACGTCCGCGGTCGGCTGGCCGTGTTCGGCGGCGGGGACCGGTGGATCGTCGACGTCCGTGACGGCGAGGCCACCATCCTCGACCGGTTCGACAGCGACAAGGACCGCGAGGTCGCCGTGATCCTCGCGGAAGGGGTACCGGGCGTGATCCGCGCACGGTGCTACGTAGGAGAAATCGAGCACCAGGAGGAAAAGGCATGAACGCCCCGGTCGTCGTCGGAGTGGACGGAACCCGGCAGTCGCTGCGCGCCGTCGAGTGGGCGGCCGAGGAGGCCGCGCTGCGCCACCTGCCCCTGCACGTGGTCAACGGGTTCGGCATCCCGGACGCGTTCTACGGCGAAGCGCTCCCGCCCCGGGACTGGCTGGACTCGCGCCGCCTCGAAGCGGAGGAGATCGTGCGGGAGGCCGCGGCGGCGGCCGGGCACCGCGAGCACCACCCGGTGGTCGAGCAGGAGTCCGTTCTGGACTCGCCGGTGCCGTTGCTGCTGCGGCGGTCGGAGGACGCGACGATGCTCGTCGTGGGTTCCGCCGGCCGCGGGGTGCTGGGTGACCTCGTCGTCGGCTCGGTGGCCACGGCGCTGACCGCCCACGCGCGGTGCCCCGTGGCCGTGGTGCGCGGCGAGGACCGGGCGGGCACGGCCCCGGTGGTGGCCGGAGTGGACGGCGGACCGGCTTCGGAAGCGGTGCTGGCACTGGCCTTCGAGGAGGCTGCCGTGCACGGCGTGCCCCTGGTGGCGGTGCACGTGTGGGCCGACGCCGACCCGGGCCGGGTGTTCGCCGAAGCGATGGCGCCGTTCGACTTCGAACCGTTGCGGGAGAAGGCGAACCGGGTCCTCGCGGAGGCACTCGCGGGCTGGCGGGAGAAATTCCCCGACGTCGAGGTCCGCCGCGTCGTCGAGGAGGACAAGCCGCGTCAGCGGCTGCTGGACTGGAGCCGGAGCGCGAGGATGGTCGTCGTCGGCAGCCGCGGCCGCGGCGGGTTCACGGGGCTGTTGCTGGGTTCGGTGAGCCAGGCCCTCGTCCAGCACGGCGGCTGCCCCGTGCTCGTCGCCCGCGGTTGAGGAGCGCGGCGATGCGGGCGAGGACGGGCGACTGGATCGTCGTCAAGAGCCGCACGGTCGGTGCGGCGGAACAGCGCGGCCGGATCGTCGAGGTGACCGCTCCCGACGGAGCACCACCCTACGTCGTGCACTGGGTGCACGACGACCACGTCTCGACGTTCTTCCCCGGTGCCGACGCCCAGGTGCTGACACCGGACGAGCTCGCCGCCGCAGAGGAGAGGCAGCGCAGGCGGTTCCTGGCCGTGCAGCAGGAGATCTTCCGGACGAGGAGGGCATCATGAGCGAACACAAGATCGTGGTCGGCGTGGACGGTTCGCCGATGAGCGCCGCCGCGTTGCGGTGGGCAGTGCGCCAGGCCGAGCTGACCGGCGGTGCGGTGCACGCGGTCACGGCCTGGTCCTACCTCCCCGTGCTCGACCTCGGTGCGGTGCAGAGCACGGCCCACGAGATGGCCGAAGCGCACCGGCGCGCGCAGGCGAAGTTCGTCGACGCCGTGCGCGTGCCCGGCGTACCCACCCGGGCGGAGGTCGTCGAGGGCGATCCGGCCGACGTGCTGCTGGCGGCGGCCCGGGACGCGGACCTGCTCGTGGTGGGCAGGCACGGGCACGGGAGGCTGGTGCGGGCGCTGGTCGGTTCGGTCAGCGCGAAGTGCCTGCGGGACGCGACGTGCCCGGTGGTGGTCCTGCCCGCGAAGGCCGCCGAGGCCGAGCGCGAGGTGGTGGGCTCCCTCGGCTACGAAGCCGGGCCGATCGTCTGATTCGTCCACGGTGTCCACAAGGGACAGGAGAGGTGTCATGAACGACAGGGAAAGCGCCAACGCCACCCGCGAGGCGAAGGAGTCGGCGAAGAACCGCGTCTCGTCGCACAGCACGGAGGAGCTCGCCGAGCGGGCCATCCGGGTGTACTTGGCCACGCAGAAGCGGGAGAAGCAGGACAAGCACGACGACGAGGACGAGTGAAGACAGCGGCGACCGCCGCCGGGATCCGTGGTGTCCCGACGGCGGTTCACGTCATTCGAGCAGCGCGGCACGCCGCCGTTCGTACTCCTCCTGGTCGATCTCCCCGCGCGCGAAGCGCTCGTCGAGGATGCGCAGCGCCTTGTCCTCGGGCCGGGCGCGGCTGCCCCGCAGCAGGACGGCCACCAGTACGACGAGGGTGACCGCCAACAGCACCGACAGCAGGAGTGCCGGCGGTCCCCAGCCGGCGTTCATGTGGTTCCAGTACGGCATTTCGTCGCTCCTCATCGGCGGACGGGACGGTCCAGGGGCGCCAGGACCTCGGCGAGGTCGCGCCGGGGTGTCGCGGGCAGCGGGTCGGCGTTGATCGGGGCCCAGCCGACCCGCAGCACCAGCTGGGGGTAGCTGCCGCCGGTCACGCGGGTGCGCAGGATCTCCCGGGTGTCCGCGACTTCCAGCGGTTCGCTCAGCGGGCAGGTGGCGAGCCCCAGCGCGGTCGCGGTCAGCAGGACCGCGCTGGTCGCCTCGTCGGCCCGCAGCTGGGACATCCGGTCGTCGGAGGTGGTGCCCAGGACGAGCAGCACCGTCTCGTCCGCCTTCCCGTCGGCGTCGGCGGGCTGCGCCAGCCGAGGATCGGCGAACCGGCGGCCGGGCAGTGCTCCCGGTTTCGGATCCGGCGCGGGCGTGTTCGCACTCGGGACTCCGTCGGGTGCGGCGTGGCGGCCGCTCCACTCGGCGAGCTCGGCCCGGTACGCGGGATCGTGCTCGTGGTGCCGCGCGGCCGTGACGATGGCGCGCCACAGGTGGTAGCGGGCCGATCCGTCGCTGGTGCTGAGAAAGGTGCCTTCGGCCGCGGCGCGCCGGGCCATCAGCTGGACGTCCTCGTCCGGCACGGGCCAGGAGCTGTGGCGGCGCCGGTCGCTGCGCCGCCGCGGGATCGCGGCGGCGAGCTCGATGTCCTGTTCGGACGCGTCATGCCGGTGCAGCTCGACCGCGGCGAGGTGGTCGGGGTCGGCGGGGTTGGGCAGCCGGTGCACCTGGGCGCGCCAGCCCAGCGCGGCGAACCCGGTGCGCAGGTGGTGCAGCGCCGCACCGCAGCTGAGCAGGAGGTCCCGGCCCTGCGGGTCGGTTTCGGGCAGCAGCCGGGTGCGGTCGGCGTAGAGGTGCACGCTGCGGTCGCCCACTCGCCAGCGCCACGGCTGCGAGTTGTGCAACGACGGCGCGCGGACCGCGAGGGCGATCGCCGCTTCGACGGTCTGGGTGTCGGGAAAGCCACGGTCCATCGAAAAAACCTGCCTCGGTCTGCGGATGACGGCCTACGGCCCGAATCTCGCAGCCCGGGGGCGAGGTGGAGCAGAGCCGAAGTTCCCGAGCACCGGGGACCTTGGTGCCTGGCCCCGCCCCTGCCGCGGCGCGCACGGTCGGGGGGACTTCGAAGGAGGTGGCTCCCGATGACCGCTCCCGCGCCGTACCCGGTCCGGGTGGAAGCGAGACCGGACCCCGTGCTGTCCCGGTGGCTGTGGGTGGTGAAGTGGCTGCTGGCCCTGCCGCACTACTTCGTGCTGGCGTTCCTGTGGTTCGCCTTCGCCGTGCTGACCGTGGTCGCGTTCTTCGCGATCCTGTTCACCGGCCGCTACCCGAGGGCGATCTTCGACTTCAACGTGGGAGTCCTGCGCTGGACGTGGCGGGTGCAGTACTACGCCTACGCCGCGCTCGGCACCGACCAGTACCCGCCCTTCACCCTCGCCGACGTGCCGGAGTACCCGGCGCGGCTGGATGTGGCCTACCCGGAGCGCCTGTCGCACGGGCTGGTGCTGGTGAAGTGGCTGCTGGCGTTCCCGCACCTGGTCGTGACCGGACTGTTCGTCGGCGGCGGGGTGTGGCTCACCGGAACGGACCGCGGCGGGAACTTCGACTGGGCCGCGGGCGGGCTGGTCGGCGTCCTGGTGCTCGTCGCCGCGGTGGTGCTGCTGTTCACCGGCCGCTACCCGCGGCCGATCCACGACTTCGTCGTCGGCATGGACCGGTGGGTCATCCGCGTCGGCGCCTACCTGGCCCTGATGACCGACGAGTACCCGCCGTTCCGGCTCGACCTGGGTGGTGAGGACACCGGCGGATCGCTGGGCGGTCCCCACGAGGCACGCCCGTCACAGCACCGCTGGACGGCCGGGCGCGTCGTGTCCGTGGTCGCCGGGGCGGTGCTGGCGCTGACCGCGATGGGTCTGCTGACCGGCGGGGCCGCGCTGCTGTGGGCGGACCGGACCGGCCGGGACGCCGACGGCTACCTGTCGGCGTCGAACACGTTCACCACGGGCACATACGCCCTGATCACCGAGCCGTCCGGTCCCGTTCCGTTCACCGCCGCGGTCGGGGACGTGCGGGTCCGCGTCGCGGCGGCCGATCCCGCGAGCGCTGTGTTCGTCGGCGTCGCGCCCGCCGGGCAGGTGCGCGACTACCTCGCCGGGGTGAACTACGTGACCCTGCGCGGGCTGTCCGACCGGGACACGACTGTCCACAATGGAAGTGCGCCCGCCGTTCCGCCGCAGGACACCAGGATCTGGACCGCCCGCGCGAGCGGCACCGGTACGCAGACCGTGCGCTTGCCGGCCACCGGCGGCGACTGGACGCTCGTGGTGATGAACCTGAACGGCGCTCCCGGGCTCGCTGTGCGGGCCGAAATCGGGGCCACGGCACCCGGTCTCGGCTGGATCGCCACGGGCGTGCTGGTCACCGGCGCGGTGCTGCTGGCCGGTGGGGCCGTCCTCGTCGCGGTGCCGGTGCACCGGGCGTCGAAGCAACTCCAGAACCTGTAGGAAAGGAGAGGACCGATGCGTGCCCTCATCGTGTACGAGTCGATGTTCGGCAACACCGAGGCGGTCGCCAAGGCCGTCGCGGGAGGAATGGCGCCCGAGGTCAGCGCGAAGGTCGTCAACGTCGATGACGCGCCCGGCGACCTCGCGGAGTTCGACCTGCTCGTCGTCGGCGGCCCCACCCACGTCCACGGCATGAGCCGGCCCGCGACCCGCAAGTCCGCCGCCGAGCAGGCGAAGGACGGCGTGTGCTCCCGCGGGGGCGTGCGGGAGTGGATCGCTTCGCTGAAGCCGGTACCGGCGGGCCTGCTCGCCGTCACCTTCGACACGCGGCTCGACAAGCCGCGCTGGCTCGTCGGTTCCGCGGCGGCCGGGGCGGCCAAGGCGCTGGAGCGACGCCACGTCCGGATCATCTGCAAGCCGGAGAGCTTCTTCGTCACCACAGCCGAGCCGCCCGCCCTCGCCGGCGGCGAACGGGAACGCGCGTGGGGCTGGGGCACGGCGATCGCGGCCGAGATGACCGCCAAGCCGTGATGCGTCGCGACTTCGAGGGGCGAGGCGGATGAACACCAGCGGTGTGGTGGTGGGCGTCGACGGTTCCGCGTCGGCACTGGCGGCCGTTCGCTGGGCAGCCGAGGAGGCGCGGTCGACGGGGGAGCCGCTGACCCTCGTGCACGCGTACTCCCCGGGCGGGCAGAGCTACGCGGCCCGGGAGCTGCGCGCGGTCCAGCAGCGTGAACAGGGCACTGCCCACCTGCGTGAGGCGGAGGTCGTGGCGTCGCTGGCGGCTCCCGGTGTGCGGGTGGCGAGCCGGCTGCGGGCCGGTGACGTGCGGAAGGTGCTGCTGGCCGAGTCGAGCGGGGCGCGGCAGGCGGTCCTGGGCTCTCGCGGAGCGCACAGCGTCAGCCGGCTGCTGCTGGGCTCGGCAGGGCTGGCGCTCACGATGAAGGCCTTGTGCCCGGTCGTGGTGGTGCGCGACCGGGCACCGGCGACGGGGCCGGTGGTCGTCGGGCTCAACGGGTGGCCCGAGTGCGCCCCCGCCGCCCGGTTCGCGTTCCTGTGGGCCGCGGCGCACGGAGCACCGGTCACCGCGCTGCGGGTGTGGCATGCGCTGGGCACCACGAACTCGGCGGGCGTCCACGAACGCGCACGAGCGGCCCTCGCGGCTGAGCTCGCCCCGATCGCGGGCGAGTTCCCCCAGGTACCCGTCGAGCACCTCGTGCTGCGCGGACCGGCGGGCGAGACCCTCTTGCAGTTCGGCGAGCACGCCAGGCTGCTGGTGGTCGGCGCGCGGGGGCACACGGGATTCGCGCGGCTGCTGCTGGGATCGACGAGCACGCACGTGGCCGGCCAGGCGGCGAGTCCGGTCGCCGTGATCCGTTCCGCGGAAGTCGTGCGGCACTGGCGGGAGGGCGCCCGGCTGGATCCGGCGGCCGACGGGGCCGGCTGAGATCAGTCCCCGTCGGGGTGCCGGCGCTCGTGCAGCTTGGTCGCCAGCACGGCGGCCTGGGTGCGGCGTTCGAGACCCAGCTTGGTGAGCAGGCGCGAGACGTAGTTCTTCACGGTCTTCTCCGCGAGGAACATGCGCCCGGCGATCTGCCGGTTCGTCAGGCCCTCGCCGATGAGCTCGAGCAGGGTGCGCTCCTGCTCGCTGAGGTGCGCGAGCGGGCCGTGGTCGGCCGCGTCGGCACGCAGCTTGGCCATCAGGGTCGCGGCCGCGCGGTTGTCGAGCAGTGACCGGCCGGCGCCGATCTCCCGCACCGCCGAGGTCAGCTGCAGGCCCTGGATGTCCTTGATGACGTAGCCGCCTGCCCCGGCGAGGATGGCGTTGAGCATGGCCTCCTCGTCGGTGTAGGAGGTCAGCATCAGCACGTTGAGGTCGGGCAGCTTCGACCGCAGCTCGCGGCACAGCTCGACCCCGTTGCCGTCGGGCAGGCGCACGTCGAGCAACGCCACGTCGGGGCGGAGAGCGGGAATGCGCGCGAGCGCCTGCGCGGTGTTCGACGCCTGACCGATGACCTCGAGCTCCGGATCGGTCTCGAGCAGGTCGGCCACGCCGCGGCGGACGACCTCATGGTCGTCGACCAGGAAGATCGAGATCACAGTCCTCACCTTTCCACTCGGTCGTCATCCAGGTTAGGACCACCCCTTGTCCCGGCGGCGTGGCGTTTGGTCCCCGGCTTCGGGGACCAAGGTCATCTCTTCGGTAGGCAGCGGGGCTCTGTCGTCCCCCTCGCCGCACGCGAACGCTGGAGGCGGAGGAAACGGGAGGGTGGTCACGATGACCTGGTCGGACATCGAGGTGGGAGTGCTCGCGCGCGGCGGCGAACGCGCCGTCGGTGCACAACAGCAGGCCGTGGGCGGTGGAGATCCACCCGGACGGAGCCGAGGTGTACGAGCGGTTCGAGGCCCGGCTGCCGCGGCACGACCCGAGCGGGCGCGACCGGATGATCTCCTGCGGCGCCGTGGTGACCAATGTGGAGCTTGCCGTGCGCGCACTCGGCCGGCGCGCGGAGGTGACCCTGTTCCCCGACGGCGCCCGCCCGGACCTGGTCGCCCGCGTCGCCGCCCGCGGACGGGAACCGGCGACCGAGGACGAGGTGAACCGCTACAGCGCGATCTACCGGCGGCGCAGCTACCGCGCACCGTTCGCGCTGCAGCGGCTGGCCAGGCACGAAGTCGCCGCGCTCGTGGCGGCCGCCGGTGTCGCGGGCACGCAGATCCGGCCGGTGCACGCCGACCGGGAGTCCCCTGCGCTGGCCGAACTGCTCGGCTACGCGGGGCGGGTGCTGCGCGCCGACCGGGCCTACCAGCGCGAGCTGTCCGCGTGGTCCGACCAGTTCCGCGACCCACTGCCGCTCGAGCCGACGCTGCCGTGGAGCGGGCTGGTGCGCGCCGACAGCCACCTGCCCGACACGATCACCCTGACCGAGCGCCTCGCCAGGGAGCAGCTGCTGCTGGTGCTGACCCCCGACGACGCCCGGCGCGACCACGTGCTCGCCGGGCGCGCGTTGCAGCAGGTCTGGTTGACCGCGGTGGCGAACGGCCTGGTCGGCTCGGTGCTGACCCAGCCGCTGCAGCTGCACGAGGTGCGGGCCGGGCTCATCGCACGACTCGGCCTGGCGGGACACCCGCAGGCGTTCCTGCGGTTGGGCTACCCGGTCAACGGGGTACTGACGGCGCAGCGCGCGGCGGCAGGTTCCGGTACGGGCCTTGGTCCCCGCCGCCGGTGACCCCGGACCCTGCCGGAACGCGAAACGTGGCGCCACTCTGGCCCGCATGGGTGAGACAGCAGCACAACGCGCGATCCTCGTCGGCGTCGGCGGATCGGCTTCCGCGTCCCGCGCAGTCGCACGGGCGGCGCGAGAGGGGGCGCGCCGCCACGTTCCGGTGCACCTGTTCCACACCTGCGACTTGCCGTCGCTGGGCCCGCGCATCACCGCGGGCAGCAGGCACGGCCTGACCGAAACCCCCGTCGAGCAGGGCCACCACTGGCTGCACCTGGCGAAGGTGCAGGCGCGCGAGGCGGCGGCGCGGACCCGGGTCGAGACGGAACTGAAGGTCGGACCGCCGACGGGCGAGCTCGTAGCGGCTTCGGCCCACGCACTCATGGTGGCGCTGGGTTCCCGTGGCATCGGTGGGTTCCGCGGCATGCTGATGGGTTCGGTCTCCAGCATCGTCGCGGTTCACGCACACGGCCCCGTGGTCCGTGGCGGTGAGCCGCATGCGCGAGGCGCGGTCGTGGTGGGAGTGGACGGGTCCCAGCCCGCCGAGGCCGCTGTGGCGTTCGTTGCCGACCGTGATCGTCCACACCGGACACGAGGGAACCGCGAGCCAGGAGGAGGAAGAAAATGCGTGAGAAGCGCTGGCGCGTCGACGTCTTCATCGACGAGCACGACAACCGCACCCGTGCCCAGGCCCGGCTGCACAACCCGGACGACACGGGCTTGGCCGGTACCGGCCTGGCCCGGCTGAACCCCCGTGACGCCGACGTGCCGGAGATCGGCGACGAGCTCGCGGTGTCCCGCGCGCTGGCCGACCTCGCCCACCGGTTGCTCGACGCGACCGCGGCGGACATCGAAGCCATCACCCACCGCGAAGTCCACCTCGGACGGTGAGGCACCGTGGCGACGGTGGTGCTGGACCTGGACGGGCTCGACCGCTTGATCCGGGTGCTGGGCGAGCGCGGGTACCAGGTGATCGGGCCGACCGTCCGCGACGACGCGATCGTGCTGGCCGAAGTGGACTCGGTGCGGTGCCTGCCCGCCGGCTGGGGTGTCGACGCCGCGCCGGGCCGGTACGCGCTGCGGCGGCGCGAGGACGGCGCGCTGTTCGGGCACTCGGCCGGCCCGCAGTCGTGGAAGCGTTTTCTCCATCCGCCGCGGCGGCGTCTGTGGTCCGGTGACTTCGAGCCGGATCACGGGGAGGCACCGCGCTACGCGTTCCTCGGCGTACGCGCGTGCGACCTGGCGGCGATCGGCGTCCTGAACGGAGTGCTGGGGCGGGGCGCGTTCCCCGACGAGTCCTTCGCCCGGCGGCGTCGGCAGGTGTTCGTGATCGCGGCGAACTGCACCGAGCCCGGTGGCGTGTGCTTCTGCGCCTCGATGGGCACCGGCCCTGGCGCCACGAGCGGGTACGACCTCGCGCTCACCGAGCGGATCGACGGCGGCACCCACCACTTCGTGACCGAGGCAGGCAGCGCCGAGGGCGCCGAGGTCCTCGCTCTGGTGCCGCACCACGAAGCTCCCGCCTCCGAGGTACGGGCCGCGGCCGGCGCCGTCGAGGCGGCGGCCGGCGCGATGGGACGGCAGATGCCGCCCGGTGATCTGCGGGCGCTGATGCGCGAGTCACGCGAGTCACCGCACTGGGAGGACGTCGCGAGCCGCTGCCTGACGTGTGCCAACTGCACGATGGTCTGCCCGACCTGCTTCTGCACCACCACCGAGGACGTCACGGATCTGTCCGGACAGCACGCGGAACGCTGGCAGCACTGGGCTTCGTGTTTCGAGCTGGACTTCTCGTACCTGCACGGCGGCAGCGTGCGCACCTCGGGGGAGAGCCGCTACCGGCAGTGGATGAGCCACAAGCTCGGCACCTGGCACGACCAGTTCGGCACCTCGGGCTGCGTCGGCTGCGGCCGCTGCATCGCGTGGTGCCCGGCGGGGATCGACATCACCGAGGAGGCCGCCGCGCTCGCGCGGTACGCCGGGCAGGAGCGGTCATGACCGACCTCGCCACCCTGCCGCTGTTCGGCGGGCTGACGCCGGAGGAGCGAGGGCTCATCGCGGAAGCCGCCGCCGAGGTGAGCTACACCGCCGGCGAGCGGCTGTTCTCCACCGACGAACCCGCCGACGCCTGCTGGATCCTCTCCAGCGGGCTGGTCGAGCTGACCACCGCGGTGCCCGGCCGGGGCGACGTGGTGATCCAGACCCTCGGGCGCGGTGACCTGCTGGGCTGGTCCTGGCTGGTGCCCCCGTACCACTGGCACTTCGACGCGACGGCCGTCCAGCCGGTGTCCGCGGTGCGGCTGGACGCCGCCCGGCTCCGCGCGCTCGCCGAGCGGCACCCCGCCTTCGGCTACCGCCTGGCGACGGCGGTGGTGGAGGTGCTGTCCGGCAGGCTGCAGGCCACCCGCGCCCGCCTGCTGGACCTCTACGGCAACCCCGGTGATCGGGCGTGACCGCGGCGATGATCCCCGTCCCGCACCGCGTCGCGAACCGGGTGACCGAGACCCACGACGCGGTGACCGTGTGCCTGGAGCCGGTGCGCGACGCGCTGCCGCGCTCGCGGCCGGGGCAGTTCATGATGCTCTACGCGCACGGCGTCGGCGAGGTGGCGATCTCGGTCAGCGGTGATCCGTCCACATCGGACGGTACAACCACCCACACGATCCGTGCGGTGGGCGCCGTGAGCCGTGCCTTGCACGACACGCCACCGGGCGCGGTGCTGGGCGTGCGCGGCCCCTTCGGCACGGGATGGGACCTCGCGTCGGTACGAGGCAGGGACCTCGTCGTCGTCGCGGGCGGGCTCGGGCTGGCGCCACTGCGCCCCGTCGTCCTCGCCGCACTCGCTGACCGGGCGTCCTACCGGCACGTCGTGCTGGTGGCGGGTGCCAGGACGCCCCGGGAGTTCCTCTACCGCCACCAGCTCAACGCGTGGGCCTGGCACGAGGACATCGACGTGTGCCGGACGGTGGACGTGCCGGGGCCCGGCTGGGCCGGCGGCGTGGGGTTCGTGACCGAACCACTGGCGGCACTCGACCTCGAACCCGCGGGTACCACGGCGCTGCTGTGCGGCCCGGAACCGATGATGCGGTTCTGCGCGCGGACGCTGCAGGGCAGGGGAGTCGCGGCCCGCGACATCCAGGTTTCGCTGGAACGCAACATGAAGTGCGGCGCCGGGCAGTGCGGGCACTGCCAGCTCGGCCCGCTGCTGGTGTGCCGTGACGGTCCGGTGGTGACCTACGACGTCGCCGGGCCGCTGCTGAAGGTGCGGGAGCTGTGATGGGCAAGCCGACACTGGCCGTCTGGAAGTTCGCCTCTTGTGACGGCTGCCAGCTGACGCTGCTGGACTGCGAGGACGAGCTGCTCGCGCTGGCGGGCGAGATCACGATCGCGCACTTCCTGGAAGCGTCCAGCGCGGTGGTGCCAGGGCCCTATGACGTCTCATTGGTGGAAGGGTCGATCACGACGCCCGCCGACGAGCGGCGCATCCACGAGATCCGCGAGCAGTCGCGGGTGCTGGTGGCGATCGGGGCCTGCGCTACGGCGGGCGGGATCCAGGCGCTGCGAAACTTCGCCGACGTCCGCGAGTTCACGTCCGTGGTGTACGCGCGGCCCGAGTACATCGACACGCTCGCCACCTCGACCCCGGCCTCGGAGCACGTGCGGGTCGACTTCGAGCTGCGTGGCTGCCCGATCGACCGCGGCCAGCTGCTGGAGACCCTGTGTGCGCTGCTCGCCGGGCGGGAGCCCGCGACGCCGCGGACGAGCGTGTGCACCGAGTGCAAGCGGCGTGGCCTCACGTGCGTCATGGTCGCCGACGGCACGCCGTGCCTGGGTCCGGTCACCCAGGCCGGGTGCGGGGCACTGTGCCCGGCCTACCGGCGCGGCTGCTTCGGCTGCTTCGGGCCGATGGCCGAGCCGAACGTGCCGGCGCTGCTGCCGCTGCTGCGGGCGCGCGGCATGAGCCAGGGCGAGGTCGAGCGGGTCTTCGCCACCTTCAACGTCGCCGCGTTCGGGCGGGGGAGCCACGATGAGCCATCGCACTAGGCAGCTCAAGGTCAGCTCGCTGGCACGCGTCGAGGGGGAGGGAGCGCTGCACCTGACCGTCCACAACGGACAGGTGCAGCGGGCCGAGCTGAACATCTACGAGCCGCCGCGGTTCTTCGAGGCCTTCCTGCGCGGGCGCGCCTACACCGAGCCCCCGGACATCACCGCGCGGATCTGCGGGATCTGCCCCGTGGCGTACCAGACCAGCGCGTGCAACGCCCTCGAACAGGCGTGCGGCGTGGAGCTCGACCCGCCGCTGGCCGCCCTGCGCAGGCTGCTGTACTGCGGCGAGTGGATCTCCAGCCACGCACTGCACATCCACCTGCTGCACGCCCCGGACTTCCTCGGCTACCCGGACGCGATCACGCTCGCGAAGGACCACCGCGAGATCGTCGAGCGGGGCCTGGAGCTCAAGAAGGCGGGCAACGCGATCCTGGAGCTGGTGGGCGGCAGAGCGATCCACCCGATCAACGTCAGGGTCGGCGGGTTCTACGCCGTGCCCGCCCCCGCCGACTTCGTGGCGCTGGCCGAACAGCTGCGGCGCGCTCTGGACCAGGCGATCGAGACGGTGCGGTGGGTGGCCGGGTTCGAGTTCCCGGACCTGGAGCTCGACCACGAGCTGCTGGCCGCATGGGAACCCCACCGGTACGCGATCGAGCGCGGTGATCTGCGCCGGACCACGGGCGGGGTGTTTCCCCCCGCGGAGTTCCCCGAGCACGTCGTCGAGGAGCAGGTCCCGCATTCGACCGCGTTGCACGCCCGGCTCGACGGCCGCCGCTACCTGACCGGGCCGCTCGCGCGCTACACGTTCAGTTCGAGCTCGCTGTCCCCGCTCGCGCGGCAGGCCGCGGTCGAAGCAGGCCTGGGAGCCGAGTGCCGCAACCCGTTCCGCAGCGTCGTGGTGCGGGCGGTCGAGGTCGTCCACGCGGTGGACGAGGCACTGCGGCTGATCGGCGACTACGAGCGCCCGGCACGGGCCTTCGTGCCCGTCGCGCCCCGCGCGGGGACCGGGCACGGGGTCAGCGAGGCGCCACGGGGCCTGCTGTACCACCGGTACGAGCTGGGGGAGGACGGGCTGATCCGCTCGGCGGTGATCGTCCCGCCCACGGCGCAGAACCAGCCGGCGATCGAGGAGGATCTGCGGCGGGTCGCGGCGGCGAACCTGCATCTGGCCGACGCCGAGCTGACGGCGCTGTGCGAACGGGCCATCCGCAACCACGATCCGTGCATCTCGTGCTCGGCGCACTTCCTCGAACTCACCGTGGACCGCACGTGAGGGCGGTGCTGATCGGCGTCGGCAACGAGTACCGCCACGACGACGGAGTGGGGCCGGCGGTGGTGGCGGAGGTCGCCGCGCGGAACCTGCCCGGTGTGCGGGCCGTCGTGTCCGACGGCGAACCGGCGTCACTGCTGGAGGCGTGGACCGGGGCCGCGCTGGCCGTCGTGGTCGACGCGGTGCTGTGCGAACCCGCCACGCCCGGCAGGCTCTGGCGCTCCACAGTGGACGCTCTGCCCGGCGGCACGGGGGTGGCGAGCTCGCACGCGCTGGGGATCCCGGAGGCGCTGCTGCTGGGGCAGACGCTCGGCCGGGTGCCGGGACGGCTGGTGGTGTTCGCGGTCGAAGCCGCGGACCTCGGCCTCGGCGTCGGCCTCTCCCCGGTCGTCCAGGCCACGGTGCCCGTCGTGGTCGACGCGGTGCTCGCGGAGCTGGCCTCAGCAGATGCGCGGTAACTGCTCGCCGACGAGCATGTCGACGATGCGGGAGGAGCCGACGAGCGTGCGCGCGGTGACCCGCCCGCGCGGCGCGGCGGCAACGCTGCCGATGACACAGGCATCGCGTCCGGCCGGGTCCGCCCGCATGGCGGCCAGCACGGCGTCCGCGGACCGGGGGGCGACGAACGCGACCAGGCATCCTTCGTTGGCCACGTGCAACGGGTCGAGGCCGAGTAGTTCACAGGCGGCGTGCACCTGGGCGGGCACGGGCAGCGCGGGTTCGTCGATCTCGACCGCGACGCCCGAGGCGGCGGCGAGCTCGTTGAGCGCGCCGGCGAGACCGCCGCGCGTAGGGTCGCGCAGCGTGTGGACGTCTTCGCCGCCGGCGTCGAGCATCGCGCTGACGAGGTGGTGCAAAGGCCTGCTGTCGGAGGAGATCGCGGTCTCGAAGCCGAGTCCTTCCCGCGCGGACAGGATCGCGGTGCCGTGGGAGCCGATGGGCCCGGACAGCAGCACGCGGTCGCCGGGACGCCCAGCCGCGGCTGACGGGCAGGTCTCGCCCAGCCGGATCCCGATACCGGTCGTGGTGAGGTAGAGACCGTCCGCGGCGCCGCGCTGCACCACCTTGGTGTCACCGGTGACGACCCGGATGCCGCATCCGGCCGCGGCGGCGGCGACGGACGCGGTGATCTCTCGTAGCTCCGCGATCGGCAGTCCCTCTTCCAGCACGTACGCCAGCGCGAGGGCGACGGGCCGGGCGCCGCGCATGGCCACGTCGTTCACGGTGCCGTGCACCGCGAGCGAGCCGATGTCCCCGCCGGGGAAGAACCGGGGTGTCACCACGAAGGAGTCGGTGCTGACCACGACCTCCACATCGCCGAGACCGACCAGTGCGGCGTCTTCCAGCGGCCCGGTTGCACCGAGACTCCCGGTGACGAGGTCGTCGAGCAGCTCGGCCATGAGCTGACCGCCGGAGCCGTGCCCGAGCAGTACCCGCTCGGAGCCGCCGGCCGGGGTGGGGCAGGTCGCGCGCAACGGGTCGATCGTGGTCATCGTTCCTCCGAAGTGGACAGTGGACGTCGGCCGGCGTGGTGGAACGCGGCGCAGGTGCCCTCCGCGGAGACCATCGGCGCGCCCAGCGGGGTGCGCGGGGTGCAGCGGACACCGTAGGCCGCGCAGTCGGTGGGCAGCGCGGTCCCGCGCAGGATCGCCCCGGAGATGCACTCCGGGTGCTCCGCGGTCCGCACCCCGGTCGTGGCGAAGCGAACGTCGGCGTCGAAGCCGGCCAGCTCCGGCGCCAAGGCCAGGCCGGAGGCGGGGATGTCGCCGATCCCGCGCCACGTCCTCGTGGTGACCCGGAAGGCCCGCCGCACGGCGTCCTGGGCGGCGGTGTTGCCGGAGCGGCGTACCGCACGCGCGTACTGGTTCTCCACCTCGGCGCGGCCCGACTCCAGCTGCCGCACGGTCATCAGGATGCCCTCCAGCAGGTCGAGCGGCTCGAACCCGGTCACCACGATCGGCACCCGGTAGCGGGCGGCGATGGGCTCGTACTCGGTCCAGCCCATCACCGCGCACACGTGGCCGGCCGCGAGGAAGCCCTGCACCTGGTTCGCCGGATCGTCGAGGATCGCGGTGATCGCGGGCGGCACCAGGACGTGGCTGACGAGCACGCTGAAGTTGCTCACCCCGGTGGCCGCCGCGTGCAGCACGGCCATGGCGTTGGCGGGCGCCGTGGTCTCGAACCCGACGGCGAAGAACACCACCTCGCGGTCCGGGTTCTCCCGCGCGATCCGCACCGCGTCCAGCGGTGTGTACACGACGCGGACGTCGCCGCCCGCGGCCTTGACCGCGAGCAGGTCGCCGGTGGTGCCCGGCACGCGGAGCATGTCCCCGTAGCTCGTGAAGATCACCCCGGGCAGCGCCGCGATCGCGACGGCCTTGTCGATCATCTCCAGCGGGGTCACGCAGACCGGACAGCCGGGGCCGTGGATCATCCGGATCCCGGCGGGCAGCAGCTCGTCGATGCCCTGGCGCACCAGGGTGTGCGTCTGCCCGCCGCACACCTCCATGATCGCCCACGGGCGCGTGGCCGTCGCGCGCAGCCGCGCCAGCAGCCGCCGGGCCAGCTCCGGGTCGCGGTACTCGTCGAGGTACTTCACGCGTCCTCCCCGAGCTCGGACGCGAGCGCGCCGGGGATCGCGGACAGCACGGCGAGGGTCTTGGCGGCCTCGGCCTCGTCGACCTGGCTGATGGCGAAACCGACGTGCACCACCACGTAGTCGCCCACGTCCGCGGACGGGGTGTAGGCCAGGCACACCTCGCGCCGGATGCCGTCGAAGTCGACGGTTCCCATGCGCAGCACCCCGTCGCGCACTTCCGTGATCCGGCCGGGAATGCCGAGGCACATCCCGTTCACCTCCCCGCGAGGCGGGCCGCGGCCACCGCCGCCTGCCCGTAGCTGATACCACCGTCGTTGACCGGGACCCGCTGCCCGGTGAACACCTCCAGGCCCGCCGCGGTGAGGCGGCCGAGCACACCGGTCGTCAGCAGCGCGTTCTGGAACACCCCGCCGCCCAGGCACACGGTGCGGGTGCCCAGCTCCCCTGCGGCCTCGGTGGCGAGGGCGGTCACCACTTCGACAAGGGTGTGGTGGAAGCGAGCGGCGAGCCGGGCCGCGGGGCCGCCTGCGCTGAGCAGATCGCACAGGGTCGGCACCGGGTCGTACACCCACAGCCCGTCGCGCCTGTGGAGCCGCCATGCCAATGGTGCACGTGCGCCGCTCTCGGCGGCCGCTTCCAGCCGGACGGCGGCTTCGCCCTCGTACCCGGCGTCGTCGCAGACACCGAGCAGTGCGGCGACGGCGTCGAACAACCGGCCCGCGCTGGAGGCGAGGGGGCAGTTGAGCCCGCGGTCGACCATGGTCCGGACCACCTCGACCTCACGCGGATCGAGCCGCGACAGCAGGGGTTCCGCGAGCTCCGGAGGAACCCGCTCGCCGAAGTCCTCGGCGCCGAACAGGTAGCCGAGCGCCATCCGGGCGGGCCGCCGGATCGCGGCGGCGCCGCCGGGCAGGGGAGCGGTGCCGAACCGGGCGAACCTCCGATAGCCGCGGAAGGTCGCCAGCAGCACCTCCCCGCCCCAGAACGTGCCGTCGTCGCCGAGCCCCAGCCCGTCGAGCGCGACACCCACGAAGGGCTCGCGGACGCCGTGCTCGGCGGCGGTCGCGGCGACGTGCGCGTGGTGGTGCTGCACAGCGATGCGTTTCGCCGCGGGCCAGCGCCGGGCGTACTGGGTGGACAGGTAACCGGGGTGCAGGTCGCAGGCGCACACCCGGGGCTGCACGCGCGACACCTCGCACAGCTTGTGAGCGGCGGCCTCGAAGGCGGCGAACGTCGCGGCGTCCTCGAGGTCGCCGGTGTGCGGCCCGACGACCGCGGCCGCTCCGACCGCGAGTGCCGTGGTGTGCTTGAGTTCCGCGCCGAGCGCCAGCACCGGTTGCGGTGCGGCGACCGGGAGCGGCAACGGGGCCGGCGCGTATCCCCGGGCGCGGCGGACGACGAGAGGCCGGTCACGCACGACGCGCACGACGGAATCGTCGTAGCGGGCCCAGATGGGCCGGTCGTGGCCGAGGATCCCGTCGCAGGCCGGCGCCAGCGCTTCGCGGGCTCCGGCGTCGTCGACGATGATCGGTTCGCCCCCGCGGTTGCCGCTGGTGACCACGAGCGGACGCGCCAGTTCGGCGAGCAGCAGGTGGTGCAGTGGCGTATAAGGCACGAACACGCCGATCTCGCGGAGCCCCGGGGTGACCTCCTCGGCCACCGGCGCGCCAGGACGGCGCGGCACCAGCACGATCGGTGCCGCGGCGGAGGTCAGCAGCTCGCGCGCCGCGCTGTCCACAAGCGACACCCGGGCCGCGGCGTCGACATCGGGAACCATGACCGCGAGCGGTTTCGCGGACCGGTTCTTCGCCACCCGCAGCCGGGACACCGTGTCCGCGGCGCCCGCGTCGCAGACCAGCTGGTAGCCCCCGACGCCCTTCACCGCGACAATGCCGCCGTCGGTGATCGCCGCGCACGCCTCCCGCAGCGCGTCTTCGCCGTGCGCCGGGGCCGAGCCCCACCAGGCCAGGCGCGGTCCGCAGTCCGGGCAGGCGATCGGCTCGGCGTGGAAGCGGCGATCCGCGGGATGGCGGTATTCCGCGGCGCAGGCGGGGCAGAGGGGAAATCCGCGCATCGCCGTGCTCGCCCTGTCGTAGGGCAGGTCCGCGACGATCGTGGCGCGGGGCCCGCAGGCGGTGCAGTTGAGGAACGGGTACCGGTACCGCCGGTCGCCGGGGTCGAACAGCTCGCGCAGGCAGTCGGGGCAGGTCGCCAGGTCGGGTGGCGGCTGCGCGGCCAGCGGAAGGGCCGGCACGCTCTCGGCGACCGCGAACCCCGGTCCCAGCGTCACATCCTCGGGCAGGGGCGCCACCTCCAGCCGTTCGACGCGGGCGTGGCGGGGCGCGGAGTCCCGCAGAGAGGCCAGGAACTGCGCCAGTGGGTCGGCCGCACCCGCTGCGCGGACCACCACGTGGCCGCCGGCGTTGCGCACGTCGCCTTCGATACCGAGACGCGTGGCCAGCCGGTACACGAACGGCCGGAATCCGACACCCTGCACGGTGCCGTGCACTTCGATCCGCGTCCGTGTCGTCATCGCCGTCCACGCTGCCGGGGCGCGGGCTGGGCCGGGCAGGGCGGAAGGTCATCGGCAACGGGGGCCGTAGGTCCCTGGAACCGCTCACCGCCGGCGGACGAGCGTGGGTGGGTACCGGGCGGAAGGGGTGGATCATGAACGGCAGCGACCGGCTCGACCCGCTGGCGGCGGCGTTCCTGGAGATCGAGGACGCCGATCCGCAGGTGGCGCTGGCGATCGGCTCGGTCGCGGTGCTCGAAGGGCCCGCGCCGCGCCAGGACGAGGTCGTCGCCGTGATGGCGCCGCTCGTCGCGCGGCTCGCGCCCTACCGGCGCAGGGTCGTGCGGACCGCGTTCGGCGCGCTCGCGCCCGTATGGGCCGAGGACCCGCACTTCGACCCGGCCGGCCACTTCTACCGCGCCCGGGTCCCCGGAGACGGCACGGAGGCGGAACTGTACGACCTCGTCGCGTTGTTGATGGCCGAGCGGTTGCCGCGCCACCGGCCGCTGTGGGAGTTCTGGGTGCTGGAAGGGCTGGCGGGCGGGCGCTGGGCGGTGCTGTCGAAGGTGCACCACAGCCTCGCCGACGGTGTGTCCGGCGTCCACCTCCACGAGCTGGTCTTCGCGGGCGGCGCGCCGGAGCCGTCGCGGCCCGCGCAGCCGGCACCCGGAGGGATCACCCCAGCCCTGCGTGCCGCTGCGAAAGCCGTGGAAGGGCTCGGCGCGCTCGCGTCCGCGCTGGTGCCCGTCGCACCGTCGTCGCTGACCGGCCGGCTGGGCAGGCAGCGGCGTTACGAAGTGGTCCAGACCTCGCTGTCGCGCGTCGCCGCGATCGGGCACACCCTGGGCGCGACGGTGAACGACGTCGCACTCGCGGCGATCACCGCGGGCCTGCGTGAACTGCTGCTGTCGCGGGGTGAGACACCAGAGACCGACACGGTGCGGGCGCTGGTCCCCGTTTCCACGCACGGTTCCACGGACAGGGCGGCCACCGGCAACCGGGTGTCCCTGCTGCTGCCGACGCTGCCCGTCGAGCTGACCGATCCGGCGTTGCGCCTCGCCGCCGTGCACCGCCGCCTCGCGACCGTCAAGCGCAGCGGAGAGACCGAAGCGGGAGACGCGGTCGTGCGGTGGGCGGGACGGGCGGCCTTCGCCCCGGTCGCCGCGGCCGTGCGTGCCGTGGCCCGGCTGCCGCAGCACAGTGTGGTGACGGTGGCGACGAACGTGCCGGGACCGCGCGACCGGGTGTCCCTGCTGGGCCGGAAGGTCCTCGCGCTGCACCCGTACGTGCCGATCGCCCTGCGGTTGCGGGTGGGAGTGGCGATGCTCAGCTACGACGATCACCTGAGCTTCGGCGTCACCCTCGACCACGACGGCGTGCCCGAGCACGGGCTGCTCTCCCGCGCCATCGCACGGGAGATCGCCGCGTTGTCGGCCCGGGCCGAGGCGGTGCACGGGCGTCACGAGGCGGTGGCGGCGCCCATGACGGCCCCGGCGTAGCGCACCTCGTCGTCCAGGGCGCGCACCAGCCGCCCCGGATCGGGGATCAGCGTCTCGTCGGTGGCGAACCCGAAGCGGATCCGCCCGGCGTAGCTGAAGATGCACACCGTGATCGGCTGACGGCCGCTGCACGGTGCCCAGCCCACGGCACCGAGCACGCGGGCTCCGGCCAGCGCCATCTCCTCGCGTGGCCCGGGCACGTTGGTGAGCACGCCGGCTGAGCGGGCGGTCAGGTAGCGGGTCAGCGCGACCGCCGCGCCGCGGGAACCGCGGCCCACCAGGTCCTGCACGCCGACGTTCACCAGCGGCTCATAGGAGTCCCGGATCCGCGCCATGCGGCGGTGGACCTCCAGCAGCCGCTCGGGGAAACCGGCCCTGGCCAGTGGCAGCGCGGCCAGGACGAGCGCGAAGTGGTTGCCCAGCAGGGGAGGCAGTGCCGCGTCGAACCGTGCCAGGCTGACCGGTACCATCCACGGCATGTCGTGGAGGAGGTGGTGGTCTCGCCCGGCCAGGTAGCGGTCGAGCGCGCCGGTCAGCAGTGCCGCGCAGACGTCGTTCACGGTCGTGCCGGTGCGGCGCGCGATGTCGTGAACGAGGTCCAGCGGGACGGCGTCGCTCCACGCGGCTGCCTTGGCCAGTCCCGGTTCACCGTGCCACGGGCCCTGGTAGGCGGGGCCGACGAGGTGGCTCGCGCCCGCGGCGGTGTGCCAGGCGGTGACCGCTTGTTCCGCCAGGTGCCCCGCGAGGCGACGGGGACCGGTGGGCAGCCTGCCCGCCACGCCTTCGACGAGCGCTCCGGTCACCGCGAGCGCGGCGGCTCCGCCGAGGGTGCCCAGCGCCAGCGCGGCGCGGACGGGCGGCACCTCCACGTGCTCGCCCAGCCGCGTCAGCAGCTGCACGCCCGTCGTGGCCAGCCGGGCCGCCGCGTGCGCGGTGGGGCCGTGCCGGACCGCGGTACCGCCGACCGGCGCGGGCGGGGCGGGGTCCGGCCGCAGCGGGTCGAGCATGCCGAACATGACCTGGGTGAGGCGGATCCCGTCGGCCATCGCGTGGTGGAAGCGGGAAACGACAGCTGAGCCGGGCCCGTAGCCCTGGAGCAACTCGATGGTCCACAGTGGATGGTCCAGGTCCATTCGGCACCCCAGCCGCCGCGCGACGTGCTCCTGCAGGGCCCCGGTGTCACCGGGCGGGGGCAGGGCGGACACCGTGAAGTGCCTGCCGAGGTCGAAGTCCGGGTCGGCTGCCCAGACCCGCCTGCCCGCGGGCCGTTGCAGGAAGACCGGGTAGCGGGCCAGCACCCGGTCCGCCAGGACCGAACGGAGGGCACTGGGATCGACGGGGGTGGCCGTCCACAGCACGGACGTCACGACGAGCCGGTTGACGGGGGTGTCGAGGTGGAGCCACAGGTGGTCCTGGGCGCGCATCGGCCGCCGGAGCGAGGGATTGTGTCGCGTCATCGCGGCCTCCTTCCACACACCGCCAGCGTGCGCCCGCGGGGAACCGGCGCAAAGGGCCCTTCGGCTCTCGTTGCGGGCCCCGCGCGGGGTGCAGTTTCGAACGAGCGAAACCCTGAGGAGGAGGACATGAAGTTCACAGAACTGGCGACCACGGTCCGGGAGGCCATCTCCGTCCGGCGGGTGTACGGGGAGCCCTACGAGCACGACGGTGTGGTGATCATCCCGGCGGCGACGGTGTCCGGTGGCGCGGGCGGTGGGAACGGGCGCGACGAGAAGGGGCAGGAAGGGGAGGGCGGCGGCTTCGGCGTCGGCGCCCGGCCCGTCGGTGCCTACGTCGTCAAGGACGCGAAGGTCACGTGGCTGCCCGCGGTGGACGTCAACCGCCTGTTCCTGACGATCGGCGCGGTCCTGATCGCGCTGCTGGCCACCCGGGCCCGCAGCGTGAAGGCCCGGGCCAAGGCCGCGGGGTGAGCCTCACCCCACGGCTCGCACCCGGACCACTGGCAGCTCCGGGAAGTCCGCGGGCCGGTGGGTGACCAGTACCGCCGGCCGGTTGCGCGCCACCGCGGCCAGGTCGGCCGCGAGCCCGGCCGCGGTGCGGGCGTCGAGGTGGGCGGTGGGCTCGTCCAGGAGCAGCACGGGCCGGTCGGCCAGCAAGGCCCTGGCCACGCCGAGGCGCTGGCGTTCGCCACCGGAGACGGGGGTGCCGTGCGCGCCCAGCGGGGTGTCGAGACCGTGGGGGAGCCCGGCGAACCACGTGCCCAGGCGCGCGCGGGCGAGGCACGCCGCGAGGTCGGCGTCCGTGGCCAAAGGCCGGGCCAGCAGGAGGTTCTCCCGCAGCGTGCTGTCGAACAGGTGGGTGCCCGGTCCGCACCAGCCGAGCGCGGCGCGGACCTCGTCTCCCGCACACCGTCCGATGTCGGTGTCGTCGAGGCGGATGCGCCCCGCGGACGGGCTGAGGTGGCGCATGACCGCCGCCAGTGTGGTGCTCTTGCCGGAGCCGGACGGGCCCGTCAGCACCACGCTGCGCCCCGGGCCCGCGGCGAGGTCCACATCGGACACCGCCTCACGGGAGGCGCCGGGCCAGCGGACCGCCAGGCCGCTGACCGTCAGCGCGGCCGGTGCGGGCAGCGGCCGCGGTTCCGCGGGTTCCACCACCGGCGAGGGGGTGCGATTGAGCTCGGCCAGCCGGTGCGCGCTGTGGCGGGCGGCGAGGAACCGCTGCGCCGCTTCGGGCAGGGCGGCCACCAGTTCCGCGGTGGCCAGCGGCGTCAGCGCCAGCACCGCGAGCTCCGGACCGGGCAGCCTGCCCGAGCGCAGGGCCGCGATCCCGGCGAGCAGGCAGCCGAGCATCGCGGCGCCGAGCGAAAGCGTGCCGACCCCGGCACCCAGCCCGCGGGCGCGCGCCGAGCGCCGCAACGCGGCCGTCAGCGCGGCACCGGTCGCCCGCACCGCGTCGTGCCGCGCGTCCTGCGCGCCGAACGCGATCAGGTCCGGCGCCGCTTCGAGGACCTCGACGGTCCCGGACGTCGTTTCGGCGCGCAGGACGCTGGTGTCCCGTTCGGCCCTGCGCGCCGCGAGTGCCGACAGCGCGGGCGCGAGGATCCCGGCGCCCAGCAGCCCGAGGAACAGCAGCCCTCCCGCTTCGGGCAGCAGCACGCCGATACCCATCGAGACCCCGCAGGCGACCACCGCCGCCGACACCCCCGGCACGAGCACGCGGACCAGCAGGTCCTGCTGGTTGTCCACATCGGACAGCAACCGTGCGAGCAGGTCGCCACGCCGCATCCGCTCGGTGAGCGCGGGCCCGAGCCGCACCAGCGAGGCCCACACCCGTACCCGCAGACCGGCCAGGGTGCGGAGCGCGACATCGTGTGACAGGAGACGTTCGCTGTAGCGCAGCACCCCCTTCGCGATGCCGAACGCGCGCACGGCGACGATCGCGACGGTCAGGGTGAGGATCGGCGGGTGCAGCGCGGCCGTGGAGATCAGCCACGCCGAGGTGGCGGTGAGCGCGACGCCGCTGCCGAGTGCGAGCGCCCCGGCGAGGCAGGCGAGGGCGAGCCGCCACCGGTACGGCCTGACGACGGCGGCGAACCCGCCGCCGGTCCGGTCCTCGGCGTCCTCCTCCTGCGGGCGCTCCAGCCGGACCGGTGCGATCGCCGGGACCGGAGCCGGATCGGGCGCGGGAAGCTCGACCACGCGGTCGCAAACCCCGAGCACGGCTTCGTGGTGGGTCACGATGACGGCGGTCCGTCCCGCGAGCGCCAGTGGCAGGCAGCTGAGGATCTCCGCTTCGGTCTCGGCGTCGACGCCCTCGGTGGGTTCGTCGAGCAGCACCAGCGGGCGGTCGAGCAGGAGCGCGCGGGCCAGCGCGACGCGGCGTTGCTGCCCGGTCGAGAGCCCGGCGCCCAGTTCACCGACCGGGGTGTCGAGCGGCAGGTCCAGACCGGCGGCGCTCGCGGCGGCCGCCACGTCCGCGTCCGGTGCGTCCGGTCTGCCGAGCCGGATGTTGGTGGCGATGGTCCCGGTCAGCAGCCGGGGCCGTTGCGGAACCCATGCGACCCGCTGTTGCCACGCGGCCCGGTCCACCTCGGCGAGGTCGACCCCGTCGGCGAGCACCCGGCCCCCGTCCGGCGGGTACCAGCCGAGCAGGAGGTCCAGCAGGGTGGACTTCCCGGCGCCGCTGGGGCCGGTGACGCCGACGACCTCGCCCGGCTCGATCCGCAGGTCGAGGTCGTCGAGCACCGGCGCGGACCGGCCGCGTACGGTGACCCCGCTCAACCGGACGGGCACGACCGACGGGTCCGGCGCCGGCCTGCCCGCCCCCCGCGCTGGTGGCTTCTCCTCCAGCAGTTCGAAGATCTCCCCGGCCGCGGCGACGCCTTCGGCGCTGTCGTGGAAGCGGGCTCCGACGGTGCGCAGCGGGAGGTAGACCTCGGGGGCGAGGATCAGGACGACGAGCGCGGTGTGCAGGTCCAGTTCCCCGGCGACCAGCCGCAGGCCGATCGAGACCGCTACCAGCGCCACCGAGAGGGTGGCGAGCAGTTCGAGCGCGAGCGCGGACAGGAACGCGACGCGCAGGGTCTTCATGGTCTGCACGCGGTAGGCGCGGGTGATTTCGCGGAGGCTACGCAGCTGGGCCCGCGCCCTGCCGAACGCGGTGAGCACGGCGAGCCCGGCGACGAGGTCGAGGAAGTGGTTGCCCAGCATGGCCAGCGTGCGCCACTGCTTGCCCGCCTCGCGCTGGGTGTACAGCCCGATGAGGACCATGAAGACGGGGATCAGGGGCGTGGTGATGCCGACGATGACCGCCGAAAGCCAGTCCGACAACAGGATCCGCGCCCCGACGACGGCGGGCACGACGGCGGCGACGAGCAGCGTCGGCAGGTAGCGCGCGAAGTAGCCGTCGAGCCGGTCGACGCCGCGGGTGGCGAGGGTGGCCAGCTCGGCGGGGGAGCGCTCCGCCCGGCGCCCCGGCCCCGCCCCGAGGACGTGGCCGACGATCGCCGCGCGCAGCTGCGTCAGCACCGCCGCCGAGGCGCGGTGCGCGGAGGTCTCGGCGAGCCAGGACACGAAGGAGCGGCCGAGCACCACGAGCGCGAGCAGGAGGACCGGCACCGCGACGGCGGCGAGCCCCGCCCCGCCGAGGAAGGCACGCGAGATCGTCGTGGCGAGCAGATCGGCCTGGGCGATCACGAGGCCGGCGGTGGTCACACCGAGCGCCGCGCACCCGAGGATGAAGGGGCGCGCGGCGGCGGCGTGGCGCAGCAGGCGCGGGTCGAGCGGTTTCACAGCCCCTGGCCCGCCGGGATCGAAGCGCGGGTGACGCGCTTGCGGAACACCCAGTACGTCCAGGACTGGTACAGCAGCACGATCGGGGTGAACGCGACGGCGACCCACGTCATGATCTTCAGCGTGTACGGCGTGGACGAGGCGTTGGTGGTGGTCAGGCTGTTCGCCGCGTCCGTCGTGGACGGCAGGACGTCGGGGTAGAGCGAGCCGAACAGCAGCACGGTCGTCGCCACGATCGCCGTGGCGGTGAACAGGAACGCCCAGCCCTCGCGCCCCGCACGGGCCACGAGCACCGCACCGGCCAGCGCCACCGCTGCGACGGCGAGCGGCGCCCACGTCCAGGTCTCGCCGTGGGCCAGCTGGGTCCACAGCAGGAAGGATCCGGCGCACAGCACGGCGAGCGCGCCCAGCGGCCCGGTGAGCGTGCGGGCGCGCTGTCGCAACTCGTCAGTCGTCTTCAGTGCGAGGAACACCGCGCCGTGCAGGGTGAACACGCTCAGCGTGGCCAGCCCGCCCAGCAGGGCGTAGGGGTTGAGCAGGGTCAGCAGGTTCCCGGTGAAGTGGTGCTGGGCGTCCAGCGGGACACCACGGACGATGTTGCCGAACGCGACGCCCCACAGCAGCGCGGGCACGAGCGAACCGCCGACGATGGCGCGGTCCCACCAGGCTCGCCAGCGGGGGCTGTCGATCTTGCCGCGGAACTCGAACGCGACCCCTCGTGCGATGAGCGCCACGAGGATCAGCAGCAGTGCCAGGTAGAACCCGGAGAACAGGCTGGCATACCACAGCGGGAACGCCGCGAAGGTCGCGCCACCCGCGACGAGCAGCCAGACCTCGTTGCCGTCCCAGACCGGGCCGATGGTGTTGACCAGGACCCGGTGGTCGGTGTTGTCGCGGGAGAGCACCGGCAGCAGCATGCCGACCCCGAAGTCGAAGCCTTCCAGCACGAAGTAGCCCGTCCACAGCACCGCGATGAGCAGGAACCAGATGTCGGTGAGAGCCATGGCTTCTTCTCCTAGTAGACGAAGACCGGAGGACGCTCGGCGTCCACTTCGGAGGGTTCCGGCGCGGGCTCGGGCGGTCCCGCCTTCGCGTAGCGGAACATCAGCACGCCGTCGACGGCGGCCAGGATGCCGTAGAGCACGGTGAACACGATCAGCGAGGTGAGCACGCTCCCGGCGCCGACGGTGGGGGAGACGCCGCTCGCGGTCTTGAGCACGCCGAACACGGCCCACGGCTGCCGGCCCATCTCCGTGAAGATCCAGCCTGCGGAGTTGGCCACGAACGGTGCGGCGAGCGAGGCGATCGCGGCACGGTAGAACCAGCGCGAGCGCGGGATGCGGCCCTTGCGGAAGGCCCACAACCCGACCAGCGACAGCAGGCCCATCAGGAAACCGAGGCCGATCATGATGCGGAACGTCCAGTAGGTCGTGGGGATGTCGGGCTTGTAGTAGCCGGGCCCGTAGGTCTGCTGCTCGGTGGCCTGCAGGTCGTTGATGCCCTCCACCTTGCCGTCGAACGACCCGGTCGCCATGAACGACAGGACCTTCGGCACGCGGATGCTGAAGACCTCCTTCGACCCGTCCAGCGAGCCGACGGTGAACAGCGAGAACGACGCGGGCGAGACGGTGTCGTAGAGGGCTTCGGCGGCGGCCATCTTCATCGGCTGCTGCTGCGTCATCAGCCGTGCCTGCAGGTCACCGGTGACGATGACGCCGAGGCTCGCGATCAGGACGGTCACCAGCGCCAGCTTCATCGACGGCCGGTAGACCTCCGTGGCGCGCTTGCGCTTGAGCTGCCACGCGCTGATCGCGACGACGAAGACCCCGGCGGTGAGGAAGCACGCCGTGATGGTGTGCGCGAACGCGCCGACGGCCGTGGAGTTGGTGAGCACGGCGCCGAAGTCCTTCAGCTCGGCGCGGCCGGTGGCGGGGTTGACCGCGTAGCCGACCGGGTGCTGCATCCACGAGTTCGCGGCGAGGATGAAGTAGGCCGACAGCACCGTGCCGATCGCGGCGAGCCAGATGGTGGCCAGGTGCAGGCGTTTCGGCAGCCGGTTCCAGCCGAAGATCCACAGCCCCAGGAACGTGGACTCCAGGAAGAACGCCAGCAGGCCTTCGATGGCCAGTGGCGCGCCGAAGATGTCACCGACGAAGGTGCTGTAGTCGCTCCAGTTCATGCCGAACTGGAACTCCTGCACGATGCCCGTGACGAGGCCCATGGCGAAGTTGATCAGGAACAGCTTGCCCCAGAACTTGGTCATCCTCAGGTACTTCTCGTGGCCGGTGCGCACCCACGCCGTCTGCATGCCCGCCACGAGGAGGGAAAGCCCGATCGTCAGCGGCACGAAGATGAAGTGGTACACGGTGGTGACGCCGAACTGCCACCGCGCCAGATCCAGCGGGCTCATCGGTCCCTCCCTGCTCCCGGGTCAAGATCGCGTTCAGACTGGCCGTGCGACGGCGGGACGAGCGAGGGTCCTTGGTCATCTCATCGGAGGGACTACGACCGTCCGGCGCACGAGCGCGAATCTCGGACGCTTCTCGGTGGAACACCCGCCCGTGCGGCCGGGAGACCGGGTCGAAAGCGCGGTGCTGGCTGGCTCGACGGACGCGGGAACCCGGCTCCGCTGCCTACTTCACGCGCCTCGGCGCAATGACCGTCGCCGTGACCGCGACCGTGGTGATCCGTGTTCGCGCTTGTCCTCTGTGGACGAATCGTATCGCTGCTGTGCGCCGGAGACCGGCGGCGCCACGCGCGCTGGGAACGCGAACGGGCGCGGCTGGCAATCGGCCACCGCCGTTCCTAGCCGGTGACGGGGTAAGCGCGGCGCCCGCTCGCTTTCGGCGAACCCTGTCGAGTCCCTAGCCCGGCCGGCGACATAGCCGACGACCTCGTGTCCAGGCACGAAGGGCTGAAGGACTCCGCCGAGGGGCACGTTCGGCCCGGGACGCGCGAGCAGAGGGCCAAGGTCGTCCCGGGTGGGGACGTGCTGCTCTCCCGCGGCGGGTCAGGCGCGGTGACCCTGGAACTGTCCCTGATGACACGACTCGAGGAGCGGTTATGAGGCGGCTGCTGGTGCGTGACCTGATGACCACGGCGGTGCGGTCGGTGCGGCGGACGACTCCGGTCAAGGACGTCGTGGGCATCCTCGTCGGGGCCGGGATCTCCGCGGTGCCGGTCGTCGACGACGAGCGCACGGTGGTCGGTGTCGTGTCGGAGGCCGACCTGATGGACAAGGAGGTCCCGGCGGGCCGGTGGGCCGGGCGGTACCGGCGGGCCCGGTCCTCGGCGCGGACGGCCGAAGACCTCATGGCAGCGCCGGTGTCCACCATCGGGCCGGAAGAGTCCATCGTGGAGGCCGCGCGCAGGATGTCGCGGCGGCACGTGAAGCGGCTGCCCGTCGTCGACCGCTACGGCAAGCTCGAAGGCGTGCTGAGCCGCTCGGACATCGTGCGGATCTTCGCCCGCGGCGACGAGGAGCTGCGGGAGGAGATCGCCGTCGAGGTCTTCGAAAGGGCCTTGTGCGTGCCGGAGGGCGACGTGAGCATCGAGGTGACCGACGGCGTCGTCACCCTGACCGGGCGCCTGAAGCGGCGGAGCGCGGTGCCCATCGCGGAAACCCTCACCCGCCAGGTACCCGGCGTGGTGGATGTCGTCTGCCGCCTCTCGTTCGACTTCGACGACAGCCACGTGCGGGCACAGGAGCCCACGAACCGCGGCGTCTGGCCGAGGTGAGTACGCGCCTCCGCCGCGGAGTTGAACGTGCGACACGCCGTCAGGTGAAGATGATCTGCCCGCCCGCCGCGAGGTCGTAGAACTCGCCCACGGTGATGATGTCCCGCACCTGGTCGATGAAGTCGTCCTTGCCGAGCCCGAACAGGTCGACGGAGGCCTTGCAGGCGTAGAGCCCGGCACCGCTGTCGGAAATCATCTCGACGAACTCCGGGATCGGCGGGATGTCGAGGTCGTCCATCTTGCGCGACAGGTAATGCGTCATGACGCTCGACATCCCCGGCAGGCCGCCCGCCCATGTGGCCAGGTGCAGGCCGGGGTTGCCGACCGTCGCGAGCTTGATGTGCTCGTGGCGCTGCCGGTGGATGGCGTCCAGGCCGAAGAAGGTGAAGAACAGGTTCGCCTCCATGCCCTCGGCCCGCGCACCGTTTGCCATGATCAGCGCCGGGTACACGCCCTCCAGCGAGCCCTTCGACACGATCACGGACACCTTTTCGATCTTGTCGCTCATCGTCGTCTCCCGTCTCAGATGCAGCCGCGGGGCTTGGGGATGCCGGCGATCCTCGCGGCGAGTTTGGCCGGCCCCTTCGGGAACAGCCGGTAGAGGTCCTTCACGGTGACGCCGGAGGTCTTGCCCAGCGCCCGGATGGTCGGTCCGGTGCCCTTGCTCTCGTACTCGGCGCGCATGAACTTGATGACCTGCCAGTGCTGGTCGGTGAGGTCGCCGAGACCGGCGTCGCGGGCGATGGCGGGCGCCATGTCCTCGCGCCACTGCGCGGGGTCGGTGAAGAAGCCCTCGTCGTTCACCTCGACGGTGGTGCCGGCGTAGGTCCGGGTCGTCATGACGGCGTCCTTTCCTGCTCAGGGAGGAGCTTTCCCGCGTGCGGCATGGCGGAGCCGATTCCGGGGATGTCGCGGCCGGGCAGCAGGCTGTGCCAGTACAGCCACGAGAACATCAGCTTGCCCAGGTGGTTGAGCCGGGACTGCTTGAGCAGCGGCAGGCCCGCGCCCGTGGGGTAGTGCCCGGGGAGGGGCTCGGTGTCGTAGTTGAAGTCGATGAGCAGTGCCTTGCCGAAGCCGCTTTCGATGAAGCAGTTCGTGTGCCCGTCGAAGGTCGCCCGCAGCGGCTCGCCCGCGAGGAAGCGGGCGACGTTGGCGGCCAGCGTCTCGCCCTCGAAGTGGGTGACCGAGCCGGCCTTGGACGCCGGCAGACTGGTGGCGTCGCCCAGGGCGAAGACGTTCGGCGCGGCTTTCGACTGCAGCGTCGCGGGATCGGTGGGCACGAAGCCGAGCTCGTCGCCGAGCGCTGGGGAACGCCCCACGTAGGCGGCGCCGCCGTGCAGCGGCACGACGACGGCGAGGTCGAAGCCGACCGTGCGCTCGTCGTAGGAGACCAGCCGTCCCGCGGTGCCGTCGACCTCTCCCGTGTTGAACTCCGTGACGAGACCGACGCCCTTCTCCTCCAGCAGGCCGCCCAGCACCCCTGCGGCCACGGGTTTGGTGAACGCGCTGTCGAGCGGGGTCACGTAGGTCAGCTCCACCCGGTCACGGATCCCGCGTTCCCGGAAGTACCAGTCCGCCAGGAAGCAGAACTCCAGTGGCGCCACCGGGCACTTGATCGGCAGGTCCACCACGTTGACCACCAGGCGGCCGCCCGCGAACCCGGCGAGTGCGGCCTCCAGCGCCAGTGCGCCGTCGAGGTCGTAGAACGTGCAGACGTTCTCCTGCCAGCCCGGTCCCGTCAGGCCCTCGGTCTCCTCGGGCTGCAGCACCGCCCCGGTGGCTACGACGAGCACGTCGTAGTCCAGTGTGGTGCCGTCCTCGAGGAGCACCGTGTCCCCCTTGAGGTCGACGTGGCCGACCGCGCTCTCGTGGTAGGAGATGCCGCGGTGCAGCTGCCGCTCCCGCGGGCGCACGAGGTCCTCGGGATGTGCCAGTCCGAACGGGACGAACAGCAGTCCCGGTTGGTACACGTGGTCGCCGTCCCGGTCCACGACGACGATCTCGACGTCGTCGCCGAGGCGCCGGCGCAGCCGGTTGGCGGTGAGCGTTCCCCCGGTGCCACCGCCGAGGATCACCACGCGTCTGGTCATGCCCCCACGTTCGGCGTTCCCCGGGTGGCCCGGTAGGGACCGGGGACCCGGGTCCGGAGGACGATCGGCCCTCCGGCCGGACGCGCGATGGTGCTCCTCGCCGTCGCGCGCGACGACAGCCGAGCGCGGGTCGAAGGTCCTCCGGTGCGGTGACCAGCCGCCCTTTCCCGGCGGCGGGACCCGGACTTGCCTGGAAGGTGTCCGGAGACGATGACCGGAGGAAGGAGAGGTCAGATGCCTACTTTGATTCCGCGGACCACACTCATCCCCGACGTGGTCCGGTTGCTGGGAGAGGAGTTCGGCGACCAGCACCCCGTTCGCGTCGAGGACTACTTCGAGGACGGGACGTACGTCGTGCGTGCGGAACTGCCCGGGATGGACCCGCAGAAGCAGATCCACCTCACCGTGGACCGGGGTGAGCTGCGGCTGCGTGCCGAGCGGGAGTTCGTCAAGCACGACAAGGCGCACACCGAGTTCGCCTACGGCGCGTTCGGCCGTACCCTGCGGCTGCCCGAAGGCGCGGACCCCGCGCACGTGACGGCGGCCTACGAGGCGGGCGTCCTCGAAGTCCGGATCCCCGTGCGGGTCAAGACCGAGCCGCGCGAGATTCCGGTCAAGGTGGCGACCTGACCACCTGAGGAAAGGGGCGCCGGCATCCTCTCAGAGGTGCCGGCGCCCCGTTTCGTTCAGCCCTGCTCCGGCCGCATCTCCATGGCGCCGCAGGGGCATTCGGCCACGCAGAGGCCGCAGCCCTTGCAGTAGTCGTAGTCGATGGCGTACCCGCCGTCCGCGAGCTTGACGACCGCGTTGTCCGGGCACACGGCGAAGCAGTTGTCGCAGCCGAAGCAGTTGCCGCACGACAGGCAGCGCCTCGCCTCGAACAGCGCGCTCGACTCGTCCAGGCCGCCCTCGACCTCGTCGAACGTGGACGTGCGCCGCGCGGCGTCGAGCTGGGGCCGCACCGTCGCGGGCGCGTCGCTGTAGTACCAGGTGTTCAGGCCGCCGTAGTCGGCCGGCGGGTGCTTGGGGCCCGGCTGGTACGCCTCGCCGCGCAGCCACGCGTCGATCGCGCGCGCGGCCTTCTTGCCGTCCCCGACCGCGGCGGTCGCGGTGCGCTCACCGCCGACGACGTCGCCGCCCGCGAACACACCGGGGTGACCCGTCATCCGGTCCTTGCCGACAGCGACGTGACCGTCCTCTTCGGACACGTCGGGTAGCCCGGACAGCACCGACAGATCGGCCTCCTGCCCGAGCGCGAGGACGACCGAGTCGGCGGTCAGCTCCTCGAACTCCCCGGTGGGCCGCGGAAAACCGGTGTCGTCCAGGCGCATCTTCTCCACGGTCACCGCGCCGGGCCCGGCGTGCGCGAGCGTCGACAACCACCGCAACCGGACGCCTTCGGCCTCTGCGGCGGCGACCTCGCTCGCGTGTGCCGGCATGCGCTCCCGCGTGCGGCGGTACACCACCAGTGCGTCAGTGGCGCCGAGGCGCCGGGCGGTGCGGGCGGCGTCCATGGCGGTGTTGCCGCCCCCGTAGACGACGACGTGCCTGCCCAGCGACGGCCGGTGCTCGCCCTCCATGTCGTGCAGCACCGCCACGGCGTCGAGGACCCGGGCGGAGTCGCCGGCGGGCAGGTACGCGCGTTTCCCGATACCCGCGCCCACGCCGAGGAACGCGGCGTCGAACCCCTCGTCGCGCAGGGTCGCGTCGAGATCCGAGACCCGACGACTGGTTTCGATCACGACGCCCAGCGCGGTGATCCGCCGGATCTCCCCGTCGAGGACCTCCCGAGGCAGCCGGTAGCGCGGAATGCCGTAGCGCAGCATCCCGCCGGGCTCGGACTCCGCCTCGAAGATCGTGACCGCGTGGCCCAGCATCCTCAGGTGGTACGCGGCCGAGAGGCCGGCCGGGCCGGATCCGACGACCAGCACGTGCTTCCCGGTCGCCGGGGCGGGTGCGTCCGGCGTCCAGCCCTGCTTCAGCGCTTCGTCGCCGAGGAAGCGTTCGACGGAGTTGATGCCCACAGCCTCGTCGAGCTGTCCCCGGTTGCACGCCGTCTCACATGGGCGGTAGCAGACCCGGCCCAGTACGGCTGGCAGTGGGTTGTCGGCCATGATCTGCCGCCAGGCACGCTCGTAGCTCCCGTCCTCGGCGTCGTAAAGCCACTGCTGGATGTTCTGGCCCGCCGGGCAGGCGTTGTTGCACGGCGGCAGCAAATCGCGGTAGACGGGGCGCTCGCTGCGCCACGAACCGGTTTTGTTCGCCAGGCCGGAGTCGGCGCGCAGGGTGATCGCGAACGGTTCGGTCTTCATCGTTCCTCCTCGCCGAGCAGGCCGTAGCGGCGGATGTTGCGGTCGGCGAGCTCCTGGATGCGGGCGAGCACCGCCGTGGCGGGCGGTTCGCCGAACAGGTGGGCGTAGCGCGCCTGCGGGCGCAGGTACTCCTCGACGGGTACCCGGTGGCGGATCTTCGACACGACCACGACCTCGCCGCGCTCGGCCTCGAACACGGGGAACACGCCGGATTCCTTCGCCAGCCGGGCGAGCCGGATCGTGTCGCGGGAGGCGCTGCCCCAGCCCAGTGGGCACGGCACCAGCACGTGGAGGTACCGCGCGCCGCGGAACTCCATCGCGCGGGCCACCTTCGCCTCCAGGTCGTGCAGGTCGGCGACCGTCGCCGTCGCGACGTACGGGATCTCGTGCGCCATCGCGATGCGCGGCACGTCCTTGCCCTGGCCGAACACGTTTCCCGGCTCCGCCCCGAGCACCGGGGTGGTCGCGGTGCGGGCGGCCGGGGGAGTGGCGCCCGAACGCTGCACCCCGGTGTTCATGTAGGCCTCGTTGTCGTAGCAGATGTAGAGGACGTCGTCGTCGCGTTCGAACATGCCCGACAGGCAGGCGAACCCGATGTCGACGGTGCCCCCGTCCCCGCCCTGCCCGACGACGCGGATGCCGGTGCGGCCCTTGGCCTTCAGCGCCGCCGCCACGCCGGTCGCGACCGCGGGCGCGTTGCCGAACAGCGAGTGCAGCCACGGCAGCCGCCAGGACGATTCCGGATACGGGGTCGAAAACACCTCCAGGCACCCGGTTGCGTTGACGGCGATGAGCTGGTTGCCGGTGGCGTGCATCGCCGCGTCGAGCGCGTACCGCGCGCCCAGCGCCTCTCCGCAGCCCTGGCACGCGCGGTGCCCCGAGTCGAGCGGGTTCGTCCGGGCCGTGCTGGCCTGCACGGTGCGCACCTCGACGTCGAGCAGGCGGTTGCCCGCCACGAAGCTGCCGGTCTGGTAGAACTTCACGGGCTGGGTGTTCATGATCGGCTCCTCACCGGGCCCTGGCCAGCTCGCGCTCGACGCGGACCCGGTCCAGATCGAGAAAAACCAGTGGTTCCAGCGTGTCCGCGAGCGCGTCGGCGAGCGCGAAGTGCAGCGACCGCTTGGTGACCGGCCGCCCGCCCAGCCCCGCGACGACCGTGTGGCAGGGCACGGGCACCCCGCCGAAGGCCAGCCGCAGCTCCGCGGTGACGATCCCGCCCGAACCGAGCGAGAACGCCCGCTCCAGCACGACAACGCGCCGGGCATCGCCCAGCAGTTCGCGCACGAGCCGTGCCGGGAACGGCCGGAAGCTCGTGATGCCCAGCGCGCCGATGCGGGCGCCGGTCTCCCGCAGCTCGTCGATCGTGTCGTAGAGCGTGCCGAGCACGGAGCCGAGCGCGACGACGACCACGTCGGCGTCCTCGATCCGGTACGGGTGCACCAGGCCCCCGGAGTCGCGCCCGAAGACCTCGGCGAACCGGCCGGCGACCTCGGGGATGACGTCCAACGCCCGCTGCTGCTTGAGGTGGGCGAGGTAGCGCACCTCGGTGAACGCCTCGGGCCCGACCATCGCGCCCATCGTCACCGGCTCGGCCGGGTCGAGGACCTGGCGCGGCGCGTACGGCGGGAGGAACGCGTCGACCTGCTCCTGGGAGGGCAGGTCGACGCGCTCGACTGCGTGGGTGAGCACGAACCCGTCCATGCACACCATCACCGGCAGCGACAGCTCCTCGGCGATGCGGAACGCCTGCACGTGCAGGTCGGCGGCCTCCTGGTTGTCCCGCGCGTAGAGCTGCAGCCAGCCCGAGTCGCGCTGGGACATCGCGTCGCTGTGGTCGTTCCAGATGTTGATCGGCGCGCCGATCGCCCGGTTCGCGACGGTCATCACGATCGGCAGGCCGAGCCCGGCCGCGTTGTGCACGGCCTCGGACATGTAGAGCAGGCCCTGGCTGGCGGTGGCGGTGTAGGCGCGAGCTCCGGCGGCGGACGCGCCGATGGCGACGGACATCGCGGCGAACTCGGACTCGACGTTGACGAACTCGCACGGCGTCAGCGCGCCGCTCTTCACCTTCTCGGAAAGCGCTTCCACGATGTGCGTCTGCGGGGAGATCGGATAGGCGCAGACCACCTCGGGACGACATAGCGCGGTGGTGTCGGCGACCGCGCGGGAACCCTCAATCTGCCGCAACACGGGACTGCTCCCTCAGCTGTTCGCGGACGTGGTCGCAGGCAGCGTTGGCAGCCGCGACGTTGCCGTCCGCCACGCGGCCGGAGAACCGCTCGCGGATGGCTGCCTGGACGGACTCGATGCGGACCTGCCCGGTGAGAGCGGCGAAAGCGCCCAGCAGCACCACGTTCGGCACCGGACGGCCCAGGTGCTCCCGGGCCAGCGCGGTCGCGGGCACGGTCAGCGCGCGGCCCGGTGGCAGCCGGGCGACGACGTCGGCGAGACCGAGCTCGGCGAAGTCGTGCGGTGAGTTCACGAGCAGGTACCCGTCGTGCGCGAAGCCGTCGAACACGGGTACCTGGTGCAGCAGGGTCGCGTCCTGCACGACGAGCCCGTCCGGACGCACGACGGGCTCGCGTGAGCGGATGGGCTTGCCGTCGAGGCGGCAGAACGCGACGACGGGCGCGCCGGTGCGCTCGGAGCCGAAGCTCGGAAACGCCTGTGCGTGGCGCCCGTCGAGGAACGCGGCCACCGACAGCAGCTCGGCGGCGGTGACGGCCCCCTGGCCGCCACGGCCGTGGATGCGGACCTCGAACACGTCGGCCTGCCTTCCGGGTCGGGACGTTGCCGCCGACGATCGCAGTGGCCGCGGTGGCCCTCGAAGGGCGGCAAGACACCGGTGGCGTGGACCAAGGTCCCGAAACGGTGTGCGGCCGCCGGGGCCTGCCCAGGCAGACGACGTGGTCGGCGAGCCCGGCACGGCGTCGGCCGCCGTCAGGACTTGCTCTGGTCCTTGATGGTGTTGAGGTTCGCGCGAATCGCCTTGGTCAGGGGATGATCGGGTGCGAGTACGCGTTCAGCGTCGGCGAGCGTGGTTTCGTACAGCCTCCTCGCTTGCTCCCTGTCCTCCGCGGCCAGGTAGGCGCCGGCCAGGCTGTTGCGTGTCGCCAAGGTGTCCAGGTGATCCGCACCCAGCACCCGGTCCCGCCCGGCGAGTGCCGTCTCGTACAGCGCGATCGCCTGCCGCACGTCGCCCGTCGCCAGGTAGGCGGCGGCCAGGTTGTTCCATGAGCGCAGGGTGTGGGGGTGGTCTTGTCCGAGGACCCGCAGTTGGTCGGAGAGCAGTTGTGTGAGCGCGGCGGCGGCGCCCGCCGGGTCCCCGGCCTCTCCGCGGAAACGCGCGAGGTTGCCTCGGGTGTGCAGTGTGTGGGGGTGGTCGGGTCCCAGGATCCGCAGTTGGTCGGAGAGCAGTTCGGTCAGGGCTGCGGCGGCACCCGCCCGGTCCCCGGCCTCCCCTCGCCAGTACGCGAGGGCATGGCGGGTGATGAGCATGTAGAGGTGGTCGGGTCCCAGGACTCGCAGCCGGTCGGGAAGCAGTTCGGCGAAGACCGCGGCTGCCCCCGCGGGGTCTCCGGCTTCCCCGCGCCACCGGGCGAGGCTGGCGCGCACGGCGAGGGTGTGGGGGTGCTCGGGTCCCAGTACTCGCAGTTGGTCGGGGAGCAGCTCGGCGAGGGCCGTGGCGGCGCCCGCTGGGTCCCCGGCTTCTCCTCGCCAGTAGGCGAGGCTGTGGCGGGTGGCGAGGGTGTAGAGGTGGTCGGGTCCCAGGATTCGCAGCCGGTCGGGAAGTAGTTCCGCCAAGGCGGTGGCCGCGCCCGCGGGGTCTCCGGCTTCCCCGCGCCACCGGGCGAGGTTCGCGCGCACGGCGAGGGTGTGGGGGTGCTCGGGCCCCAGCGCGCGCAGCTGGTCGGCGAGCAGTTCCGCGTAGGCCGCGGCTGCGCCCGCCGGGTCCCCGGCCTCCCCGCGCAACCGGGCGAGGTTGTAGCGAATCGTGAGCGTGTCCGCGTGATCGGGGCCGAGCCGGGCGGAGGCCTGAGCGAGCAGTCGGTGGTTGACGGCGACGGCGGAATCCAGAAGCCCGGCGTCGCCGAGACTGCGCGCGAGGCGGAACAGCACCGGATGTCCCCCGGCACGCCAGAGGTGTTCTTCGGCGATGCTCTGGAGCGTGGTGACGTTGGACCGCAGTGCCTGGGCGAGTTCTTGGTTCGTTTCGATTTCGGGCCAGACGAGAACCAGCGCGTCCGCGGCGGTCCTCGCGAGCTCGGCGAGGTGGCCGGTCGTGAGAGGATCGCGGACGGCGCGCTGGACGAGGGCGTGCACACGGACGGCGTGGTGGGGTTGCTCGGGGTGCAGGGTGATCAAGCTGAACCGTCGCAAGCATTCCAGGCCGTCGAGGACGTCGTCGCCGGTGACATCGCGGTTGAACCGCGCGGTGAGGTGGTTCGTGAAGGCGCGTGTGGTGAAGACGGCGGTGGGGATTCCCGCTGGGTCGAGCAGCGAGGCCAGCTCCAGCGCCGGGCGGGCGAGGCCGGCGGGGTCGAGTTCGTCGGCGGCCTCGATCGACAGAGACCAGGTCGCGGCCACTGTGCGCTCGTGTTCGTCGGGCAGGTGCGGTTCCCGGGGCAGCACGTCGGGCAGTTTCGTTCGCCGATCGGCGAGTCTGGCTCGGTAGGCGGCGGTGGTGAGCATCGGCTTGTTGGCCAGGTAGGCGGCGGCTTGGGCCAGGGCCAAGGGCAGGTGTCCGAGGTCGCCGGCGAGACCGGCCAACTCCGTGGTCACGGGGCCCCGCTCGGGGAGTCTCTCGGTGAGGTAGGCCAGCGCCTGCTCGGGGGCGAACAGGCCGACCTCGACGACATGACGCTGGTAACTGTGCAGGGCGGCGTCGCGACGGCGAGTGGTCACCACCACCTGCCCGCAGGGGGTGTGCGGTGGCCACAGTCCCGTGAGGTGGCTGGGGTCCTGCAGGTCGTCGAGCACCACCAGCCAGGGGTCGGTGGTTTCGGCGAGCCACTCCAGCAGCCGCCTCCAGGCCCGCTCCGGCGTGGCGGGGTCCTGACCGAGCAGCTCGACCGCGACCTCGGTGTAGGCGGAGGTGATCGCCACTCGGCTGCGGGCGGAGATCCACACCAGCAGCCGCACCCGCCCGTGGTCCCACTGGGTGTGGGCGTGGTCGGCGGCCAACTGGGTCTTGCCCACCCCACCGAGGCCGGTCAGTACTTGCGCTGTTCCGGTACCGATGAGGACGGTGGTGCCCCCGCCCGCGGCGGTGTCGGCCAGCGCCCTCGCCGCGAGACGCTGCTGGAACGCCCCGGCACGCGGTGGCACCGCTCCGAAACGACGCCGTCCCCCGCCCCGCGCCGACCCCGGATCTGAGCCGCCGCCGTGTCCGAGGCCCACCCGGCCAACCTCGGGGGTGCCGTTGTCGGCTGGCGCGCCCCGGTTGCGGGGAGGGACCTGGTCCAAGGCGACGGCCAGGAACTCGTGCCGGTGCCGCCACTGTTCAAGCAGGATCTCGTCCGGCGGCATCACGCGCTTCTTGGCCTTGCCGATGCGCACGCACGCGGTCACGAACGCCGAGACCCGCTCCCAGGGCGGCACCCGCGCGAACTTCCCGTGGAGCAGATCGGACACGGTCTTCTGGTTCAGCCAGGCCGGGTCCTGCGTCTCCAGATCGGCCAGCGTCGGGTTGCCGGCCTGCACCCGCAACTGCTTGAGCTGGTCGACGAACCGCGCTCGCGGATCTGGCTCCACCCGCCGCGCTCCCTTCCGATGCTTCCGGAGTCCACCGGACCTCGAGCCCTCGGAAACACCAACGACCTGGGACAACAATGCAGGACTCCCGGGCTGTACCGGAGAACGCCCACCCGATTGGCCTAGCACCGCATCGTGGTCACAGCAGGCCTGCAGCACTCCCGCACCACAACAACGACCACGAGGAGCATCCAATGAGCCACATCCACCGCCACGGGCCCCGCCCGATGGTCACCACCGTCGTCGGATCCATCGCCTCCGGCATTGTGCGCGCGCTTTTTGACTGGCTTCTGCAACACTTCACGCATTGACCGGCCAAGTACTGCGACGGCAATCGGGTGAGCGGATAGCTGCGCGTTGGCCGAGCCCCGGGTTCCAGGCTCGGCGAAGAGGTTGTCGAACTGGTCGTTCGTGTCGCCCGCGGTGAGTCACGGCACCGAACACCAGTGTCCGCACGTTGACCGCAAGCCGCCGACGCCGATGACCGGATCGAACCGGAGGTCGGCGTGCTTGCGGTCAACGGATCTCGCCACCGAGCTTCGACAGCGGTCCGGACCCGCCGATGAACACGACGATTCTCCGGTGCTGACCACGCGTCGAGTAACCATCGCGGCGCTGGAAGCCGGCGCTGACCCGCGTTTGGTCACGCGGTGGATGGCCGAAACGCAGGCAGGCGTGCCGAAGCCCTCACCGCCCTGCCGCTCGCCCGCCGAGAATGACGAAGATCGAGATCCGCCACCTGGCCGAGGAGTTGGGGGGACATCCGCCAGGCACTGATCGATGCCGACCCGGACGACAAGGCCGAGGTCTACCGCCAGCTCGGCCTGCGGCTGACCTACCATCCCGCAAAACGAACTGTGCGGGCCGAGACGAATCTCGACCCGCACAGTTGAGGTTATGGTAAGTGTCCGAGGGGGAGTTGCACACTAACCACACGGCTCGGACTCAGCTGATCTGTCCGCGTAGACCGCGGATCGCGACAGCTAGCCGAACTCCTACTATTGGGCAACTATGCACCCGAGTCAACCTCGCATGTTGACCAGCTGCTTGGGCGATGTCAAGCTTCGACGTTGTCCGTGACCGGCAACTTCTGGAATCCGGGTCCGTACAGGGGCCGGGGTCCACATCGCTCGTAGCCGTCCCGACGACGGACTGACGTGCAGAAATACCTGGTCGGCCGCTAGTCGCGCGTCCAAGGCTCGTGATGATGATTGTTGTCGATAACTCGCCGTCAGGGAGGGACACGATGGCCAAATCTGGTGAGCGTGAGGACGATCAACCAGTGGAGATACTGCTGGAAGTTCGTCCTAGCTCGGTTTCCGGTGATCTTTCTCCGCGGGTGGCGGTGCCGGAAGACTTTCGCCGGCGTGCCTCCGAAATCGCCGACAGTGTGGCGCAGGTAGCGGACCGGTTCCGAGCTCGGCTCGAGCGCGTCCTAACCTCCGACAACGAGAGTCCGTGGGCAGTTGACACCATCGAAGTCGGGTTCGACATCGCCGTGCAGGCCGAAGCCGGCGTGGTGATCGCAAAGGCATCGACTGGAGCGACGCTGTCCGCAAAGTTGATATTGAAATCCCGGCAGAGCGAAAGGTGACTATGGCGGTCGGCCGGTTGCTGGATGCTGCAACCGGCGATGAGCGCGGCACCGTCTTCGCGGTCACAGACCGTCTCGCATTGACTGCCTTTCACTGCATCGGTGACAGGGAGACCGGCGAGATCGCATTCTCACGGCTGCGATGCGTGTGGACCGGGCACGTCAGTGACGCCACTGTCGATGAGGGCGATCACCATCTCGATATCGCCCTGCTGCGCCTCGGGCGCGCTCTGCCGGAGGGTCTCGAACCGATTCAGCTGACCCGCGATGCCGTAGAACACACGCCGTTCGTCGCACCGGGGAGGCCAGCGGCTGTACGTGCAATGCCTGGTTTCGCTGTGTCCGGCGAGATCACCTGGGTTTCGGGGGAGCTTCCCGACGGCGCTCCCGTCATGCAGCTGGCTTGCCGGGAGTCCGCAGCAGCGTTACCACTGGCCGGAGTGAGTGGCGCGCCAGTGCTGATCGGACAGCCGGCGTGTGCGGCGGGCGTAGTCCGGTTCAACGTTCCTCGTGTGGACCAGCCAGAGCTCGCCGCTGGTGCCGCCGTCTTCGCCACACCAGCCACTGAGGTGCTGCGCCGCTGGCCGTCGCTACCCTCGGCCGACGGCGACGACCCGACGACCCTGCTCGCGTTGGTCAGGCGCCTCGCCACCCGCGACGCCGACCGAACCGATGCGCATGTCCGCGACGACGTCACGCGGTTGCTGCGGGCGAGCAGCCTGGGACTTCCTGCGCACGAGTTCGGCGGAGCGAAGGGCCCGATCGAGACCGCGACGGGCACTGCCGTCTTCGTTGTGCGGCGGGACCTGCGGGATGACGCCGCGGAAAACGCTGCGAGGCGGCAGCTTGCCAAGTCTCTCGCCGCGCACGACGATGAGCCCGAACGTCGATGGGTTGGAGTGATGACCGATGGTTTCGAATGGCGGGTCTACCGCCGTCTCGGCGGCAAGCTCCACACCGTCCAGGCCACCATGGAGGTCGGTTCCGGCAAAACGGACGTCGACAAGGTGCTGGCATGGCTCGAATCCGTACTCGCCAGCGGGAACGAGGTAGAACCGACGCCCACGGAGATCGTTCGCAGGCTGGGAGCCGGCAGCCCTTCATATGCCATCGACTCCACGGAACTGCGCGCGATCTACGCACGACATCGAAACATGCCCGAAGTCAGGGTGAAGCGAGCGTTGTGGGCCAAACTGCTCACTACAGCTTCCGGCACGCATTTCAGTGACGACGACGCACTCTTTATCGATCACACACTTTTGGTTCTGATGGCGGAGGTCATCGGTCACGCCGTGGTGGGGTTCGACCCGATGGATCCCGCACTCACCGCCGCCGCGATCACCTCCGGTGAGCTCTTCACCCAAGCACAGATCGGGGGTGTGATCGAGGCTGACTTCTTCGACTGGGTGGTCGAGGTGCCCGGTGGCAGCCGGTTCGTCAAGGACCTGGCGCGTCGACTGACCCGCTTCTCATGGCACCATGTCGAGCACGACGTGATGAAGGTTCTGTACGAGTCGATCATTCCCGCGGACGTTCGGCACCTGCTCGGCGAGTACTACACCCCGGACTGGCTCGCCGAAAGCATCGTTGACGAATGCGTGCAGAACCCGCTCGAGGAGCGCGTGCTCGACGCGAGTTGCGGCAGCGGCACCTTCCTATTCCATGCCGTCCGCCACTATATCTCAGCGGCGGAGGCTGCCGGGACCGGTGGACCTGCTGTTGTCCGTGCGGTGACCGAGCACGTCGTGGGCTTCGATGTGCATCCGGTCGCGGTGACGCTCGCCCGCGTCACCTACCTCCTCGCGATCGGACCCCGCCGCCTGCAGCACGGTGGGCGACCCGCGTTCGCCGTGCCGGTGTACCTTGCGGACTCACTGCGGTGGGGACAGGAGAACTCGTTGTGGTCGGACGACAATCTCACCATTCCCGCTGAACTTGACCATTCGACATTTGTCTCGGACGCTACTTTTGCTGACCCTGCGGTTCGGATGTTCAGTTTCCCTGATCGGATCGTCGCGAGTGCGGACCTGTTCGACCGTCTTGTCGCAGAGTTGGCCGATCGCGCCACCGACCGGGTACGCGGGGCACCAGTGCCGTCGCTCACTGGACTTTTCCGGCGACTCGACATCGACGACATCGACGAACGCGCGATGCTGAAGCAGACCTTTCGAGTCATGTGCGAACTGCACGACGAGAAGCTGGATCACATCTGGGGCTATTATATCCGCAACGTTGCCCGGCCTGATTGGCTGAAGCGCTCGGACAACAGGGTGGACGTGCTCGTCGGCAATCCGCCGTGGCTGTCCTACCGGCACATGACCGGACCTCAGAAAGCCGCGTTCCGCGCCATGAGCGTCGACCGATCGTTGTGGGTGGGAGGAAGCCATGCCACCAACCAAGATCTCTCCGCGTTATTTGTCGCGCGGTGTATCGAGCAATACCTCCGGCCGGGAGGCCGCTTCGGGTACGTTATGCCGTGGGATGTCCTGCCACGAAAAATCCATAGTCATAGCACCTACGAAGGGTTCCGCAAAGGGAACTACTCCGCACCGACCGAAGGTGTGACGGTCGCCTTCGAACGCCCATGGGACTTGCACCTCGTTAAACCCTCGTTCTTCCCCGTTCCTGCATGTGTTGCGTTCGGCACGCGCCGCAATGCGGCGAACAATGTCCCGCTCATTCAGAAACCGCAAGTGTGGGCCGGACGCCTGAACCTCAACGGGGCATCTCGCGCCGAGGTCCTAGCCGGCATCTCGCGCTACATCGGCGAGCCGGTGCGCACAACAACTGCCTCTCCATATATGGGCGCGGTTCGCGCAGGGAGCCACAGTGGTGCCCAACATGTTGTTCCTCGTCGAAGAGATTGATAGCGGACCACTCGGCTCCGGCGCTGGCCGCATAGCGGTTCGAAGCCGTCGCAGCGCGAACGAGAAACCGCCATGGAAACACCTTCCTTCAATGACCGGCGTCGTTGAGAAGGATTTCGTTCGGCCCCTATACCGAGGTGACAGCATTCTGCCGTTCCGTGGCGCATCGAGCGTCAGCGCAGTGATCCCCTGGAGTGGCAATCGACTTCTCGACGGTCACGATGAACAGCTCGACACCTATCCAGGACTTGCCCAGTGGTGGCGAGCGGCCGAGAAGGTTTGGGAACGGCATCGAAAAAGCGACCGACTCAGCCTCGCGGAACAGCTCGACTATCGCAACAAACTGTCACGCCAGTTACCGGCGACAAAGTACCGGGTGGTCTATGCCGCCAGTGGCATGTACTCCGCCGCCGCAGTGGTAACCGACGAGAAGGTCATCATCGAGCACCAGTTGTACTGGGGTTCGGCCACAGATATAAACGAAGCCCGCTTCCTGGCCGCATTTCTCAATTCGGAAACCCTAACGATGGCCGTTCGACCGCTGCAACCACGCGGAGAGCACAATCCACGACACTTCGACAAGTCCGTATTTCAGCTACCTATACCTTTGTATGACCCCGCCGACGAGGTACACCGTCGACTTGCAGACCTGGCCGAACAGGCGGAGATGATCGCTGCTGATGTCCTCCTCCCCGCGAAGCGATTCGAGACACAGCGCAACGTGATCCGGCAGGCCCTGACTCAACAAGGTGTGGCGGTGGAAATCGACTCAATCGTCAAAGACCTGTTCGCCTAGGTTCACATGGCGAGTCTCACATCAACGTCGCGGCCAGGCTGAGCGCGGCGCCCGGAAGACCGCACGGTCGAATCTGCTTCGGGGCCTCGTCCGATGTGGAGCATGCGGCCGGAAGATGCGAGGCGCGACGATCAGGAAGCGTGCCTACTACCGCTGCACCTCGCGGACCATGGCGCCCGGCGCGTTGAAGCTAGCGGATCACCCGAAGACGGTGAACCTGCGCGAAGGCGTGGTCGTCGAGGCGCTCAACGGACGGCTTCGCGAGCTGTTCCATCCGGACAACCCCGACCAAACAGCGGCCGCGCTACTCGGCTCGGAAGGGAGCCAGGCGGGCGGTGGTTCGCTGGAAGCTGCGCGAAACCGGCCGGCCGACGCAGAGGCGAGGCTTCGGCGGTACCAGGCCGCGATCGCGGCCGGCGTCGAGCCCGAAGCACTCGTCGACCCGATCAACCAGGCACAGGCCGAACGAGCCGCCGCGAAGGCCCCGATCGAGAGCGTGCCAGCCGACTCGACGGTAAGCCGCGCCGAAATACGCGAGGATCGATGCACCCGGCGACGTCTGCGGCACCCTGGCCCACGCAACCACGGCAGGCCTGAGCCGCCTGTACCGAGCGCTAAACCTGGAGCTACGCTACGAACCAAACGGGCTGGCCGTCTATGCGACGACCAGCCCGGGTGTAGATAGTGCGTGTGTCCGAGGGGGGAGTTGTGCACTATCCACACGGCTTGGGCTGTCCCGATGAGGTACTAGCTGTATGAGGCCATGAGGTTGGTGACGCCGGTGTGGAGCCGGGACGCTGGTGGCTGGTTTCCGGCGGCGGTGTGTGGTCGATGGTAGTTGTAGTGCAGGTTCCAGACGGCGAGTGCGTTGGAACGGTGTTGTTCGCTGGTCCAGATTCGGGCATATAGGAATTCCTCGGTCAGGATCCGGTTGTATCGCTCGACCTTGCCGTTGTGGCGTGGGGTTCTGACAGCGCTGGACCAGCCGCCGACGGCCTTCGACCGACAGCGGGGCGTTACGGTGGAGCATGGACGGGTCTTTCAGCCGTGGTGGACGAGTTGGTGGTACTTCTCATCCTGCCGCCGAAAGGCCCGTCCCCTCACCTCAGGCTCCCTCAGCCGACACCAACGTCATGACCCGCAACAGCTAGCGTCGTGCGGAGCCGAATAGCACCTCGTCCTCAAGCCGGAGCAACACGCGGTGGCTCGGACAGGGGCAGGCTCATGACGCGCCCGCGCGGTCGAAACTTGGACCGACCTGGGGTTCGTGCACCTCCGTGCTGCTTCGGTATTGTCATGATCGTGGCTGGTCACGACCCCTATGCAAGCGAGCTCCGCGGTTGGGCAGCTCGTCAGATGCTTGCCGAGGACGCACGGTGGGCTATGGATGTCGTCCTCTCGGCCCGGCAAGCCGGTGACATCGAGGGCGCCATTCCCCTACTGCTGGGGCACCATTTCGTGCGCATCGCACATGAGGGCGCGATCGCACTCGGGTCCTCGAACCGGCACGTGGGAATACCCGAACTTGCTGCCTTGCTCAGCGAGCAGTACACCGCGATTACCGCTAGGGCACGACACACCACCAAACTGCTCGACGACACCAAGAAAAGCTACGACGACGTTCTCCTCGACCTTGAGCGGATCCTCGAAGCGCATCACAATCGACTTACTGGAAACACGTTTCGGTGGGCACGCTGGGTTGAGACCGATATCGGGCTCTACCTTTGCCAAGGTAGACTCGCTGGAGCGACCCTGCCATCCGCCTACCGCCTCGGACTCGACATCGCAAACACGGACACTGTCTCCGGTGAAGACTTGCGCGCCGTCACTGAAGAATGGGGAGGCACTTTGGCGGTACTGGGGGCGGCCGCGCTGGATGGCAGCACCCCGTCGGCCACCATTAATCTCGAGCGCAGATGTGAAATTACCTACCGCAACCGGCTTTCATCCCGATACTTTCCACAGCGGTTCGAGTTCGACTTCCCGGACAGCCTCAAGACGATGCTAATCTTAATTGAGGGCGACCTGAATACGGCCCTTACCCTCTTGCCGAACACGGCGGCGGGCTACGAGCAGGCCGTTTTCCGGATATGCACTATCACTTTGTATCACTCGTTGACCGCACTTCAGCGCATTCTTGAGCGATACCCAAGTCTGGACACCGCCGGGGCAAGAGGACTTCGTGATGTCTTGGCCGATGCGCCGACCCGACGCGTGCTCTCGCGGGAGGGGCGACAGGTGCGGAATCGCTGCATGCACTACGAACTGCGGGACCCGACAGTCGGGATCGATCCTTCACTTCCGATGTTCGGGATCGTCGAAGCCGTGTATCCCGGAAACAGTTGGCAACGGTTTGAACGCGATGTTGCTTCAGTCACCAGTCGCGTGGCCGATCACTTAGGCGGTTGGAAACCCGCCAAACACTGCAACTAGCTCCTTTTGCCGAGTCGACTTGGGTGGCTATGATCAGCAGTATATGATTACATGCAGTATCTACCCGGGGAATAATTCCCTCGGTTGACGAAAATCGTAAAGGCAGCACTGAAGGCTCCATCTCCCGTAAAATCTTGACTTGAGAGGGCAAATTTTGCGTCAGTCATCCATGCCAGTAACCCTTTCCCCTTTGAGCAACGACTGGCAGACGGAGAGGACATCGAACCGAGGATGGCCTCAATTTCTTGAATCGGTGCGAATTGACGGCCTGCGAGGCTGGAAGGATTCTCTGGTCGAATTCCGGTTTCCAGTCGTGGCGCTGGCTGGTGAAAATGGTGCAGGGAAGAGTACAGTACTAAAAGCTGCCGCCGCGGCCTATGGGGACGGAAAAAAGAAGCCAGAAAGTAAGGCGTTCTATCCCGACGACTTTTTTCCCAATACTCCGTGGGAGGTTGTGAAAGGCGTGACTCTCACATACCAGATTCGCCGAGGAGATTCGTCAGATACTATTGCTTTACGGAAGCCGACGAGTCGTTGGCGAGGGATGCCAGAAAGATTTACTAGGCCTGTATTTTTTCTAGACATTAGTCGTACGCAGCCTATCAATACGACTGTTGGCTACGGCAAGTTGGCTAATCAGAGGAACTTCTCTGGCGATCTGAATCCTTTCTCGGAGAAAGACACAGCTCTTCTCTCCCGCATCATGAACAAGGCATATACGCGTAGTGTGATGGCGAGCATGGAGGGAAAACAGATTGGAATTCTGTCAACCGGCGATGGCGACTATTCCAATTTTCATCAAGGTGCAGGCGAAGACGCTACTGCAGATCTTGTTGCTCTACTAAGGGAAGCACCAAAGCACTCCCTTGTGATTATCGATGAGGTTGAGGCGTCCTTGCATCCCCGAGCGCAGAAACGTCTGCTCCGTGAGTTATTTGCCATAGCCCGGGATAGTAGGATGCAATTCATTCTCTCAACTCATTCTCCATACATCCTCGAACAATTGCCTGCGGAGGCGAGGGTTCATATCCAGCTAGAGCGAAATGGTACTCGGAACCTTCTCTATGGTGTAACTTCCAACCTATCGCTTTCTCTTATGGACGATGAAGATCATCCCGACTTGACCTTATATTGTGAAGACGATCGTGCGGTTCAGATGGTTGATGCATTAATTGCCCAGGAGTGCCCCGAACTCCGGCGTCGCGTTGCAATTGTCGAGGCTGGACCTGCATCGGTTATACGGACTCTCGGAGATCTCGCGGGAAAGGATAAGCTTACAAGTGCCTCAATGGGCGTCCTTGACGGTGATCAAGGAGAAAGTGACGGTTGCATCCGTCTTCCGGGAGACGCGGCGCCTGAACGCGTCGTTTACCCGAACATGCCGGAAGATCAAGTTGAAATTGTGGCTGGGCGGCTCGGGGTGCGAACGGGGGATCTGCTCGACGCTATCGACGATGCCCTGAGGATTGAGAACCATCACGCATGGACGCGGCGCATTGCGGAACTGCTTGGCTCCCGAATGCGACAGACGCGCGTGTGGGAAGATTTCGTGGCGGTTTGGGCGTTGAATCTGGACCCAACTGAGCGTGCATCTTTTGTAGATTCGATTGATGCGGCCTTGCCGAAGCACTGAGTTTTCCGCCATATACCCTCTTGGCGTTGCAGATATCCTGTGTTTCTCCGCGGCAACGGGCGATGGTGACGCCTGCAGATGGGCGCGCCGGGATGCGGGTCCGCGCGGCAGTACGGGGCCGGGAAGTGCGGTGAGTTTCGGCGCGTTCGCGGCTGCCTCACCTTCGACTCAGCTCGTACAAGGGACTTGGTGCTGCGTGGTGACGTCGCCGTGCTCGAGTTGGAATTCTTACCGGGGTTGGCCTGGTGGTGTGATGCGAGCTTGAGTCACCGGGTTGCGAGTTGATTGAGCAGTGTCTACCGAAGCCGGTGCGACCGAAGACCGCGGGATACCACCCGGCCGCTGGCGCCGCAGTCGATTGTGAGCTTCGTGCGCGTGATCTAGTTATTAGATCAAGTGCAAGGTAAACCTGAAATGGAAGATGCCTCAACCCAATCACCTGAGCGCGACGTATTGAATGTACTCTTGACTATTCTGCGCCAGTCTGCCCGGCAGTCCAGTAACTACGGCCACGACCATGATCGCATCGCGCCGACTCCGCACGAAGTCGGGAGGGGGTGAGCCCGTGGTTGAAGGCACTGAAGGATCCCGCGGCGGCGGCAGTCGGTGGTGCTCGTGGGCGAAGGGACGCGGTGCTGGTTTGGGTGCCGGAGCTGGGCGGGAAGTTCGAGGCGCGGAACCCGTCGCACAAGATGCTGATGAGCGTGCTCGGCGAGATGAGCGAGTCCGAGCGGCAGCATGTTCAGCCGCGGGTGCGGGCGGCGATAGGTGCGGAGGTGATCAACGAGGGGCGGCATCAGTGAGGTGGCACGTGATCTGGCGGTGCTGGAGCAGACTCTCCGGAATTGGGTGAAGAAGTACCGTGAAACTCACCGATCCGGCGAGGAGGAGTTGTAGGTCTCGAACCGCGCCCTGCTGAAGGAACTGGAATACCGTATCCGGGAGCTCGATGGCCGGCACCCACGTTACAACGAGGCCTATCAATTGGCGGCCGTGTCCCTATTCATCGGTCCCTCGATGCCACCAGGCCCGGCGACACTCCCCGGGGCATGGCCCCAATTGGAGCATCAGTCATGCTGAACCTGGCGACCGCACCTCCCTGCTCAAGAGCCACGCAAAAGGTAACGGGGAGAATTCACCCACCCGTAGATGAAGTCCAGTGCAATCGGCCGGGAGGTTCAGGGCCGCTCATCGGAACGACGGCGGCAATCGACCACATAGGTGCCTTTGCTGCGCACCGTGACAACGAGCCCGCGGTAGCGCAGGAGTCGGGTGGCGTGGCGGGCTGTGCCGAGCGCGACGCCGTACTCCAGAGCCAGTCGGCGTTCCGCCGGTAGGGGCGTGTTCGGTGCCAGTTCGCCGGACTCGATGCGAGCTGCGAGGTGTTGAGCCATCTGTTCATACAGATAGCCGATGGCTGGATTGGGCTCGAAGTCGGTCATTCCGTGCTCGCTGGGTGGACGTCTTGATCGCGGCTCGGCCAGCACCAGTTGGGTGGCAGGTTCGTCGTGCTCTGGCGCCATCGATCGGTCGCCTGAACCTTTCGCTCGTGCTCGATCCGGGCGATCAGATGCGCGACGGGTATGCGGTTCCGGCGTCCGCGGCGTTGCCTCAGCTTCCGGCGAGTCAGGACGACCAGGAATCCCAGAATCCACGGTCCGAAGTAGGCGCAGGCGGCCAGTTCTACCCGGTTCATGACTGCTCATCACTCCGTCCCGTCCTGCTGACGGTTCGGGATGGCAGGTCCAGTGAAGCCAGGCGCGTCTCGGACGGCATCGGTGGAGCATCGAAGCTGCTTGCTGAGTAGCAGCGGGCCGGTCGTGGTGGATTGGCGCAGGTTCCCGGGCCGCCTGATGTCAGAGGTGAAGCGATGGAGGCGGCCCAGGAGACTGGGGACCATCTCAGGTAGAGACATGCGCTTGCCGCAGGCGGGTGCGCTATCGGTCGAAGGACAGTGGTTTCGCAGTCGGACGGTCATGGTGTTTTGGCCTCCTCGTCACTGCCAGCCTCTCGGCGACCGACCGCGGGCGACAGGACACAGCCGTGCCATAGCGCGGCCATAGCGGTCTGTCGTGGTTGGACGCGCTGGTCCGCGGTTGGTCGAGCCCGTCCCCTGGGCGATCACGACGGGACGGCGTTCGGGACGGGTTGAATAGCGCGTTGAGCTGCGGAGATGCTGCTCAGATGCACTGGGACGGGTTCCGGCAACCTGTCCCGATGGGCCTTCGGAAACCCGGTTTTTGGCGGGACGATGACGCACCGGGACGGGACACCTGGCCGCAGTGCCCAGCGGGAGCCGCGGCGGATGGCATGATGAAATCATGCGTAGATCAGCCTCGGGTCAGCTCCGATCGGGCACGCGGTACAGGACGCTGCTGGAGCAGAAGATCCGGGAGCGCCGGTTGACGCTGGAGGAGTTCGTCGAGTTCGCGGAGGTGTTCGCGCGCGAGCATGGCGAGCCGGGGACCTTGAGCCACCGACACCTCCGGCGGCTGGTGGCCGGGCACGGGGAGAACGGAGCGCCGGTGGGGCAGCCGCGTCCGGCGACGGCGCGGCTGCTGGAGCGGATCTTCGGCGTCGGTATCGACGAGCTGCTGGCGCCACCGCCTGATCGGCCCGCGGCTCATGAAGTCAGAGACCAGCGGGTGAGGAGGGCTCGCGTCGGGCGGTCGGTCATCGCGGAGGCGCTTCGGCGCTACTACGGGGTGGATACCTACCGGTTCCGGTGTGCCGGGTCGGAGCCGGTGACCAGCATCGTGGGGGAGTCCGGGTGGTCGGACCTTGGGTGCTCGTTAGTTCCCGGCGGTGAGGGATTGCGGCTGGCTTCCGGGTCGGCGAGTGACAGCGAGCGGTTCGAAGATGCGCGGGAGCCGGGCGTTCGGATGACGGACGCCCCGCTGTACCGGCTGCTCGACGTCGATCCTCAGCCGAGCACGATCACGGGGACGCTCGCTTTGGCGTCGTTCGTCGACTACGCGCTGACCGCGGACCTGCTGGAAGGCGAACTGCTCGACGCTCTCGCGGCGGGGGAGCGCGGCAACCTTCCACTGCGGGAGAGCCTCTTACCCGACGTCGAAGCGGTCTTCGACCTGCCCAATCGGCTCTGTGCCGGGGGAGCGCTCGCGCTGTGCGCCATCGCGCGGCCGGCGAGCGGTGAACAGGGTCCCGACTACGCGCTGCTCGTCCAGCAGCGGTCCGACCAGGTGCTCAACATGGCACGACGACTGTCGGTGATCCCCAAGGCGTTCCACCAGCCGCTGCGAGACCCGAGCGGAGACGTCTCGATCCGCGCGACCCTGCTCCGCGAGATGGAGGAGGAGCTATTCGGGCGCGTCGAGGTGGACAGCACCGGCGCCCAGCGGGTGGCCGCGCCAATGCATCCCAGCCGGCTGTCCAAGCCGATGCGCTGGTTGCTCGACGAGCCGGACAGGCTGCGGATCGAGTGCACGGGCTTCGGGTTGAACCTGGTCAGCGGGAACTACGAGTTCGCGGGGCTCATCGTGATCGACGACGAGGAGTTCTGGTCCCGGTACGGCGGGCACATCGAGGCGAACTGGGAAGCCTCCGGCCTGACCGTGTACTCAAGCCTGGACTACGAGCTGAACGCCGAGCTGGTCACGGACGAGCGCTGGAGCAACGAAGGGCTTTTTGCGCTGCTGCAAGGGTTTCGGCGGCTGAGCGAGATCGGGGGAGCGCGCGTACGGCTCCCGGACGTCACGCCGCTGACGGCCACCGAACCGTGATCACGACGGAGTCGGCGAGCGCTTCCCACGAGTGGTCGATGCCGGGGCCCCACATCACGTAGTCACCCTGCCGGTTGAGGGTCACGCTGCCTTCGGTGAGGTCGAGGCGGAACGTGCCCTCCACCATGAGCAGAAGCGTCGTGCGCTGGTCGTCGGAGGTCCATCCGGCGCGCTTGTCGCCGGCGGGGTGGATGCCCCACTTCACCTCGACGTCCTTCGTGGCGCGGACGTCGTCGGCAGGCTGGATGAAGTGGCCCAGCAGCCAGCCGCGGTTGGCGGGCGCGTCGTCGTTGGCGTTGCCGCTGTACCATTTGGCGCCCACCTACCGTGTCTCCCATTCGATCGTCGGCAGGTTCACCCGATCGCCGCCGATCTGGTTGAGCCGCCGCAGGCCTTCGAGCAACGCGAACAGTCCTTCGTTGCTCCACGCTACATCCCCGGCCAGGTCCGTCAGGAGGTCCCGGTCGAGGGTCGAATACTGCCGCAACGTGGACGACTCCCAGTTCGCCTCGATCACGCCGCCGTAGCGCGTCCAGAACTCCTCATCGTCGACCACGATCAAGGCCGGGAACTCGTAGTTGCCGGACACGAGGTTCAGGCCGAACGCCGTGCACTCCATACGCAGCCGGCCAGGCTCGGCGGTTAGCCAGCGCATCGGCTCGGACATCCTGCTGGGGTGCATCGGGTCCGCGGCGCGCTGGTGTCCCACCGTGTTGTCGATGTCGTCGCGCCCGAACAACTCCTCTTCCATCTCGCGACGCAGGGTGGCGGCGATCTTCGCGTCCGCGCGGTAGTCCGTGACCGGTTGGTGAAAGCCCTTCGGGATGACCGCGAGGCGCCGGGCAGCGTTCACGACATGCCCCGAGCGTTCCTGAACGAGCAGCACGTAGTCCGCCGGTCCACGAAACGGGTCCGCGGGCCGGGCGAACGCGCACAACGCCAGCGTGCCGCCCGCGCAGAGCCGGGCGGACAGGTCGAGGACGGTGGCGATGTTGGGGAGATGCCTGTCCCGCAGCGGCAGTGAACCCCCGCCGGAGGTCAGCGCGTCGACGAGTTCGGCTTCGAGCAGGTCCATCGTCAGCGCGTAGTGCACGAAGTGGCTCACGCCGAGCGCGCCGCTGATGCCGCCTGCGGTATCGATGCCGAGCAGGCGGTACAGGGGCATGTTCACGAGCTTGGTGCCCAGCTCCAGGCCCTCGGCGAGGCGCTGTGCGGCGTGCCCGGCGGCCTCGGCGTCGAGGACGGCTGGACTGTCGGGAAGGCTGGAGGTCAGGCGGAGCTGTTCGGCGCCAAGAGGGCTGTCGAGGTCGAGCCAGGCTGGGTGCGTGAGGATGCTCGTCGTGATCTCGGTGTCGTCGACCCGCGCGGAGTAGCAGCCGTAGTCGTCGGGGCGGTCGGGGTAGTAGCGCTGAAGGGCGTCGGCCACCTCGCGCTGATTGACCCGGCTCCGGCGCGTCCCGCGGTCCTGTAGCTGACGGAGGTCGAGTCCGGACAGGCGTCGCGAGACTTTGCGCCGAGCTGCGCCGGGCTCCCACCCCGCGTGCTCGTCGAGCCATTCCAGCGCGGCCGTGATGTTCGGGTCGGAGACCACCCTGTCGTCAACCGGGTTGGCGTCGCCGGTGAGTGCGGCGAACCGGTCCTTGACGGCGGCCGGGGCCTGGTCCAGCGCGGTGTCCAAAAGCTGCTGCATCTCGGACTTCGGGCGCAGGTCCGGCTTCTGATGCCAGGCCGCGACGGTCCGCACGCCGATGCCGAGGTGCTCGGCGAACCCTTCGTTGCTCAGCCGTAGCGCGGCCTGTAGTGCGCACGCCGTCTGCCCGGTCCAGCCGGTCGCCGGATTCACCGTTCCCCCAACCTGCACTGGTCCTGCATTCGACCTGCACTGGACGTGCCTGGGGCCGGTGCCCGTTTGGCAGTGGAATTACTGGCATGCAAAGGAAATCAGCCCTACCGCTCCCGCCGGACGTGATCGAGCACCTGCGACAGGGTCGCTTGCAGGTCGTCGAGCCGATCGGTGATCTCGTCCAGCCGGCGCTCAAGCCCGTCCACTCTCGACCAGACCGTGTCGCCGCGGTCCACCACGGGATCTGCGGGCTTCGGCGGGCGACGGCCGTGCAGCACAGCGTCGAGGTGCTGCGGGTGCCAGCCGAGCGCGACGGACAGGGACTCCAGCGTGCGCGGACTGCGCCGGCGCTCCACGACGTGGTGCTGGATCTCCCGGACCACGGCCTGCGAGACGTGCGAGCGCTGCGCCAGCTCCCGCTGGAGCCAGCCCAGCTCGTTCACCCGGGCGTTGATGGCCTTCGCGACCGCCGCCCAATCCTCCGCCATCCGTTCCTCCGCGCTCCGCCTCGGCGACGAGGTTAGCGGCTCCGCTCCCTAGCGCGATCTGACGCGCCCTGACGCGGTGGAGCGCGCTCATCGAATGTCGAAATCAGCAACGAAATCAACTATCGAAGGGCTTCACTCATGTCTGCCAACACCTATTACTCAGTTCGTACCGCGGCGTGGATTCTCGGTGTCCCGTCATCCCACATCTCCCGGGCGATCCGTCGCGGGACCTTGCGCTCGACCTGGCGCAATGGTCGGCCGCTGGTTCCTGCGTCGGCGGTGACCAGGCTGCTCGGGCAGCCGGACAGGGAGATCGCGTGACGAACGATCTCCGCCTGATTGGTCTCGCGTGGGACCTGGACCGGCTGCGGTGGGTGCCCACGGACGTGCTCGACGATGTCGTTCGAAGGGATGGCTTGTGCTTCTGGGCTTGGTCGGACGAGCCGCCCGAGGCCCGGAACGACCGCGAGCTGGCTGCCCGTCTCTGCGCTGGCTGCCCTGTGCTGGACGAATGCCTGGAGCTGGAGCTCCGAACCGCGGGTGAGGAGACCGTGGGTGTGTGGGGCGCGATGTGCGAGCAGGACCGGCGCGCGCTCTATCCGCATTGGCTGCGGCGCGGGGAGCGTGCGGGGAGGCGAGGCCAGTGACGCCTACGCACGTCCTCATCGGGGTCGGGGTCCTCATCGTGTTGCTGTCGATGCGGCGTTCCGGTGCTCGCCGAGCGCGCGAGGTCGTGTCGCTGGCGGGGCGGGTGCTGGTCACCGCGGGGTTCATCGTCGGCGCGCAGTGGGTGGTCGTGCTGCGGGCCGGTCCGGGGTGGCTGCTGTTGGCCGTCCTGGCAGTGCCGGCGCTGTTCGCCGCCTACACGCTGACGCGGGCCCTGACCGTGACCACCTACGACATGCCGGCTCGCCGCCGAGGTGGTCGCCGGTGAACGACGTCGAACGCGTGGCGCGGCAGGTGGACCGGCTGTGCTGGACGGGAATCCTGCTCGGGTTGGCCTTCACGATGACCAACGTCCAGCAGTTCGCCGCGGCGGGCGCCCGGACGTGGTCGCTGCCCTGGTTCGGGGCATGGCTGCTCGACCCGATGGTGTCGCTCGTGCTGCTGGCGATCCTCCGGGCCGAGCAGGTGACCGCACGGCACGGTGTCCGGACCGGCGGTTGGGTACGCGGGGCGAAGTGGTTCACGCTCGCCGCCACCTACGTCATGAACACCTGGCAGGCGTTCAGTGAACGGTCACCGGCGCTCGTCGTGCTGCACTCGGTGCCGCCGCTGGTGGTCTTCGTGGCGACCGAGGCCGTGACCGACCTGCGGGACAAGCTCGGCGCGGCCGTCGCGGCCGTCGCGGCAGCGCGGCAACCGGAACGGGCCGTGCCCCGGACGACGTTCGGCGAGTACCTCGACGCGGCGCGCGCGGCCCTGACAGCGGAGGTCGTGATCACTCCGGCGTGGGTCCGCGAGGTGACGGGGTGCTCGCGCGGTCTGTCGTCGAAGCTCGCCGCCACGCTGCGGGCCGAGGCTGGGGAGCGGTCATGAGCCAGGAGATCGAGCGCGCCGAGCCTGTGTATGAGGCGGAGCTGGTGGACGATGCCGCTCCGCGGCTGCGACGGTGGGATTGGCGGGAGGTAGCCGGGTGGCTGGTGCGGTCGCCCTTCCGGTTCGCCGGCGCAGTCGGCCGGGGTCTCGTGGTGATGACTCGGGTGTGGCGGCGGTGGGTCCAGGTGCACGACTACCGGGAGGCGGCCGTGCAGTCGGAGAAGCTCGCCGACAAGTTCGTGGAGATCCGGGCGCTGACGCTGTTCCGCTGGAAGGTGACCGCCGCTGTGACCGGTGCCGTCTCGGTGGTCGTGCTGGTCGCGGATCTCGTCTGGGGCGCAGTGGTGCTGTGGGCCGCGGGCCTCCTCGCCGCGGTGGCGCTCGCAATCGCCGGACGGAGGCGAGACGGATCGCCGGGCCGCAAGGCTGTGCTGGCCGGGCCTCGCGCGTTGGCGTGGACGATGGACGTGCAACTGCTGGTTGACGCCTTCCGCGACGCGAAACTGCTCGGCAAGGACGAATCGCTGCGACTGGTGGAGCGGGCCACGCGGACCGGCGCGGGATGGGCGATCACGGTGGATCTTCCCGCGACGCGCAAGGCCGCGGACGTGATCAAGCACCGTGACGCGCTCGCGTCCGCGCTGGCCGTTGACGAGGTGCAGTTGGTCGTTGAGCGGGTGCGGGGTGTCGGCGGGCACGCGGGCCGGGTGTTCTTGTGGGTTGCGGACGAGGACCCGTACGGAGGTTCGCCGCAGCGGACGCCGTTGCTGGACGTCGAGCGATGGGACGCGTGGCGGCCCGTCCCGTTCGGCCGGGACGCGCGTCAGCGGCGGGTCGAGTTGCCGCTGGTGTGGACGTCGTTGTTGGTGGGCGCGATCCCGCGGCAGGGGAAGACGATGGCGGCCCGACTCGCGGCCGCTGGTCTGATTCTTGATCCGTACACGCGGCTCTACATCTTCGATGGTAAGGGCGGTAAGGACTGGAAGGCCGCGGAAGGTGTGGCGCACCGGTTCGTCTGTGGGGACGGGCTCGCCGAGGTGGAGGCCGTGCGCGATCACCTCGTGGAGCTGGTCGCGGAGGTGCAGGACCGGTACGCCCGTATGTCTGCCTTGGACGACGAGGTGTGTCCGGAATCGAAGATCACGCCCGGGATCTCGCGGGACCGGTCGCTGAACATGCCCATCACAGCGGTGGTGATCGATGAGGTTCAGGTGTTCCTGGAGCACCCGGCGAAGGTGTTGGTGGGCGGGAAGAAGACGACGCTCGGCGAGTACATTGTGGACCTGCTCGCCTACCTCGCGCGGAAGGGGCCGGCGGCCGGGATCGTGGTCATCCTCGCGACGCAACGGCCGGACTCCCAGACGATCCCCTCGCGGCTGCGGTCGGTGCTCGGGTCGCGGTTCGCGTTGCGGGTGATGGACTGGCGGGACTCGAACATCGTGCTCGGCGAGCAGATGAACACCCGCGGGTACGACGCGTCGACGCTCCTGCCGACGCACAAGGGCGTCGGCATCCTGCGGCCTGACGGGGAAACCGGGGCGGACGCGCTGGCGCTGGTGGTGCGGACGTACTACATGGCCAATCCGGAGTGGCAGGAGATCTGCGCTCGCGGGCGCGTGCTGCGGGAGCAGGTCGGGACGCTCTCGGGTCACGCAGCCGGGGACGACAGCAGCCCTGGGGTCGACGCGGTGTCGGTCTTTGGGGTGCTCGGCGCGGGTTCGGTGCCGGACGTCGAGCTGCCGGAGCCGTTGGCGTCGGTGCTGCATTATCTCGGCGGCGAGCTGGACGAACGCGAGTTCGTGCCCACAGCGGAGCTCGTCGAGGCCCTGGACGTCGAACCGACCACATTCGGGCGGCAGATGGGGGAGCTGGGCTGTCGGCCGGTGCGGCAGTACGTGCCCGGGGACGACGGGGAGGTTCGCCGGGTGCGCGGTTACCTCACTGCGGACCTCCGCACTGCCGTTGCTGAAATCAACAGCGAACGATGAACTACAGCAGCCGTACGAGAAGCTCGACCTGGAGATGGTCTACCAACATGAAGAACGGGCGGTGGATGTCTCCATCCTTCCCGCCCGTAGGGTTGGTACCGGTGTCCGAGGGGGGACTTGAACCCCCACGCCCGTTAAGGGCACTAGCACCTCAAGCTAGCGCGTCTGCCATTCCGCCACTCGGACTTGCTGCAGAGAAGATTAGCCCATCCCTCAACCCGCCGGAATCGGGGGGTGCCTTCAACCGCGACGAACGGTTGCGATATAGGGCCCCCTCGGTCACGGTGAGCAACCGGAAGGGGAGCAAGCCGAGGACAGTTGCGAAATCCAACTCAGCAGCGTATACCGGGGATTAACTTCATCGAGCGGTAGGAGGACTCCCATGCGGGACGCTGTCATCGTGGACGCCGTGCGGACGCCGGTCGGCAAGGGGAAGCCCGGTGGGGCGCTCTCCGGCGTGCACCCGGTCGACCTGCACGCGCACGCCATCCGCGCCCTGGTCGAGCGCACGGGGATCGACCCGGCGCGCATCGACGACGTGATCAGCGGCGCCGTCGGGCAGATCGGCGAGCAGAGTGGCAACACGGCCCGCTGGGCGGCGCTCGCCGCGGGGCTGCCCGAATCCGTGCCCGCCGTGACCGTCGACCGCCAGTGCGGGTCCTCCCAGCAGGCGATCCACTTCGCCGCCCAGGGGGTGCTCGCGGGCGCCTACGACATCGTGATCGCCTCGGGGATCGAGTCCATGAGCCACGTGCCCATCGGCAGCCAGGCCGCCGGCCGCGACTTCCTCGGGCCCCAGGTCGCGGCGCGCTACCCCGACGGGCTCGTGCCGCAGGGGATCAGCGCGGAACTCATCGCCGACCGGTGGCAGCTGTCCCGGGAGCAGCTGGACGAGTTCGCCGCGGAAAGCCACCACCGGGCCGCGCGGGCCTGGCAGGAAGGGCGGTTCGCCCGGGACGTCGTGCCGCTCAAGGCTCCCGGCAAGGACGGCGAGCTGGTGCAGGTCACCCAGGACGAGTCCGTCCGGCCGGGCACGACGACGGAGGTCCTCGCCGGTCTCAAGCCCGCCTTCGAGGCCGACATCTGGCGGGAACGCTTCCCGCAGCTGGACTTCAAGGTCACGGCCGGGAACTCGTCCCCCATCAACGACGGGGCGTCCGCCGTGCTGATCACCAGCAGCGAGACCGCGGCCCGGCTGGGCCTCAAGCCGCGCGCCCGCCTGCACAGCTTCGCCGTCGTCGGGGACGACCCGCTGTTCATGCTCACCGGCATCATCCCCGCCACCGCCAAGGTGCTCGACCGCGCCGGACTGTCCCTTTCGGACATCGACGCGTTCGAGGTCAACGAGGCGTTCGCGAGCGTCGTGCTGGCGTGGTTCGCCGAGACCGGCGCCGACCCCGCCAAGGTCAACGTCCACGGCGGCGCCACCGCCATCGGGCACCCGCTCGGCGCCAGCGGCGGCCGCCTCATGACCACCCTGCTGTCCGTGCTCGAACAGCACGAGGGCCGCTACGGCCTGCAGGTCATGTGCGAGGCCGGCGGGCTCGCGAACGCCACCATCGTCGAGCGGCTCTGACTCACGCCAGGGCGTTCACGCCTGTCAGGTCACGGCCGATGATCAGCTTCTGCACCTGGCTCGTGCCCTCGTACAGCGTGAGCACCCGCGCGTCACGGACGTACTTGCCCACCGGGTACTCGTCGATGAACCCGTAGCCCCCGAAGACCTGGAGGCAGTTGTTCGTGACGCGCACGGCGGTCTCGCTCGCGGAGTACTTGGCGGCGGACGCGTCGACCGCGTAGTCCTTCGGCGCGATCCCCGCGTCCGCCATCCGCGCCACGTGGTGCGTCAGCAGCCGCGAGCTCTGCACGTCGACCGCGGCGTCGGCGAGCAGCTCCTGCACCAGCTGGAACGACGCGATCGGCTTGCCGAACTGCTCCCGCTCGCGCGCGTACCGCGTGGCGGCGTCCAGCGCGGCCTGCGCCACCCCCACGGAGCCCGCGGCGACCGAGATGCGGCCGCGCGAGAGGGCACCGAGCGCGATGCCCAGGCCCCGGTCGACCTCGCCGAGGCGGGCGGAGTCGGGCACGCGCACGTTGTCGAACGTCAGCTCCGCCGTCGCCTGGCCGCGCAGGCCGAGCTTGCCCTTGATCTCCCGAGCGGTGAACCCGGGGGAGCCGGCGGGCACGAGGAACGCGGTGATGCCCTTCTCGCTGGTGCGGGCGAACGTCAGCGCCACCTTCGCCCACGTGCCGTTTGTGATGAACATCTTGCTGCCGTTGAGGATCCAGTCGGAGCCGTCGCGCTTCGCCGACGTGCTCAGCGAACCGGCGTCCGAACCCGTGCCCGGCTCGGTGAGCCCGAAGCAGCCGAGCGCCTCACCGCTGATCAGCCGCGGCAGCCACTCCTGCTTCTGCTCCTCGGTGCCGTACGCGGCGATCGTCTTGCTCACCAGTCCCAGCGACACCGACACGATGCCGCGCACCGCCGAATCGCCGCGGCCGAGTTCCTCCGTGACGAGCGTGTAGGACAGCATGTCCGCGTCGACCCCGCCGTAGGCCTCGGGCAGCATCAGCCCGAGGAAACCCAGCTCGCCCAGGCGCCGTACGACGCCGGGGTCGACCGCCTCGGCGCGGTCCCAGTCGCGCGCGTTCGGCACGATCTCGGCGTCGACGAACTCGGCGGCCATCGTGCGGAAGTCGCGCTGGGTCTCGGTGAGCCCGAAATCCCTTGCCAGCATGGGAGATCTCCTTACAGCGTCGCGGCGGGGGCAGTCAGCGGGAGCCCGAGCTGGGCCCGTTCGGTGAGCCAGCGGGTCGGCCGGTAGCGGGGGTCGCCGGTGGTCTCCTGCAGCGCGCGCTGCAGGGCGAGCATCCGCTCGGCGCCCACCTGGTCGCCCCACGCCAGCGGTCCCGCCGGGTAGCCGAGGCCGGTCGTGACGCCGAGGTCGATGTCCGCGGGGGCGGCGATCCCGCGCTCCGCGATCGAGCACGCGACCGACACGATCGACGCGAGCAGCCGCTGCGCCACCGACCCGGGTGTGTCACGCACGGTGGAGACCCTCTTGTCCCCCAACGACAACACCGCCGCCGCGTCCCGAGCGGCGACCGGATCGGAGGCGGGCGTCACGGCGAGCACGCGGCGCGCGGCGGGCAGGGACAGGGGATCGACGCCGAAGGTGCGGGCGGCGGGCAGCCGGTGCTCGGCGATCGCGGCCGCGACCGTCGTGCCCCACGTGGGGACGAGCACCACCGCGTCGTCCGTCAGCGTCGTCTCGACCCGCGCCCCGGCTTCGGCCAGCGCGTTCTGGACCGCGGGCTCGGCCGCGTACACGGGCCTGGCCGCGTCACCCGTGATCGGCGGTTCCGCGGGCTGCTCGGCGCTGTAGTCGTACCAGCCGCGCCCGGTCTTGCGGCCGTGCAGGCCGGCGGCGACGCGGTTGGGGGTGAGGTAGGACGCGCGCAGCCGGTCGGAGTACCGGAAACCCCGCCACACGGACTCGATCACCGCCGAGGTCACGTCGAGGCCGGTCAGGTCCATCAGCTCGAACGGGCCCATCCTCAGGCCCAGCACGTCGCGCGCGACGCGGTCGAGCACCGCGGGCTCGGCGACGTTCTCCTCCAGCAGGGCCAGCGCCTCGGTGACCAGGCCGCGGCCGGCGTGGTTGATCAGGAACCCCGGCGTGTCGGCGACGACGACCGCGCGGTGTCCCGTCTCGCGCACCAACGACGTGAGGGTCTCGACGATCTCCGGCCGCGTCTTCGCGCCGGGGATCACCTCGACGATCTTCATCAGCGGCACGGGGTTGAAGAAGTGCAGCCCGGCCAGGCGGGTCGGGTCGGACAGCGTCGCGGCGATCTGCGTGATCGGCAGTGAGGACGTGTTGCTCGCGAACACCGTGCCCGCGGGCAGCACGCGCTCCAGCTCGGCGAACAGGGCGGCCTTGGTGTCGAGGTCCTCGCGGATCGCCTCGACCACCAGCTCCACGTCGTCGCCGGGTTTGCCGGGGGAGTCCAGCGGCACCAGCCGCGCGGCGACCGCTTCCGCCTCCTCGGCGCTCGCGCGCCCCTTGGCCACGGCGCGGTCGAGCATCGAGCGGACGAACTCGATCGCCTCACCGACGGACTCCGGCCGCGCGTCGGCGAGTTCGACGGTGTGGCCCGCGGTGGCCGCCCACTGCGCGATCCCGCGCCCCATCACTCCCGTGCCGACGATCCGAATTCGCATGACACCCCTTCCCTCAGCGCAGGTAGACCCGGTCCGGATCGACATCCTCACGCAACAGCCGCAGCTCGGCGCCGGTGGGCGGTTCGATCTCGGTGACGTCGTCGGCGACTTCGAGTGCCCAGCCCGTCGCCTCGCGGACCTGCGCCACCGTCACGCCGGGCTGCACGGCGACCAGCCGCAGCGGTTCGCCGACGCCACCGCGGGCGAGGATGCCCAGCTCGGTGACGACCTTCGTGACCCCGGCGCCCAGCGGGCGGATGCCCTCCGCCAGCGCCCGGTCGGGCCCGGGGGAGGTGCAGAAGTCCAGTTCGTCCACAAAGGACCGGCGGTCGTGGCGGCGCATCACGACGAACACCTCGCGCGCGTTGGCCATGACCTCCATCGCGCCGCCGGAGCCGGGCAGGCGGACCTTGGGGGAGTGCCAGTCGCCGATCACCGACGAGTTCAGGTTGCCCCAGCGGTCGATCTGGGCGGCACCGAGGAAGCCGACGTCGATGTGCCCGCCCTGCAGCACGTACCCGAACAGCGCGGGCATGGACAGGACCGCCTCGGCGCCGGTGATGAGCACGGCGTCGGCGATGGTCTCCGGCAGGTGCGAGGGGTGCGCGCCGCACACCCCGGACTCGTAGACGATCTCCAGCTCCGGGGCGACCGTCAGGTGCGCCAGCGACGCGGCGAGCGTCGGCAGGCCGATCCCGGCGAACACCGTGCGGCGGCCGGCCAGTTCGCGGGACGCGACGACCGACAGCCGTTCCGACGGGGTGATCACAGGCGCCTCCCGTAGTTGACCGGCAGGCTCATCGCCTCGCCGACGGCCAGCCCGGCCCAGAACTCCTCGCCGAGCTTGGCGACATACGCCGCGTGGTCCGCCGTGCCGTGGACCCACTCGGCCATCCACTCCCGCAACCGCTCCCGGTCCCTGCTGATCCCCGACCACGCGCGGTAGAAAGCGTTGTCCCGGTCGTAGTAGCCCTGCGCGAAGGACGGGTGCGCCCCGCGCGGGCACTCGACCACGGCGTCGACGGCGTGCGCGGGGATCACGGTGCGGTTCGGGTCCGAGCGCACCACGTCGTCGTCGACGATCTCCTCGACCACGACGACCGCCTTCGCCGCGGCGAACACGGCCTCGGCCTGCACGCCCGTCAGGCCCCAGATCTGGGTGTTCCCGGCGCGGTCGGCGCGCTGGGCGTGCACGATCGTCACGTCGGGGTTGACCGGCGGCACCACGTGGATCCGCTCGTCCGAGTACGGCGAGGACACGGTGCGGATGGCCGGGTTGACCGACGGCAGGTCGCTGCCGGCGTAGGAGCGCAGCGGGAAGAACGGCAGGCGCTGGGCGCCCGCGAGGTACCGGCAGATCATGCCGTGGTGGCTGTACTCCTCGAACTCGAGCGGCTCCGGGTCGGCGTGTTCGATGCGGCGGCGCAGTTCCCCCAGCGAGCCCGCGGAGGAGTTGCCGACGAACGAGGACACCAGCTTCGTCACGCAGCCGCCCGCGAGCAGCTGGTCCACGACGATGTCGGCGGTCATCCGCACGATCGTGAGGTTCCGGCGCCCCTGGCGGATGATCTCGTGCCCCGCCGCGGTCGGGATGAGGTGCGTGAAGCCCTCCAGCGCGACGGTGTCGCCGTCCCGCACGAACGAGGCGATCGCCTCGCGCATGCTCGTGGTCTTGTCCGGCCGCATCGCCGCTGGGCCTCCTCGCCGAGCCGATCGGGTGGGTCAGCACCACGGTGGCAGGAGGATTGATTACTGTCCAATACCGAATAAAGGTCAGATCGAGACGAACGGGATAACAATCATGGAGCTGCGCTATCTCGTGTCGTTCCTCGCGGTGGCGGAGGAGCTGCACTTCGGGCGGGCCGCCAAGCGGCTGCACATGGCGCAGCCGCCGCTGAGCCAGCAGATCCGGCAGCTGGAGAAGGAGCTGGGCGTGCAGCTGTTCGAGCGCAACACGCGCTCGGTGCGGCTGACGAGCGCGGGGCAGGCGTTCGTCGACCCGGTGCGGCGGACGCTGGAAGACCTCGACGTCGCCACGCGCGCGGTCAAGGCGGCCGGGCGAGGGGAGTACGGGCGGGTGACGATCGGGTTCGCCGGGGCGTCGAGCCACCAGAGCCTCCCGCTGCTCACGCGGGCGGTGCGTGCCGCGCACCCCGCGCTGGAACTGGTGCTCAAAGGGCAGACGTACGCGAACGTCGCGCTGGCCCACGTCGCCGACGGCTCGCTCGACCTCGGGTTCGTCCGGCTGCCGATCACCAAGCCGGGGGTCGAGGCGCGGGTGATCGACGAGGAGGAGATGGTCGTCGCGGTGCCCTCGGACAACCCGCTCGCGCGGGCCGACCGCATCGCACTCGAGGACCTCGCAGGGGAGTCCTTCGTCAGCTTCCCCGCCAACGCCGGGTCGAGCGTCCGGGAGGCGACCGTGCAGGCATGCGAGGCGGCGGGGTTCACGCCCCACGTCGTGCAGGAGGCGCCGGACTCGTACACGATCCTCGCGCTCGTCGCCGCCGGGGTGGGCGTGACGCTGACCCTGACCTCGTGCCAGCACATCCAGCAGACCGGGCTGGTCTACCGGCCGCTCGCGGGCCCGGGCGTGCGGATGCAGGCGGCGCTGGCCTGGCGCCGGGACAACCCGTCGGCCGCGCTGCGGACGGTCCTCGCGATCGCGGAGGAGGCCCTGCCGACGCCGGTGAGACGCTGATCGTCTCACTGCGCCCTGGATTCAGTATTGGACGTTATCGGTGGTCTTTTGCCACGGTGTGCTCAGTTTGCGTTCCTCGGTCTCAAGGGAGAGCACATGAGCGCGGCGAAACGCGCCGGCATCGGGTCCTTCATCGGCTCGACCATCGAATGGTTCGACTTCTACGTCTACGGGACGGCCTCCGCGCTGGTCTTCGACAAGGTGTTCTTCCCCGAACTGGACGGCGCCGTGGGCACGCTCGTCGCGTTCGCCACCTTCTGGGTCGGGTTCCTCGCCCGGCCGCTCGGCGGGATCGTCTTCGGGCACTACGGCGACCGGCTGGGGCGGAAGAAGACGCTGGTCATCACGCTGCTCATGATGGGCGTCTCCACCACGCTGATCGGCGTGCTGCCCGGGTACGCGACGATCGGCGTGGCCGCGCCGATCCTGCTGGTGTGCATCCGGATGGTGCAGGGCATCGGGCTCGGCGGCGAGTGGGGCGGGTCGGTGCTGATCGCCTCCGAGCACGCGCCGAAGGGCAAGTCGGTGCTGTACGGGGCGTTCGCGCAGCAGGGCTCGCCGGTGGGCAACACGCTCAGCACGGTGAGCTTCCTGGCGATCAGCCGGCTGCCGGACAGCGCTTTCGTGTCGTGGGGCTGGCGGGTGCCGTTCCTGGCCTCGGCGCTGCTGGTGGTCGTCGGCCTGTTCATCCGCCTGCGGGTGGCGGAGTCCCCGGCGATGGCGGAGCTGATCGAGTCGAAGAAGGTCGCGAAGATGCCGCTGGGGGAGGTGCTGCGCACCCAGCCGGTGCTGATCGTGCTCGGCATCGGGGCGTGCACCATCGGCCTGTCGGCGACCTACTTCAAGTCCACGTTCGCGTTGTCGTGGGCGACGTCCGAACTGGACTTCGACCGCAGCTCGTTCCTGACGATCATCCTGGTGGCCAACGTCCTGCAGATCCTCGTGCAGCCGTGGGGCGCGGTGATCGCGACGAAGATGCGCAGCTGGACGAAGGCGGTGTGCGTGATGCTGCTGCCCGAGGTGGTGCTGCTGCCGCTGATGTTCGTGCTCATCGGCACCGGGAACTACGCGGTGGCGATGGTGGGCACCGCGATCGCGACGATCCCGCACTGCCTGTACTACGCCGCGCTCGCGGGCATGCTCGCCAGCCGTTTCCCGGCGAACGTGCGCTACACCGGCATTTCCCTGTGCTACCAGCTGTGCGGCACGCTCCTGGGCGGCACGACGCCGATCATCGGGCAGTCCCTGCTGACCTGGACCGGCTCGATCACCGCGGTCATCGCGTACGCGGTGTTCCAGGTCCTGCTGACGCTCGGCTGCATGGTGCTGTTGCTGCGGCGCCCGAACCACGACGAGCGCGCGGTGCCTGCGTCGGCCGAGGTGGTGGCGGCATGACCCTCGTGGTGCGCGGCATGGACGAGATCCGGGCGCTCGCGGGGCGCGATCTCGGGCACTCGTCCTGGCGCGAGGTGACGCAGGAGCTGATCGACGCCTTCGCCGACGTGTCCGGCGACCACCAGTGGATCCACACCGATCCGGAGCGCGCGGCGGAAGGCCCGTTCGGGCGGACGATCGCCCACGGGTACCTGACCCTGAGCTGGGGGATCCCGCTCGTCGCCGAACTCCTGCGCGTCGAGGGCGTGGGGATGGCGCTCAACTACGGGGTCAACAAGGTGCGGTTCCCGTCGCCCGTGCCGGTGGGCAGCAGGGTCCGCCTGCACGCCCGCGTCGTGGACGTCGTCCCGGTCAAGGGGGACGGCGTGCAGGTGACGCGGGAGTTCACGTTCGAGGTGGAGGGGCAGGAGAAGCCGGCGTGCGTCGCCGAATCGCTGACGCGGTACTACCCCTGACACCTGTATAACGCCCTATACGGCGGCTCGTAAAGCGAAAATCGCCGCCCCCCGAATGGGGGTCGATCGCGGAGGAGAAGGCGACCTAGACTCCGGTGCGCAGGGGTGCCCAGCCGGGAGATGATGCTGGTGAGACCGCATTCCGACACGATCCGGCTGCTCCTGGTCGAGGACCACGCCCAGGTGGCGATGGCGCTCGACGCCGCGTTCGAAACCGTCACCGACATCGAGGTCGTCGGCAGCGTGCGCGCCATCGAAGAAGCCGTGTCCGCCACCGGCGAGCACCGGCCCGACGTGGTCCTGCTCGACCGGCGCCTGCCCGACGGGGACGGCATCGACGCGATCGGCAGGCTGCGCGAGCAGAGCCCGGACAGCCGCGTGCTCGTGTTCACCGGGGGAGCGGACCGCTCCATCGCCGAGCGGGTGGCGGCCGCCGGTGGCGCCGGGCTGCTGTTGAAGGCGGGGCTGCTGGAAGACCTGCTGGATACGATCCGCCGGGTCGCGGCGGGGGAGGACTCCTTCGACGTCGACCTGCCGGGCGGTGCGTGGTGAGCGCGAACGGGCTGGTCGGGGACGAGCGGCTGCAGCAGCTGCTCGACGGGCTGAAGTCGGTGCGGGACGGGGATTTCAGCACGCGCCTGCCCCAGGTCGGGGACGTGCTGCTGGACGAGATCGCGGTCGTGTTCAACGGCATGGTGGACCAGCTGGCGTTGTTCACCACCGAGGTCACCCGCGTGGCCCGCGAGGTCGGGACCGACGGCAAGCTCGGCGGGCAGGCGTCGGTGCCGGCGGTGTCGGGCACGTGGAAGGACCTCACCGCGTCGGTCAACGCGATGGCGGGCAACCTCACCGCGCAGGTGCGGGACATCGCGAGCGTCGCGACCGCCGTGGCGAAGGGCGACCTGACGCAGAAGATCACCGTGCACGTCAAGGGCGAGCTGCTGGAGCTGAAGAACACCATCAACACGATGGTGGACCAGCTGTCCTCGTTCGCCGACGAGGTGACGCGTGTGGCGCGGGAGGTCGGCAGCGAGGGGCGGCTGGGCGGCCAGGCGGAGGTGCCGGGCGTCGCCGGGACGTGGCGTGACCTCACGACGTCGGTGAACTTCATGGCGGGCAACCTGACGGCGCAGGTGCGTTCGATCGCGGAGGTGACGACCGCGGTCGCGAAGGGCGATCTCACGCAGAAGATCACCGTGGACGCCCGCGGCGAGATCCTGGAACTGAAGTCGACGATCAACACGATGGTCGACACCCTGTCCTCGTTCGCCGACGAGGTGACCCGCGTGGCGAAAGAGGTTGGTACCGAAGGGATCCTGGGCGGTCAGGCGCAGGTGCCCGGGGTGGCGGGGACGTGGCGGGACCTGACCACGTCGGTGAACTTCATGGCGGGCAACCTCACCGCGCAGGTGCGTTCCATCGCCCAGGTCGCCACGGCGGTGGCGCGCGGCGACCTGTCCCAGAAGATCACTGTGGACGCCCGGGGCGAGATCCTGGAGCTGAAGTCCACGATCAACACGATGGTCGACCAGCTGTCGTCCTTCGCCGACGAAGTGACCCGCGTGGCGCGGGAAGTCGGTACCGAGGGGCGGCTCGGTGGCCAGGCTGACGTGAAAGGCGTGTCGGGCACCTGGAAGGGGTTGACCGAGTCGGTCAACGTCATGGCGGACAACCTGACGGACCAGGTGCGCTCGATCGCCCAGGTGACCACCGCCGTCGCGCGAGGCGACCTGTCGCAGAAGATCCGCGTCGACGCGCGCGGCGAGATCCTCGAACTCAAGGACACCATCAACACGATGGTGGGTCAGCTGTCCGCCTTCGCCGACGAGGTCACGAGAGTGGCCCGCGAGGTGGGCACGGAAGGGCGCCTCGGGGGACAGGCCGACGTGAAGGGCGTCTCCGGGACGTGGAAGGGGCTCACCGAGTCCGTCAACGTCATGGCGGACAACCTCACCGACCAGGTGCGCTCCATCGCGCAGGTGGCGACCGCGGTGGCGCGTGGCGACCTGTCGCAGAAGATCACGGTGGAGGCGAAGGGCGAGGTCGCGGCGCTCGCTCAGACGATCAACACCATGGTCGACACGCTCTCGGCGTTCGCGGACGAGGTCACCCGTGTCGCGAGAGAGGTCGGCACGGAAGGGATCCTGGGCGGTCAGGCACGGGTGCCGAACGTGGCGGGCACGTGGAAGAGCCTGACGGACAACGTGAACTCGATGGCCAACAACCTCACCAACCAGGTGCGCTCCATCGCCCAGGTCACCACGGCGGTCGCGCGGGGCGACCTGTCCCAGAAGATCGACGTGGACGCCCGCGGCGAGATCCTGGAGCTGAAGACCACGATCAACACGATGGTCGACACGCTGTCCGCGTTCGCCGCGGAGGTCACGCGCGTCGCCCGCGAGGTCGGCAAGGAGGGCAGGCTCGGCGGGCAGGCCGAGGTCGAAGGCGTGTCCGGCACCTGGAAACGGCTCACCGAGAACGTCAACGAGCTGGCCGGGAACCTGACCCGGCAGGTGCGCGCGATCGCCGAGGTCGCCAGCGCCGTGGCCACCGGGGACCTCACCCGCTCGATCTCGGTGGAGGCCAAGGGCGAGGTCGCGGAGCTGTCCGACAACATCAACGCGATGGTGCACTCGCTGCGGGAGACCACGCGCGCCAACGAGGACCAGGACTGGCTCAACAAGAACCTCGCGCGGATTTCCGGTCTGCTGCAAGGACACCGGGACCTGCGAGCCGTCGCGCAGCTGATCATGCACGAGCTGACGCCGCTCGTGGGCGCCCAGCACGGCACGTTCTTCCTCATGGAGGCGGGCGAGCCGGTGCTCAAGCTCATCGCGGGCTACGGCAGGGACGTCACCGGCGAGGTGCGGTTCGACCTCGGCCAGTCGCTCATCGGGCAGGTGGCGGAGACGAAGAAGCCGATCGTCGTCGACCAGACTCCGCCGGACTACGTGAAGATCTCCTCCAGCCTCGGCTCGGCGCCGCCGGCGAACCTGATCGTGCTGCCGATCGTGTTCGAGGACCAGGTGCTGGGCGTGATCGAGCTGGCCTCGTTCACCCGCTTCACACCGGTGCACCGCGATTTCCTCGAACAGCTCATGGAATCCATCGGCGTCAACGTCAACACGATCATCGCCAACGCGCGCACCGACGCGCTGCTCGACGAGTCGCAGCGGCTGGCGTCGGAGCTGCAGACCCGCTCCGGTGAGCTGCAGGCCCAGCAGGTGAAGCTCCAGCAGTCCAACGCCGAGCTGGAGGAGAAGGCCGAGCTGCTGGCGCGGCAGAACCGCGACATCGAGATCAAGAACTTCGAGATCGAGCAGGCCCGGCAGGAGATCGAGGAACGCGCGCAGCAGCTGGCGCTGGCGTCGAAGTACAAGTCGGAGTTCCTGGCGAACATGTCGCACGAGCTGCGCACGCCGCTGACGAGCCTGCTCATCCTCGCCGGGGTGCTCGCGCAGAACTCGACGCAGAACCTGACGGCGAAACAGGTCGAGTTCGCGAAGGTCATCCAGTCCGCGGGCACCGACCTGCTGCAGCTGATCAACGACATCCTCGACCTGTCCAAGGTCGAGGCGGGCAAGATGGACATCCACTGCGAGCAGGTGCAGCTGCGGCAGCTGCTGGAGTACGTGCAGGCCACGTTCCGCCCGCTGACGGCCGAGAAGGGGCTGGAGTTCGAGGTGACGGTCGAGCCGGACGTGCCGGCGCGGCTGCTCACCGACGAGCAGCGGCTGCGCCAGGTGCTGCGCAACCTGCTGTCGAACGCGGTGAAGTTCACCGAGCGCGGCGGGGTCGAGCTGCGGGTGCGGGCGGTCGACGAGGACGAGCCCGCGGTCGAGTTCGCCGTGCGCGACACGGGCATCGGCATCGCCGAGGAGAACCTGCAGACGATCTTCGGCGCCTTCCAGCAGGCCGACGGCACGACCAGCCGCCGCTACGGCGGAACCGGGCTCGGGCTGTCCATCAGCAGGCAGGTCGCCAACCTGCTCGGCGGGGAGATCCGGGCGAGCAGCAGGCTGGGGGAGGGGAGCACGTTCACCCTCACCCTGCCGGTGACGCCGGTGTTCGCGGCGGGCAACGGCCAGCCGAGACCGCGGCCGGACAGCGAACCGCAGCGGCGCGTGCTGGTGGTCGAAAGCGCGGACAACGCCCTGCTCACGTTGCTGGTGCGGGAGTTCCTCGCGGACCTGGCGGACGCGGGGGAGCCCGTGCTGATCGAGTCCGCTGGCACCCCCGACGAGGCGGTGGCCGCGCTCGCCGCGCGGGGGCACCGCCTCGTCGTGCTCGACGCGAGCCTGCCGGGCGCCTCGGCGCTGACCTTCCTGCAGCGGCTCGGCGAGGGCGATGACGAGCACGACGCGGTGCCGGTGCTGGTGCACCCCACGCGCAAGCTCAGCCCCGCGCAGGAGCGGCTGATCGAGGCGCACGCGCGGGCCGCGCACGTCGAACTGGTGCCGTCGCTGGACGAGCTGCGGGAGCGGGTCCTGTTGCTGCTCGGGGAACCGGCGGGCCTCGATTCCGCGGTGATCGAACCCGAGCTGGTGGCCGACCCCGCGCCCGTGCCGGCGATCGAGGCGCGGCCCGGGGTGCGCGGCCGGCGGGTGCTGCTGGTCGACGACGACGCGCGCAACGTGCTCGCGATCGCGGGCATGCTGGAGCTGCACGGGATGGTGGTGCGGCACGCGCCCAACGGCCGCAAGGGGATCGAGGAGCTGCTGGCCGATCCGGAGGTGGACCTGATCCTGATGGACGTGATGATGCCGGAGATGGACGGCTACGCGACCACGGCCGCGATCCGCCAGATGCCGCGGTTCGACCGGCTGCCGATCATCATGGTCACCGCGAAGGCGATGGCCGGTGACCGGGAGAAGAGCCTCGACGCCGGTGCGAGCGACTACGTCACGAAGCCGGTGGAGCCGGACGAGCTGCTCACGTGCATCGGGCGCTGGCTGCCGGAGAACGTCTCATGATCGGCGTCCGGGGACCTTGGTCCCTAGCTCCCCGCACCGGGCGGCGGGATCATCGGCCCGTGAGGGAGTGCCGATGAGCTTGATCGACCAGTGCGTCCCCCGGTCCGACCTCGTCACCAGGGAGCACCGGATGCTCTCCGTGCCGCCGCAACGGGTCTGGCCGGCGTTGCGCCCGGCGACCGAGACCCCGCCGCGCGTGCTGGACGGCGCCGGGCCGGGGTTCCGCCCCCGCGCCGGGATCGCGGGGTTCGACGAGCTGCTGGCGACGGCGAAGTGGGTGCGCCTCGGGCTCAGCGACGCCGAGGTCGTGCTGGGCGCGGCGGGCCGGTTCTGGACCCCGTTCATGGACTGGCAGCACCTCACGGCGGCCGAGTTCGCGACGTTCTCCCGGCCCCGGCGGGCGGTCATCGCCGTCGCCTTCTCGGTGCTGCCGTACGGGGAGGAGCAGACGCTGCTGTCGTTCGAGTCCCGGGTGCGCGCGACGGACGTGATCGCCTTCCGCTGGGCCGACTGGTACTGGCAGTCGATCCAGCCCTCGGCGCGCCTGGTGGTGCGGGACCTCCTGCGCAACGTCGAGCGTCTCGCGCTCACCGGCACTTCAGGTGTATAACGCCGAATACGGCCCGGGATTCAAGCGCCTACCCGGCTCTCACGGTACAAGAACGACCTTGCCGAACTTTCCCAAACCGCCAAGACGGGCATAGGCCTCGGCGAACTGTCCGAGTGGGAACATCGCGTCGACGGGGACGCGCAGGCGGCCCTGCGCCAGCAGGGGCACCACGGACGTCCGCACGCTGGCGGCGAGGACCGCTTTCTCGGCGGGTGAGCGACCGCGGATGGTGGTGCCGATCAGGCGGGCACGCTTGAGCATGAGGTCGAACATCCGCAGCGGCGCCGTGGTCCCGGCCTGGACGCCGACGACGAGCACCGTGCCCCGGCTGCGGAGCAGAGCCACCCGCTGCAGGCAGTCCTCGCCACCGACCAGTTCCACGACCACGTCGTAGGGCGCGTGCGCGGCTTCCTGATCGAGCGTCACGACGTCCACCCGGCCGTCCTCGGCGAGGCCCCGCACGCGCGGGTGGAGTTCCGCCCGGCGCACGCTGGCCACGACGTGCGCCCCGGAGACCGCGGCGACCTGCACCATGGCCGTGCCCACGCCGCCGGCCGCGCCGGTGACGAGCACCCGGTCGCCCGCCCGGACCCCGGCCTGGGTGACCAGTGCGTCCCAGGCGGTGCTGAACGCCTCCGGGAAACCCGCGGCCTCCTCCCACGACAGGCCATCGGGAACCGGCAGGAGGAGGTCCGCGGGAACCGTGATCCGCTCCGCGTGCCCGCCGCCGCCGACCAGTGCCATCACCCGGTCCCCGGCCGCCACTCCCGTGACGCCGGGCCCGACCTGCTCGACCTCGCCCGCGACCTCCAGGCCGGGCACGTCGGCGGGCCAGCCCGGCGGCGCCGGGTAGTCACCCCGGGCCTGCTGCAGATCGGCGGCGTTGAGCCCCGCCGCCCGCACCCTGACGACGACCGTTCCCGGTCCCGCGACCGGATCCGGGCGCTCCTCCAGCCGGAAGCCGCCCTGCGCGTGATCACCACCGTCCGCATGATCGCAATGTAGGCGCCGGGGCGGAGCGAGCCTCCGCCGCCACCGCTTGCGCGTGATCACCCCAGCCGCGAAACTGGCTCATCAGCACGACAAAACCGCAGGTGTGACGATGGGACGATGACGCGGGGGAGCCGGGAACCCGAGCCAGGCAGTGTGTGGACGGCGGGACAGGTGGCCCGCCACCTGCGGATCGCCGAATCGACGCTGCGCACGTGGCACCGCCGGTACGGCGTCGGCCCGCACAACCCCCAGCCCGGTCGCTACCGGCGCTACAGCGCGGAGGACGTCAACCGCCTGCGCCGCATGCGGGACCTGATCACCGCGGGCATGCTGCCCTCCGACGCGGCGAAGTCCGTGGAAGCGGCGATCCGCGAAGGCGGCACACCCGGTGAGGACCTGGCGCGGCTGGTCACCTCGGCCCGCGCGCTCGACTCGGGGCGCTGCCTGCGGGTGATCGAGCAGGCGGTCGCCAGGCAGGGCGTCGTGGAGACGTGGGAACGGCTGTGCCGTCCCGCGCTCGTCACGCTGGACGGCGACCAGCGCCACGACCCGGACGTCGTCGACACCGAGCACGTGCTGTCGTGGGCGGTTTCCGCGGCGCTGCACCGGGTTCCGCGTCCGGCCGAGCGCGCGGACCGGCGGCCGGTCCTGCTCGCCTGCACCGAGGGCGAGTACCACTCGCTCGCGCTGGAAGCGCTTTCCGCCGCGCTGGCGGAGCGGGAGCTGCCGGTGCGGATGCTCGGCGCCGCGACCCCGCCCCGCAGCCTCGACCACGCCGTGGCCGCCGCCCGGCCGCTGGCGGTGGTGCTGTGGTCGCACCAGCAGGAGACGGCCAGCAGTGCGGCGGTCGCGGCGTTGCGGCGGCACCGGGTGCGGCGGCTGATCGCCGGGCCCGGCTGGCCCGCCCGGCGTCCCGCGGGCACCGAGTTCCTGGGCAGCCTCAAGGAAGCGCTGCTGATGCTCACCGGTCACGTGTAGAGCGCGGCGTTGAGCCGCTGGACCACCTTCCGGTAGGCGGCACCCCCACGGCCCGCGCGGCGCAGCGCGGCCTTCGCGGCGTTCGCGCCGGGGCCGCCGTGCACCGCACCACCGGGATGTGCCGACGCACCGGCGAGGAACAGCCGGTCCACGGGGGTGTCGGGCCGGGCGAGGCCGGGCACGGGCCGGAAGAACAGCTGCTGGTGGATCGCGGCGGTGCCGGCGTTGATCGCACCGCCGACGAGGTTGCCGTCGATGTGGAAGAGGTCGTCGGGGCCGTGGATGCGGCGGGCCTGGATGCGGCCGGTGAAGCCGGGCGCGTGCCGTTCCACGACCGCTTCGAGGCGGTCTGCGAAGTGCCGCAGCGAGTCGGTGTCCCACTTGTGGTCGCGGGGCACGTGCGTGTACACCCAGGCCGACTCGGTGCCCGACGGCGAGCGGGTCGCGTCGGCCGTGGTCATCTGGCCCAGCAGCAGGAACGGGTCCTCGGGCAGGCGGCCGTTGGCCAGGGCGTGGTGGTAGTCGGCGAGGCCGGCCATGTCCGCGTCGAGGTGCACGGTGCCCGCCTGGCCCGCCTCGGGGTTGCGCCACGGGATCGGCTGGGACAGCGCCCAGTCGACCTTGACGGTCGGGTCGTCCCAGTGGAACCGCCGCAGGTCCTCGCGGAAGCGCGGCGGCAGCACGTCGGGGTCGAGCAGCTCCTGGTACAGCACGGGGGCGGGCACGGTCGCGAGCACCGCGCGGCGGGCCCGCACGAGCCGGCCGGAGGCGTCGGAGACCGCGACCGCCTCACCGCCCGCGGTGTGGATGCGGGTGACGGGCCGCTGGCAGGCGACGCGGCCGCCCGCGGCGGTGAGCCGGTTGGTGAGCGCGATCGCCAGCCGCCCCGCCCCGCCCTCGGGCACGGGGAACCCGACGTCCTGGGCGAGCATCGCCAGCAGCCAGCCGAACACGGCGCTGCCCGCGTGGCCGGGGCCGAGGTCGGTGTGCTGGGCGTTGCCCGCCAACAGCAGTTGCGCGCCGGCGCCGGCGAAGCGTTCCGCGGCCATGACCCGGACCGGCATCGTGACCATGCGGGCGAAGCGCAGGCCGTCGGCGAGGCCGAGTCGCTTGCCGAGCCGGGCGGCGGCGCGGACCGGCGGGAAGGGCTGGAACAGGGCGTCGAGCAGCTGGTCCCGGATGGCCGTCCAGGAGTGGAACTCGGCGCGCCAGGCGTCGCCGTCGCCGGGGGCGAACTGCGCGACGGAGGCGGCGGTGCGGTCGAGGTCGCGGGAGACGAGCGCGACGCGGTCGTCGGGCAGGACGTGCGCGAGCGCGGCGGGGGCGTGCCGCCAGCGCAGGCCGTAGTCCTGGAGGTGGAGCGCCGAGATGATCGGGGACGCGGCGGCCAGCGGGTAGAAGGCGCTGCACACGTCGTTGCGGAAGCCGGGGGCGGTGAGTTCGGCGGTGCGGACGGCGCCGCCGGGGGTCTCGGCCGCTTCGAGCACCAGGACGTCCCATCCCGCGTCGGCGAGGATGTTGGCCGCGACGAGCCCGTTGGGCCCGGCGCCGACGACGACTGCGTCCACCGTTTCGGCTGTCTGCTCCATGGTGACACCTGTACCCGTTTTGACGGCGCCGCGAACGGGCACCAGGTTCGGCGTGCGCATCGTGGTGACCGGGGCGACCGGCAACGTGGGAACGGCACTGGTCCGGCTCCTGCGGCAGGAACACGCGGAAGTGACCGGGCTGGCGCGGCGGGTGCCGCCGCCGGAGGGGCCGTACGCGGGGGTGCGCTGGGTGGCGCACGACCTGACGGGCGAGGTGCCGCTGGAGCCGGTGTTCGCGGGGGCGGACGCGGTGGTGCACCTGGCGTGGGCGGTCAACCCGAGCACGGGGGATCCGCCGATGACGGCGACGAACCTGACCGGGACGCGGCGGGTGCTGGACGCGGCCGCGCGGGCCGGGGTGCGGCACGTGGTGTGCGCGTCGTCGGTGGCGGCGTACTCGCCGGCGCCTCGGTGGACGCGCGTGGCCGAGGACTGGCCGTGTGACGGGATTTCGGTAAGCGCTTACAGCCGCGGGAAGGCGGAGCTGGAGCGGATGCTGGACGTCTTCGAGCGCGAGCGGCCCGGCGTGGTGGTGACGCGGGTGCGGCCGTGCGCGATCCTGCAGCGGGCGGCGGGCGGGCAGTTCGGGCGCTGGTTGCTGAGCCCGTTGCTGCCCGCCGGGGTCCTGTCGGTGCGGGGGTTCCCGATGCCGCTGTGGTCGGAGCTGCGGTTGCAGGTGGTGCACTCCGACGACGTGGCGGACGGGATCCGGCGTGCGCTCGCGGCGGGGTTGCCCGGCGGGCTGAACCTGGCGACGGATCCGGTGCTCACGGCGGAGGACGTCGCGGAGCTGCTGGGTGCGGTGCGGGTGCCGGTGCCGCGGCCGGTGCTGACGCGGGCGGCGTGGGCGTTGTGGCGGGCGGGGGTGCAGCCGACGCACCCCGGCTGGCTGGAGCTGGCGGACCAGGCGGCGCTCGGCGACACCGGCCGGGCGCGGCGGGAGCTGGGCTGGCGCCCGACGCGGGACGCGGCTTCGGTGTTCACCGAGTTCGCCGACGGCCTGCGCACCCAGGCGGCGACGTCGGCGGAGGCGCTGGCGCCGCGCCCGTCGCGGTGGTGGGAGCGGCTGGGCACGGTGCCGTGGGGGCGGCCGAGCCACCAGTCACAGGCCTGAGGGCAGGACGAGCCGGAAGCAGGCGCCCTGTCCGAGCGCGGTGGTCAGTTCGACGTCGCCGCCGTGGGCGCGGGCCAGTGAGCGCGCGATGGGGAGGCCGAGCCCGGCGCCCGCGCCGGGTGAGCGGGTGCGGGAGCGGTCGGTGCGGTAGAAGCGGTCGAACACGTGGGGCGCCTGCTCGGCGGTCATGCCGGGGCCGTGGTCGGCGATCTCCAGCACGGCGTGCCCGTCGACGGTACCGACGCCGATGCGCACGGGGGTGCCGGGAGGGGTGTGGACGACGGCGTTGCCGACGAGGTTGGTGACGACCTGCCGCAGCCGGGCTTCGTCGCCGTGGACCGGGGCGGGACCGGGTGGACCGTCGCCCCCGGGGCCGGTGAGTTCGACAGAGCGGGCCGGGTCGAGGGCGTGCAGGTCGTGCCGGGCGTCCCCGGCGAGGGTGCGCAGGTCCATCGGCGCCGGGTCGAGTTGTGCTTCGGGGGCTTCGTCGAGCTGGGCGAGCAGCAGCAGGTCCTCCGTGAGGCCGGTCAGCCGGGTGGCTTCGCGTTCGATGCGGCGCATCGCGGCGTCGACGTCGGTGCGTTCGCCCATCCGGTACAGCTCGGCCGAGCCCTTGATCCCGAACAGCGGGGTGCGGAGTTCGTGGCTGACGTCGGAGACGAAGGCGCGCATGCGGGCTTCGGAGGCCGCGCGGTCGGCGAAGGCCTTTTCGAGCTGCCCGAGCATGGCGTTGAGGGACTGCGCGAGGTGCCCGATCTCGGTGCCGGCCGGGGCGAGCCCGGGTACGCGGCGGGTGAGGTCACCGCCGGCGATGGCGGCGGCGGTGTGCTCGACGCGGCGCAGGGGGCGGAGGCCGTGGCCGAGTGCGAACCAGCCGGCGGCCGTGAGCAGGACGAGCAGGGCTGCTCCGCTGACGAGGCTGCTCGTGCGCAGCTGGGTGAGGGTGGCGTCGGCTTCGGTGAGCGGGGCGGCGGCGAGCAGGGTGCCGCCCCAGGAGGTGCGTTCGGCGGTGGCGCGCCAGGGGGTGGCGCCGTCAGCGGAGTCGAGGTCGGTGCCGGTGCCGTCGGGAGGGACCGCCCGCAGCGCGTCGGGCGGGGGCAGGGCCGTGTCGTCGAGGCGGGAGAGCCGGATGACGTGGGTGATCGTGCCCGCGGGGTCGAGGTAGGCGACGTAGGGGGTGCCGATCATGTCGAGCGCGGGGTCGATCAGGTCGGTGCGGGCGGACGCGTCGCCGCGTACCGGCGGGCCGGCGCGGGCGACGAGCGCGGTGAAGCCGCGGAGCTGGTTGTCGAGGCGGGTGAGCTGGTAGTGGCGGAGGTTTTCGGACACGAGCGCGCCGGTGAGGCCGAGCCCGGCCAGCAGCAGGGCGGAGGTGAGCAGGAGGAGCCGGGTGCGCAGCGAAAGCCGGGTCATCGCCGTGGCTCCCGCAGGACGTAGCCGGTGCCGTGCACGGTGTGGATGAGCTTGGGGTGGCCGGCGTCGAGTTTGCGCCGGAGGTAGGAGACGTAGGTGTCCACGATGCTGGTGTCGCCGCCGAAGTCGTACTGCCAGACGCGGTCGAGGATCTGGGCGCGGGAGACCACCTGCCCGGCGTTCTCCATGAGGTAGCGCAGCAGCCGGAACTCGGTGGGGGACAGGCGGACGGGTTCGCCGTCGCGGGTGACCTGGTGGCCGTCGGGGTCGAGGACGAGGGGTCCGCTGGTGAGCAGGCCGGTGCGGCGGCCGGTGGTGCGGCGCAGGATCGCGCGGATGCGGGCGATGAGTTCTTCGAGGTCGAAGGGCTTGGTCACGTAGTCGTCGGCGCCGAGGGACAGGCCGGTGATCTTGTCGGCCTGCCGGTCGCGCGCGGTGAGGAACAGGACCGGCACCGGGTGGTGCTCGCGCAGCCGCCGGACGACCTCGAAACCGTCGAGGTCGGGCAGCATGACGTCGAGCAGCACCAGGTCGGGCGGGGAGCCCGCGGCCGAGGCGACGGCTTCGGCGCCGGTGGCCGCGGTGCTCACCCGGAACCCGGCGAAACGCAGTGTCGCGGCGAGCAGTTCCCGGACGGTGGGTTCGTCGTCGACGACCAGCAACCGTTCCGCGCCACTCACGACGGTCACGATACGAACGCCTTCCTGAGAGAACGCTTCACACGTCCCGGCGCCGGAACAGCACGAACGCGGCGGCCAGCACGGCGACGGCCCCGAGGCACATGCCGCCGAGGTTGAGCCACGGGTGCGGGTAGTCCGGATCCGGGACGACGGAGAAGATCGCCGCGCCGCCCGCGCTGGGCCAGAAGTCGAGCACGCCGGCCAGCCAGGACGGGAACAGGCCGGACAGGGCCGGGACGAGGAAGACGACGCCCACCAGTGTCGCGAGTGCGCCGGCCGTCGCCCGCATGATCGTGCCGAGGCCGACCGCGAACACCGCGATGGCGGTCAGGTAGAGCCCGCCGCCCGCGACGGCAGGCAGTACACCGGGGTCGCCGAGCGCGGTGTGCGGCAGGTGCTGGGCGGCCATCAGCGCCTGCCCGGTGAAGAACGCCGCGAACATGAGGACCTGGCCCGCGACGACGGCGATGGCGGCGGCGAGGACGAGCTTGGCGGCGAGCAGCCGGTGCCTGCGCGGGGTGGCGGCCAGCGAGGTGCGTATGAGGCCGGTCGCGTACTCGGAGGTGACGATGAGGATGCCGAGGACCCCGATGACCAGCTGGGCGACGATGTAGGACATCAGGCTCAGCTTCGTCGGGTCCCAGCTCTGGCGTTCCTCGAGTGTCGCGGTCGCGTACTGGCCTCCGGCGGAGCTGGTGCTGAGCACGGCGATGCCGAGGCCGACGGCGAACAGGCAGGCCAGGGTGTACCAGCTGGAGCGCAGGCTGCGGAGCTTGATCCACTCGGCGCGCAGGGTGGACGCGAAGGTGACGGTCATGCCGGGGCTCCCTGGTAGTCGACGCTGTCCTCGGTCAGTGCCATGAAGGCGTCCTCCAGCGACGCCCGTTGCGGGGTGAGCTCGCTGAGCGCGACGCCGTGGTAGGCGGCGAGTTTGCCGATCTCCTCGCTGGTGAGGCCGGTGACGAGGAGCCCGGGCTGCGGTGCCTCCCGGACGGTGGCGCCCGCGGCGGTGAGGTGGCGGGCGAGGGTGTCGTGCTCGGGGGTGCGGACGAGGACGATGCCTTCGCCGCTGGAGTCGAGGAACTCGCTCATGCCGGTGTCGGCGATGAGCCTGCCGCGGCCGATCACGACGAGGTGGTCGGCGGTCTGCGCCATCTCGCTCATGAGGTGGCTGGAGACGAGGACGGCGCGGCCTTCGCGGGACAGGGAGCGCAGGAGGTCGCGGATCCAGCGGATGCCTTCGGGGTCGAGGCCGTTGACGGGTTCGTCGAAGATCAGGACGCTGGGGTCGCCGAGCAGCGCGGCGGCGATGCCGAGCCGCTGCCGCATGCCGAGTGAGAAGCCGCCGGCGCGTTTGCCCGCGACCGCGGTGAGCCCGGTGCGTTCGAGGACTTCGTCGACGCGCCGGCGGGGGAGGGCGTTGCTCGCGGCGAGGGCGCGGAGGTGGTCGCGGGCGGTGCGGGCGCCGTGCACGGCGCCGGCGTCGAGCAGTGCGCCGACTTCGGTGAGGGGGACGGGCAGGTCGCGGTAGCGGCGGCCGCCGATGGTGACCGAGCCGCGGGTGGGTTCGGCCAGTCCGGTGATCATGCGCATGGTCGTGGACTTGCCCGCGCCGTTGGGGCCGAGGAAGCCGGTGACCTGCCCTGGGGCGACGGTGAACGACAGGTCGTCCACCACGGTGTCGGGGCCGTACCGCTTGGTGAGGCCCTGGATCTCGATGGCTGTCATGGCCGCGAGCCTGGCGTGCGGTCCTGGGTGGTTTCCCGGTGTTCCTGGGAGAACTCTGGGAGTCCGGCCGGTCAGGGCGCCGGGGTGCGGCTCACGTACAGGAAACGCTCAGCGCTCGCGCCCCACGGCGATGTCGGCGAGGCGGCGCAGGGACTCGGCGTTGCGCGGCCAGAGCGCGAGGTCCTGCAGCACGTTCGGCACGAACCGGGCGGGGCCCGCGGTGAGCTTTTCGGCCATGGTCACGCGGGTGCGGTGGGCGCCGAGCGGTTCGAGGGTGAGGCGGATGTCGGCGGCGCCGAACAGCCACAGCCGGGCGTGCAGTTCCAGCCGCCGCTCCGGCTCCGCCGTCCGCACGACGGTGACGTCGTTGATCCGCAGCGGCCAGACGCCGGCGCTGTGGTGGATGCGGCTGCCCGGCGCGGGCCAGGTCTCGTCCACCTGGCGCACGCGGGAGTTGCCCACCACCCAGCTGCCGTAGCTCCACCCGTCCGCGAGCACGCGGTAGACGGCCGCCGGCGGCGCGTCCACTTCCCGGCTGATCTCCACCAGCGGCCTCCTGTGCAACGTTCGTGCATCGTGGTGCCCGCGGCGGGTACCCGGCCTTCCATGGCACACACTCCGGACGAAACGTCTGATACCCGCCTGCAGGGCGAGTCACTCGTCGGCACGCGGTTCGATCCCACGACGGTCGAGGCGGTGGGGGCGCTGAGCGCGGCGCTGGAGACGGTGGAGGTCGCGCGCGGGCACCTGTACCAGTTCCACCGGCTCAGCGGCACGGCGGACTTCGCGGTCGGCAAGGCGATCGGGCTGCTGCGCGAGGCCGGGCACGGCAAGCTCGCCGACGAGCTGGAGGCCGAGCTGCTGGGCCGCAACGTGCTGCCGGGCCGCTGGACGTTCCAGGTGGTGGAGGGCTACGACGAGACCTACTACCAGCCGTTCCGGGAGTTCGAGGCGAAGGCGCGGGAGCTGACGGGCGGGCTGCGGCACGTGTACGAGGCGCAGCTCAAGCGGGACCGCCGCACGCCGGGCCTGCCCGGGCACGAGGCCACGCCGTCGTCGTCCGATTAGGACCCGCGGAATGCCGGTACCGTGGGCTGTGTTGTGCCTGGTGTCCATCCCCCGGTTGAGGAGTATCGCGTGGCTACGGTCGAACTGACCAAGGAGAACTTCGACGAGACGGTCGGACAGCAGGGCATGGTGCTGGTCGACTTCTGGGCGTCCTGGTGCGGGCCGTGCCGCATGTTCGCCCCGGTGTACGAGAAGGCGTCGGAGAAGCACGGGGACGTGGTGTTCGGCAAGGTCGACACCGAGGACCAGCAGGAACTGGCCGCCGCGTTCGGCATCTCGTCCATCCCGACGCTGATGATCGTGCGGGACGGCGTGGTGCTCTACGCCCAGCCCGGTGCGCTGCCCGAGCCGGCGCTGGAGGAGCTGATCGGCAAGGCGCGTGAGGTCGACATGGACGAGGTCCGCGCCGAGGTCGCCAAGCAGCAGCAGGAACAGCAGCAGTAAGCCGTGGGCACGATGCTCGCCGGGCGGCTGCGCCTGGACCCCCGCCGGTTCGAGGTGCGGGAGGTACCCGTGCCCGGACCGGGCCCGGGGCAGGTCCGCGTCAAGGTCGAGGCCGCGGGGGTGTGCCTGTCCGACGTGCACCTGATCGACGGCAGCCTGACCCCGATGTTCCTCGACGGGCCCGAGGTCACGCTGGGCCACGAGGTGGCCGGCGTGATCGACGCGCTGGGCCCGGACGTGCCCGGCGGCTGGCAGGAGGGGCAGCGGGTCACGCTGCAGGCGGGCGAGCGGTGCGGCCGGTGCGCGAACTGCGTCCGGTTCCGCGAGCCCTGCCTGCAGGTGCGCACGCGGGGCGTCGACTACGACGGCGGCTGGGCGGAGTACGCGCTGGCGAGCGCGCACACGCTGGTCGCGCTGCCCGACGACCTGCCGTTCGACCAGGCGGCGATCGTGCCCGACGCGGTGTCCACACCGTGGGGTGCGATCACCGGCACCGCCAGCGTGCGGCCCGGCCGCCCCGCCGGGGTGTGGGGCGTGGGCGGGCTGGGCGCGCACGCCGTGCAGCTGCTGCGCCTCGTGGGGGCGGCGCCGATCGTGGCCGTCGACCCGCTGGAGCCGGCGCGCGAGCGGGCGCTGGAGTTCGGGGCGGACGTCGCGTTCGACTCCGCCGATCCGGACCTGGTGCGCAAGCTCTTCGCCGAGACCGGGGCGCTGGACGTCGCGTTCGACATGGCGGGGGTGCCCGCGGTGCGGGAGCAGGCGGTGAAGTGCCTGGGCTTCGGCGGCAAGCTGGTGCTCGTCGGCCTGACCCCGCAGCCGCTGACGATCCGCGACAGCATCCCGCTGAGCTACCTGCGCAAGCAGGTGCTGGGCCACTACGGGTCCGGCGCGGGTGACGTGGAGACGCTCATCGGGCTGGCCCGCCACCACCGGCTGGACTGGAGCCGCTCGATCAGCGGCCACGTCCCGCTGGCCGACGCGGCGGACGCCGTCGAGCGTCTCGTGCGCAAGGAAGGCAACCCGATCCGGCTGATCCTGCGCCCCTGACGGCGGCCTACCGCGGCGCCTCGAAGCCGCCGATCCGCTGTTCGAGCAGTTCGGCCAGCCGCAGCGGGGTGCGGTCCTCGAACATCGGGCCGATGAGCTGCACCCCCACCGGCAGGCCCTCGGGCGACCGGCCCGCGGGTATCGCCGTGGCGGGCAGGCCGGGCATGGTGGCCAGGCCTGCCCACACGAGCTGGTCGAAGTAGGGGTAGTCGACGCCGTCGATGTCGATGCGCCGTTCCATCGGGTTCGGGTGGTGGTCGTGCGGGAACGCGGGTGTCGGCGTGATGGGGCAGACCACGGCGTCGAACTCGGCGAACAGCTGCCGCCAGCCGTGGCGGTGGCGTTCGCGGCGGTGGTCCGCCTCGAGCCAGTCGCGGTGGCTCAACGCCATCGCCCGCAGCCGCACGGCGTCCAGGCTCTGGTCGTCCTCGTCCGGCCGCTTGAGCGATTCGACGGGAAAACGCGCGACGGCACCGGAAATCAGCAACTGCATGTAGAGCGTCGCGGATTCGGCCAGGTCGGGCAGCAGCGCGCTGTGCCGTTCCACGCGGGCGCCGCCGTCGGTGAGCGCGGCCGCCACCCGGTGCACGCCCGCCCGCACAGCCGCCCCGGTCGGGATGAGCGGGTGCTCGTCCAGCACGAGGACCCGGAACTCGCTCAGCCGCTCGTGGCGCGCGGGCGGCAGGGCCAGGTGGTACGCCTTGCCGAACGTCAGCGGGTCCGGTCCGGCCATGACGTCGAGCAGGAGCGTGAGGTCGCGGGCGGTGCGCGCCATCGGGCCGACGACGGCGAGGTCGAGGTCGGCCGGCAACGCGGGCGAGGCCGGGAAGGCCATGCCGCGGTGCGCCACGAGCCCGAGTGTCGGCTTGTGCGCGTAGATCCCGCAGAAATGCGCGGGGGTGCGCAGCGAACCGGCGAGATCCGAACCGATCGACAACGCACCGAACCCGGCCGCCAGCGCCGCCGCCGATCCGCCGGAGGAACCACCTGACGTACGAGTGTGGTCCCACGGGTTGGTGGTGGTGCCGTAGAGCTCGTTGAAGGTCTGGATGTCCTGCAGGCCCAAGGGCACGTTGGTCTTGCCGAGCACCACCGCACCCGCGGCCTTGAGCCGTGACACGGGTACGGCGTCCTCGGTGGGCACGAAGTCCCGGTACCGCGGGACGCCCCAGGTCGTGGGCAGTCCGGCGATGTTGTAGGACTCCTTGACCGTCACCGGAATTCCGAGCAGCGGCCGGTCCTCGCCGCGGGCGCGCGCCTGGTCGGCCTCTCGCGCGGCGGTCCGCGCCCGGTCGAAGTCCGTCACGCAGATCGCGTTGAGCACCTCGTCGTCCCGCTCGATACGCGCGATGGCCTCGTCGGTCAGCTCGAGCGAGGTCACGTCACCGGCACGCAAGGCGGTCAGGAGTTCTGCGGCGGCCGGAAGGTTCGATGGCATGGAAGCGACCGTAACCGCCTGCCGGAAAGGCCATAAAATCCCGATTCCTGCAAGGGAAACGCGTCAACCTAGCGCGCGTTTCAGGATCTTGCCGGTGGAGGTCATCGGCAGCTCGTCCCGCACGACGATGCGGCGCGGGTACTTGTACTCGGCGAGCCGTTCCCGGGCGTACGCGCTCAGCTCGTCCGGGTCGATCCGGGCACCGGCGCGGGGGACGACGTGGGCCACGACCTCCTGGCCGAGCCGTTCGTGGGGTTCGCCCACCACCGCCGTCATCGCCACCGCCGGATGGGACAGCAGCACCTGCTCGACCTCGGCGGGGTAGACGTTGTAGCCGCCGCGCAGGATGAGGTCCTTGGCGCGGTCGACCACGTAGAGCCAGCCGTCCTCGTCGAAGCGGCCCAGGTCGCCGGTGTGGAACCAGCCGTCGCGGATCGCCTCGGCGGTCGCCTCGGGCCGGTTGTGGTACCCGAGCATCAGGCAGTGCCCGCGGATGACGATCTCCCCCACGGTGCCCGCGGGCACCGGCCGGTCGTCGCGGTCGACGACGCGGATGTCCACGCCCCACACGGGTTTCCCGACCGAGGCGGGCCGGATGGGTTCGTCCCACGGGCAGAACGTGACGGTGGGGCTGGTTTCGGACAGCCCGTAGCCCTGCCGGATCCGCAGCCCGCACACCCGCTCGAAGCGTTCGAACACCGCGACGGGCAGCGATGCGCCGCCGGAGGTGATGAGCCGGATGGTCTCGGCGGCCTTGCACAGCCGGGTGCCTTCGGGATCGGTCTGCAGGAACGCCTGGAACATCGACGGCACGCCGGAGAACAGCGTGACCCGGTGGCCGACGAGGAGGTCGAGCGCGGTGTCCGGGTCGAAGCGGGGGAGCAGGACGAGCGTGGCGCCGCTGTGCACGTTGCCGTTCAGGACCGAGGTCTGCCCGAAGATGTGGTACAGCGGCAGCGCGACGAGCACGACGTCGTGCTCGTGCTTCGGGATGAGCAGTTCCTTCATGCGGGCGTTGAGCAGCAGGCTCAGGTGGGACAGCACCGCGCCCTTGGGCGTGCCGGTCGTGCCGCTGGTGTAGATGATCACCGCCGGGTCCTCGGCGGCGGTCGGCTCGGCCTCGGCCGTGCCGGGGAACGGCGCGAGCAGGTCGGGCAGCTCGCCGAGGGCGAAGACCTCGCGGACGGACGGGGTCGCGGCCGCGGCGCGGCGGACGTTGCCGAGCACGGGCAGCTGCTCACTGCCCTCCCAGGTGAACACGGCGGTGGTCCCGCTGTCGCCGAAGATGAACGCGAGCTCGCGCTCCTTGAGCAGCGGGTTGAGCGGGATCACCACGGCCCCCGCCATGAGCAGCCCGTAGTAGACGACGGGGAAGGCGAGCAGGTTCGGGCTGACGAGTGCGACCCGGTCGCCGGGGCGGATCCCGCGGGCGCGCACGGCTTCGGCCACCTGCCGGGCCTGCCGGTCGAGCTCGGCGTAGGTCAGCGCCTGGTCCCCGCAGCGCAGCGCGGTGCGGGCGGGGCGCGTGCGCGCGGTCGAGGACAGCAGGACCGAGAGGTTCAGCATCGGCTCCCCATTCCAGAACGCCGTTCGGTTTACTCCGACGGTAGCAAGGTCACGATCACGGTGCCGTAACAGCGCGGCGTGTCGCGGAGTCCGTTGCCGACAGGTCTGGGCAAGGCGGACATAACGCTGTACCGTTCGCCGCGAACCGAATCGGATTCGGTTTGCTGGATACCGGACGCTGCGATGAGGCGGTGGTCGCGACCCATGCACGACGATGATCCGTTGCTGCGGGCCGAGGGGCTGAGCGTGTCCTTCGGGGGCCTGCGGGTGCTCGACCGGGTGTCGCTGGCCGTGCCCCGTGGGCGCGTGCTCGGGGTGATCGGGCCGAACGGGGCGGGCAAGACCACGCTGTTCAACACGATCTGCGGCTTCGTCCGCCCCACCTCGGGCACGCTGTTCTTCGACGGAAGGCCGCTCCGGCACCCGCGGCCGCACCAGCTGACCCGGCACGGCATCGCCCGCACGCTGCAGGGGCTGGGCCTGTTCCCGCGGCTGACCGTGCTGGAGAACGTGCTCGCCGGAGCCACCCACCGCGCCCGCACCGGCGTGCTGTCCTCGCTGCTCGCCTCACCGTGGGCGCAACGGCACGAACAGCGGCTGACCGAGCAGGCCATGCGAGTACTGACCACAGTGGACATAGCCGCCGAAGCGCATCGCGTGTGCGCCAGTCTTCCTTACGGCACAAGGAAACGCGTCGCCCTCGCGCGGGCGCTGATCAGCGAACCCCGGCTGCTGCTGCTCGACGAACCGGCGGCGGGACTGTCCGAACAGGAAACCGCGGACCTCGCCGGGATCGTGCGGGGCCTGCGGCAGCACACCACGGTCATGCTCGTCGAGCACCACATGGACTTCGTGATGAACCTGTGCGACGAGCTGGTGGTGCTCGACTTCGGCGAGGTGATCGCGCGCGGCACCCCGGAGCAGGTGCGGGCCGACCCCGCCGTGCAGCGCGCCTACCTCGGCGAAGCGGTGCCGGGAGGTGCCGATGCTTGAGGTGCGCGGGCTGGCGGCGGCCTACGGCCCGGTGCGGGCGCTGCACGGCGTCGACCTGCACGTCGAGCGGGGGTCGATCACCGCCGTGCTCGGCGTCAACGGCGCGGGCAAGACCACGCTCCTGCGGGTGATCAGCGGTCTCCTGCCCCCGAAGGCGGGCAGCGTGGTGCTCGGCGGGCGGGACGTCACCCGGCGCGCGCCGGAGGACCTCGTGCGGCTGGGCATGGCCCACGTGCCGGAAGGCCGCGGCGTGATCGTCGAGCTCACCGTCGAGGAGAACCTGCGGCTCGGCGGGCTGTGGCGGCGGGACCGCGGCTGGCTGAAAACGGGGACGGCGCGGATGTTCGAGCTGTTCCCGCCGCTCGCCGAGCGCAGGCACCAGCGCGCGGAAGCGCTTTCCGGCGGCGAACGGCAGATGCTCGCGATCGGGCGCGCCCTGATGAGCCGACCGGAGCTGCTGCTGCTCGACGAACCCTCCCTCGGCCTCGCCCCGCGCACCACCGCCCGGATCATCGCCACCCTGCGTGCCCTGCGCGAGCAGACCGGGCTGACGTTGCTGCTGGTCGAGCAGAACGCGGCCACCGCCCTGTCGGTCGCCGACCGCGCCGTCGTGCTCAACCTCGGCCGCAAGGTCGCCGACGACGACGCCACCCGGCTGGCCGCCGACGACCGCGTCCGGCGCGCTTACCTGGAGGGCTGAATGGGCCGTTTCCTCGACCTGACACTCGCGGGCCTGACCACCGGCGCGGTCTACGCCGCCGTCGCGCTGGCGCTGGTGCTGATCTGGCGCTCCACCCGGATCGTCAACTTCGCCCAGGGCGGCATGCTCATGGTCACCACGTTCCTCGCCCACACCGTGGCCGGTTCCGGTGGCTCCTACTGGCTCGCGCTGCTCGTGGCCGTCCTCAGTGGACTGGTGCTGGGCGCGGTCGTGGAGCGGGTGCTGATGCGCCCGGTCGAGCGGCGCCCGCCGCTGGACGCCGTCGTGGTCACCTTCGGGCTGCTCGTCCTGCTGCAGGGCGTGGCGGGCATGGTCTTCGGCGGCACCCCGCGCTCGTACCCGCCGGGGTTCGACATCACCGGGTTCCGCGTCGCGGGCCACCAGCTGCTGTTCTCGCCCAACGACCTGTGGGTCGTGCTCGTCGTGCTCGGGGTGATGGCGGTGCTCGCCTTCGTGTTCCGGCGCACCTCACTCGGGCTGCGGATGCGCTCGGCGGCGTTCGCGCCCGAGGTCGCGCGGCTGCTGGGCGTGCGCGTCGGGCGCATGCTGACCGTCGGCTGGGCGCTGGCCGCCGTGGTCGGAGCCGTCGCCGGGGTGCTCATCGCGCCGGCCACGTTCGTCAGCCCCACCGCGTTCGACGCGACACTCGTGTTCGGCTTCACCGCCGCCGTCATCGGCGGGCTGGACAGCCCACCCGGTGCCGTCGTCGGCGGGGTGCTGCTGGGCGCGGTGCTGAGCTACGTCTCCGGCTACCTGGGGCCCGACGTCGTCACGTTCGCGGCGCTCGTGGTGCTGATCTTCGTGTTGATGGTGCGGCCGAACGGGTTGTTCGGCAGGGGAGCGGAGCGGCGGGTATGACGCGGGTGTGGCGGTCCACTGTGGTCAGGCACCTGAGCTGCGCCGCGCTCGGCCTGCTCGCGCTGTACCTGCTGTCGATCTTGCTCGACCCGTTCGGCGACCTGCAGCTCGCCCAGATCTGCTACACCACGATCGCCACCGCGGGCCTCACCGTGCTGTCCGGCCTCAGTGGACAGATCTCGCTCGGGCACGGCGCGTTCGTCGCCGTCGGCGCCTACACCACCGCGCTGCTGCTGGCACACCAGCAGTGGCCGCTGGCGCTCGTGCTCGTCGCCGCGACCGTGCTCACCGCACTGCTGGGCGCGCTCGTCGGGGTCGCCGCCGCCCGGCTGCGGGGCCCCTACCTCGCCGGGGCCACGCTCGCACTCGCCGTCGGGCTGCCGTCGCTGGCGGACTACCACGGCCTGCGGGACGCCCTGGGCGGCGCCAACGGCCTCGTCGTCACCCCGCCGCCGCCCCCGTTGTCGCTCGGCGAGGCGTTCCCGGTGGAGCGCTGGCACGCCTGGATCGGCGCGCTGTGCCTGGTGCTCGTGTTGTTCCTGCTCGCGAACCTGGTGCGCAGCCCGCTGGGCCGCAACATGCGGCTGGTGCGGGAGGACGAGGACGCCGCCGCGCTGTCCGGGGTGCCCGTCGCCCGCACGCAGATCCTCGCGTTCTGGGTCAGCGCCGGCTGCGCGGGACTCGCCGGGGCGCTGTTCGCGACGGTCAACAACCTCGCCTCGCCCGGCGCGTTCGGGCTCACCCTGTCGCTGTCGCTGCTCACCGCCGCCGTGCTCGGCGGGCTGGGCAGCCTCGCCGGGGCGGTCTACGGCGCGGTGCTGGTGACCTTGCTGCCCACCTGGTCCAACGACCTGGCGCAGGCCGCCGACCTGCCCGAAGAGATCTACGCCAACGTGCCGCTGGTGCTCTACGGGGTCGTGCTGATCGTGGTGATCCTGCTGTTCCCCGGCGGGCTGCAGTCCGGCGTCCGCTGGGCCGGCCGCACGGTGCGCGCCAGGCTCCACCCCCGATGACGGTCCGAGGAAAGGGAGAACAGATGGCTCCTTCGAGACAGGTGCGGGCAGGGATCGCGCTCACCGCCGCACTGGCACTGGCACTGTCCGGGTGCGCCGGCGGGGGCAGCGGTTCCGGCGGCAGCCCCGGCGTCACCGACACCACCGTGACGATCGGCAGCACGCTGCCGCTCACCGGCACCGCGGCCCCCGGCTACAGCGAACAGGGCCCGGCGGCGAAGGCGTTCTTCGACTACGTCAACGCGCAGGGCGGCGTGCACGGCAGGCAGATCGTCTACAAGTACCTCGACGACGGCTACAACCCCGCGCAGACGGTCACCCTGACCAAGCAGCTGGTGTTGCAGGACAACGTGTTCGCCATCGTCGGCGCGCTGGGCACCCCCACGCACACCAAGGTCGTGGACTTCCTCAACAGCTCCCGCGTGCCCGACCTGTTCGTCGCCTCCGGCTGCACCTGCTGGGACAACCCGAAGGACCACCCCTACACCTACGGCTGGCAGCCCGACTACACCGTCGAGGGCAAGATCCTCGGCGACTACGTGAAGAAAACCTTCGCCGGCAAGAAGATCGCCTACTTCTACCAGGACGACGACTTCGGCCACGACGGCATGAAGGGCCTGGACAAGTTCATCGACCCCGCGCGGGTCGTGGCCCGCGAGCCCTACCAGCCCGGCAACACCGACGTCGCCGCGCAGGTCTCGGCGATCGCCCGCGCCCAGGCCGACGTCGTCGTGCTGGAGACCATCCCCGCCTACACCGCGTTGTTCAAGCTGGCCGCGCTCAAGCTCGGCTACCGGCCCGCGCTCGTCGCGTCCAGTGTGGGCTCCGACCCGATCACCGTGTCCGGGCTCCTGGAGAACTTCGCGCAGCGCGCGGGTTCGCCGGTGCGGGGCGCGGACCTCATCGAAGGGCTCGTCACCAGCGCCTACCTCCCGCCGCTGGACGACACGGCGAACTCCTGGACGGCGTTGTTCCGCAAGATCCACGACCAGTACATCCCCACCATCCCCTTCGACGGCAACGTGTACTACGCGATGTCCTACGCCTACACCTTCGTGCAGGCGCTGCAGGCCACCGGCCGCGACCTGACCCGGCAGAAGCTCATCGACACCCTGAACAAGGGCGGCTTCCGCGGGCCGGGGCTCGTGCCGTTCCGCTACAGCGCCGACAGCCACGCCGGGTTCACCGGCGGGCAGATCGCGACGGTGCGCGGCGGGCGGCAGACCGGGGAAGGCACCCCCGCCACCACCGACGACGGCGCCGGCCCCATCGTGCCGTACCTGGGAGGCCAGCCCAGCGCCCCGCCCAACGGCATCCCGCCGGCCTGACCGCACGATGGGGCGGTGTACCCGCCCCATCGTGCGAAACCGCGGGCCGGACGCGCGTGCCCGCGGTCCCGGCCGCCCGGCATCCGGCAGAATCGGGGCATGACCGAGGTGGCAGGCAGCAGGAGAGCGCAGACCACGCGCGCCGCGCTGCTCGAGGCGGCGCGCGAGGTGTTCACCGCGTCCGGGTACGACGCCGCGAACATGGTCGAGATCGCCGACCGGGCGGGCGCGAGCATCGGCAGCCTCTACCACCACTTCGCCGCGAAGTCCGATCTGTACATCACGCTCTACAACGACTACCAGCGGCGGCAGCAGCACCGCTCGGCACAGGCGTTCCGGTCCGCGCTCGCCCGCGGGGAGGACGACGCGCTGCGCCTGTTCATCGTCGGCACCCGCGCCTACCTGGAAGGCTGCTGGGAGGAACGGGAGCTGGCGACGGTGTTCCTCTCCGGCGGCGGGCCCGCGGGGTTCGGCATGCTCACGCGGGAACGGTTCCGCGAGTGGCTGCACGCCAACTCCACGCTGGTGAACGGCCACACCCGGCCGTTGAGCGACATGCTCGTGCTGTGCCTGACGGCGATGGCGACCGAGGCCGGCCGGGAGGTGGCCACCGCTCCCAGCCGCGCCAAGGCCCGCAGGCTGATCGACGAGGTCCTCGAACTGATGGGACGGCTCTACCCCGCGGACTGAGGCCGTCCACACGCGACTGGTCAGTCCGAGATGGCGGCGAACATGTCGAGCACACCCTGCGGGGCGTCGGCGCGGAACATGATCTCCATGCTCCGCGCGGACTCGCCCGCCGCGTGCTCGGCACGCGGGAACAGCGCCCGCTCGTAGGCGGCGAGCGCGGCTTCGGTGTCGCCGAGGTGCGCGGCGAGCGCGAGCCCGAGTTCCGCGCCGTCCTGCATGGCGAGGTTCGCGCCCTCCCCGGCGAACGGGGACATCAGGTGCGCGGCGTCGCCGAGCAGTGTCACGCCCGGCACCCGCTCCCACCGGTGCCCGACCGGCAGCGCGTGGATCTCGCGGCGCACGAGCTGCCCGTCCGCTTCGGCGATCAGGGCACGCAGGCTCTCGTCCCAGTCCGCGAACTCGGCGAGCACCGCGGCCTTGGCGCGGGCGGTGTCGGTGAAGTCCAGACCGGACAGCCAGTCCTGCCCGGCGCGGACCCCGGCGTAGATGTGCAGGCTCCCGTCGGGCTCCCGGTGCCCCAGCAGGCCCCGGCCGTCGCCGAGCGCGAACAGCATGCCGCCGCCGACGACCTCGGCACACGCCGGGTGGCGGCGGTCGGCGTCGAGCAGGTCGGCCTCCACGAAGGACATTCCCGTGTAGACCGGCTCAGCGTCCGACACCAGCGGCCGGATCCGGGACCAGGCGCCGTCCGCGCCGACGAGCAGATCGGTGGTGAACACCGTGCCGTCGGCGAGGGTGACCTCGTGGCGGCCGTCGCCGAGCGGGCGGGCGGCGGTCACCTTCGCGTGCCAGCGGATGGTTCCCTCGGGCAGCGAGCCGAGCAGCAGGTCCCGCAGCTGCCCGCGGTCGACCTCCGGCCTGCCGCGGTCGTCGTCCTCCTCGGCCAAGCGCAGCACGCCGTGCCGGTCGAAGACGTGCATCGCCTGCCCGCCGGGGTGCACGAGCTCGCGGAACGCCTCGTGCAGGCGCGCGGCCCGCAGTGCCTCCTGGCCGGAGTCGTCGTGGATGTCGAGCATGCCGCCCTGCGGGCGGTCGTGCGGACCCGGCGCCAGGTCGAACACCGCGGCCTCGAGACCGTGGACGTGCAGGACGCGTGCCAGCGTGAGGCCGCCGAGCCCGGCGCCGATGATCGCGATGGGGTAGTGGGTCATGACTTGTGCTCCTCGGAGTTCCTGGCCGCGTGCCGCGGCGTGTAGGCGATGCCGTTGATCAGTGCGAGGAAGCCCCAGGTGAGGCGCTCGCGGGGTTCGCCGGACAGCAGCTCGCCCGCGACCGCGGCGAGGTGCGGGTGGGACGGCGACGCGGCGCGCAGCGCGCGGACGAGCGCGTCCCACCCGGCGGCTTCCTCACCGTCCGTCCGGCCGGTGTGTTCGGTGGCGGTGGCGGTGGCCTGCAGCAGCAGCAGGTCCACTCCCCAAGCCGCCTGGGCCGGCGGGACGCCGCCCTCGTCCAGCAGGGCCAGCAGCCCTTCGACGAGCCGCAGGTAGTGCCGGCCGCTGGGCCGCGCGACGAGCGCCGCCCTGGCCAGCTCGGGATGCGCGAACAGCACGGTGGTGTAGGAGGTCAGCACCCCGATCAGCCGGTCCCGCCAGTCGCCCCGCGCCCGCACGGGCTCGAGATCGACGGTGCCGAGCAGTTCGTCCAGCACGGCGGCGTGCAGCTCGGCCGTGCTGGCCACGTACACGTAGAGCGACGCGGGGCCCGTGTCGAGCTCCTGCGCCAGGCGGCGCATCGTGACCTTCTGCAGGCCTTCGGCCCGCATGAGCCGCACCGCCGTGGTGACGATGCCTTCGCGGGTGAGGGCGGGTTTCGCCGGGCGTTCCCGGCGGCTGCGGATCGGGTTCTGGTCGACGGCCATGCCCCCACTATAGCGAACATGTTCGTGACGAACATGTTCGCTGCGTCTCACCGATATGGTTGGGCCTGGTCAGGGTAATGGAAGAGGACGAACATGATCGTGCTCGCCGGGAGCACGATCCGGCGTCATCCCCTGAGTACGGCCTCGATCAGCCACACGGGCACGCGGTCGGCGGAGTCGGCGAACACGTCCGGCACCTCGCGGCCGTGCCGCCGCAGTTCCGCGGCGATGTCGGTCACCTCGGCCGCCCACCCGAAGCGGCGCAACCACTCTTCAGGCCCGGTGTCCGGCCCGGAGCGCACGAGCGCGGCTATCATCATCGCGGAGATGCGCTCGGCCTCGTCGGTGGCCCTCCGGGTCATCGTCTCCTCGTCCACCTGCCGCGCGGGGTACTCGGTCAGCAGCCGCGCCCCGGTGCCCGACAGGTCGGTGACCGTGGCGGCCAGCCGGTCGCTCTCCTCCGCCGTGAAGTACATCAGCACCCCCTCGGCCAGCCACAGCACCGGCTCACCAGGCCGGAACCCAGCCTCCCGCAACGGCGTCGCCCAGTCCTCCCGCAGCTCCACCGGCACCGGGACACGCCGGCACGTCGGCTCGGCGCCGTGCCGGATGAGCACGCCGTTCTTGAAGTCCAGCACCGACGCGCCGTCCAGCTCGAACACCGTCGTGTCGCCCGGCAGCCCGAGCCGGTAGGCGCGCGTGTCCATGCTCGCGCCGAGCAGGACCACCTGCCGCACCCCGGCCGCCACCGCCCGCCGGACCCGCTCGTCGTAGAACGGGGTCCGCACGGCGAAGTAGGAGCTGAAGGCCCGCCACAGCGGCGAAATCCCGTCGTCACGGGCCATCGCGATCCGGGGCAGCCCGGCCCCGGTGAAAGCGGTCGCCTCGGCCACGAACAAGCGCGCCCACGGGTCGTCGAACAGCCGGTCCTGGCGCGCGGACTCCTGCGCCCGCGCGTAGGTGGTGAGCAACGCGGTGGCGCGCACCCCCTCCGGTGCGGTCACTCCTGCCACGCTCCTCGGTCTCGCACTGGCCTGCTGGTGCCGGAAGACGATAGCGAAGGGGATGGACCCCGGTCCCCACCACGTTGGGACTTACGGCCGTATCCACACTGGACCGTTCGCCGCACACTGGATGGCGTGCCGGTGCTCGGGGCCCCGGCACGACGGGGGCGGGTGGCGGTCGTCCGGGGACCGAGCCGCTCGCAGGGGAGCAGTCGCGACGTCCGGTCGGGGCCAGCGTTCGCTCGATTGCTCCAGGCTGGGGCGGCCCGGTACCGCCGGACCGCCCCAGCCGCACAGCTCATGCCGCGGCCGCCCGGCCCGCGGCGAAGAAGCCCGCGATGTCGGGCAGCTCGCGCAGCGGCCGGGCGGCGCCGAACGGGGCGGTCCAGAACGGACCCCGCCGCGGCCGGTGCGGGCCGACGTAGGCGTAGGGCTCGCCGAGGTAGCCGTCACCGGGGGAGACGCCGTAGTTGATCTCGTCGACGGTGACGGCGACGTCGAAGTGCTCCGGCCACAACACCGGCTCCACGCCCGGCGCGAACGCGCGCAACGCGGCATCACCGGCGGCGTAGGCCGCGAGGATTTCCCCGGTGGCGGCGGGGTCCAGAGCGATGGTTTCCCCCGGCGCCACCCCGGAGCCGTCGGCGTACACGCCCGCGGGCGCACCGGCCTCGATCCCCGCCTCCGCGGCCACCTCCGCGAAAGTCCGCCCTGGCAAGGAGATCCGGCGCTCACCCACCACCAGCTCGGTGCCCGCCACCCGCAGGTCGGGCTCCAGCACCGTGCCGAACCCGCCCGGGGTGATGCGCAGCCGGATCTTCCCCGTGGCCCGGTACTGCGGCCCCGCGAGCAGCAACTCCGCCACCCCGTGCAGCGACCGGCGTGTCCCGTCCGTCATCGCGTCCCCCTCCTGTTGCGCTCCACGGTAGTCACGCGGCGCGTTTCAGGGTCCGGATGACGGGCGCCGTTTCGACGTGGCCCACGCCGTCGATCGCGGCGATCGTCTCCGCCAAGTAGGTGTAGAGCGCGTCGACGTCGGGACACAGCACGCTCGCGAGCAGGTTGGTCGGCCCGGTGGTCGCGGCGACGAGCGCGACCTCCCGCTGCCCGGCGAGCGCCTCCGCCACGGCGGCCAGCCGGGGCTGGCGCACCGACAACCACAGCAGCGCCTGGGCGGCGAACCCGAGCGCGGCGGCGTCGAGGTCCACGTCGAGGTAGAGCACGCCGTCCCGCCGCAGCTGCTGGACCCGCCGCCGCACGGCCGGTTCCGGCTGCCCGGTGCCGGCGGCGAGCTCGGCGTAGGTGGCGCGGCCGTCGCGGGCCAGTGCCGCGAGCAGCGCAGCGTCCCCGCTGACGTCCACGAGCACGCCGTCCGTGGCGGCCGGTTCCGGGGTCAGACGGCGGACCTGCTCCTCGGTGAGCGTCGTCGCGCGGCCGGGCCACCCCACGGGCCCGCCGACGAAGGTGCGCAGCAGGCAGTGCGCCGACACCGCGACCACGCGGGGCGTGCGGGGCAGCTGCCGCAGCAGCAACGCGTCCGGCGCCTGTGCCCCGGCGGCCCGCGTCACGCACACGATCTCGGTGCCGCCCGAGGTCAGCTGCACCCACGAGGTGTCGTCACGGGCGGCGAGGGCGTGCGCGACCTCGAGCGCCGCGTCGGGCGTGGCGCGCAGCCGCACGAACCACTCGACCTGGCCGATCCGCCGTGGGGCCGGGCGGGCGATGACCCGCAGCCCGTGCTCCTCGCGCAGCCGCCGGTAGCGGCGGGCGACGGTCTGCTGCGAGGTGCCCAGCACGTCGGCGATGAGCGCGAACGGCGCCCGCCCGTCGAGGTGCAGCGCGTGCACGAGGGCCCGGTCGAGCTCGTCGAGTGGCATGTTCCGCATCCTATCCGTGCTTGTGTGGAGGAAACCGTCAGAAGTGCCGCGATCGCTGGAGGGCGAGACGGGCCGCTGCCTAGCGTCGCGGTCATGACCGACGTCCTCCACCCGCGACGCTGGGGCGCGCTGACCGCGCTTCTCGTCGCCGAAGCCATGAACCTGCTGGACACGACCGTCGTCCAGGTCGCCGCCCCGGTGATCCGCGACGATCTCGGCGCGGGTCCGGGCGAGCTGCAGTGGCTCACCGCCGGGTACACGCTGCCCTTCGCCGTCCTCCTGATCACCGGCGGCCGTCTCGGCGACCGGTTCGGGCGCCGCCGCGTGTTCGTCACCGGGCTCGCGGTGTTCGTCCTGTGCTCGATCGCGTGCGCCCTCGCGCCCGGCATCGGCGTGCTGCTCGCCGCGCGGGTCCTGCAGGGGGCGGGGGCGGCACTGCTGGTGCCGCAGACGTTCGGGCTGATCCGGGCGATGTTCACCGGCGGGGAACTGGCCAAGGCGCTGGGCGCGATCGGCCCGGTGATGGCGCTGGCCGCCGTGTGCGGACCCCTCACCGGCGGCGCGCTGACCGACGCGGCGAGCTGGCGCGCGGTCTTCCTGATCAACGTGCCGCTCGGCGCGGGGGTGCTGCTCGCGGCGCCGCTGCTGCGGGAGGACCGCTCCCCGCGCCCGCCGCGCCTGGACGGCACCGGCACGGCGCTGGCGGCGGTGGCGACCGGGCTCCTGGTCTACCCGCTGGTGCAGGGCAACGACGCGGGCTGGCCGTGGTGGACCTGGGCGTGCCTGGCCGGCGGGGTCCTGCTGCTGGCCGCGTTCGCCGCGCACCAGCGCCGTCGTCCACACCCCCTGGTGGAACCCGGGCTGTTCCGCGGCCGCGTGTTCCCCGCGTCGCTGGCCGGGTCGCTGCTGTTCTTCGCCGTGATGAACGGGCTGATGTTCGTGCTCGTGGTGTTCCTGCAATCCGGCGGGGCGAGCGCCTTCCAGGCCGGGCTGTCGATGCTGCCGTGGTCGGCCGGGCTCGGGCTCGGCTCCCTGGCCACCGGGCTGCTGCTGGTGCCCCGCTTCGGGGCGCGCGTGATGCGCGCCGGGGTCGTGCTCGTCCTGCTCGGCGCCACGGCGACGGCGGTGCTGCTGCGGGTGCCCGGCCCGCAGGTCGCCTGGTACCTCGCCGTGCCGCTGCTGGTCGCGGGGACCGGGCTGGGCGTGTTCACGGTGCCGTTCTTCGGCAACGCCTTGTCGAGGGTCGAACCCCACGAGACCGGCTCGGCGTCCGGGCTGCTCAACGCCGTGCAGCAGCTGGGCGCGACGGTCGGCGTGGCGGTACTGGGTGCGGCGTTCTTCCACGCCGGCACGCCCGCGGGCGGCACGCGGCTCGCGCTCGGCGTGGCGGCCGGGCTGCTGGTGGCGGTGTTCGCCCTCACCTACCCGATGCTGACGCGACGGGCCGCGTCTGCGCGAGAAACCGTGCCAGCGCCCCGGTGAGCTCGGCGCGGGCGGCACGCTCCCGCCGGGCGAACCCGCCCAGCAGCTCACCCATCGCCAGCAGCGTCGGCGCACTCGCGAGGCCGGCGTCGAGCAGCTCCTGGGCGTAGGCGCGCAGTTTCGTGCTCTGCACCTCGCCGTCCTGGAACGCGCCGAGCACGTCCTGCAGCCGTTTCAGCTCTTTGAGCGCGCCGCGGTCCGCGGGCCGCACCGGCTGGAACACCTCCAGCGCGTACCGCAGCTCCTTCGCGCGCTTGCGCAGCGCGTGCACGTCCTCGGCAGGAGACTCGGGAGTGATCGCGGCCGCGCGGCGGATCACGCGTTTCGTGATGCGCCGCAAGCGTTCCGCCGTGAGATCGTCCACTGTGGAGTGCCGGTCCGGCGCGGCGACCACCCCGGACAACGCGGCCCGCCACGACTCCATCAGGCGGGCGAAGCGCTGCGCGCGCAGCCCGCGCACCAGGATCTTGCGCTCGGCGTCGCGGCGGCGCCGCAGGTGTTCGGCGAACGGGGCGAGGTCCTCGGGGGCACCCGCGACCAGGCTGTCCGCGAGCGCGTCGAACTCCAGGAGGTAGACGTCGAGGTCGCGGGTGGGGGTGGTGAGCTCGCCCAGCTCGGCGAACCGGGGCGCGAAGCGGGCGGCGAGGTTGCCGGGCAGGACGTCGCCGGCGACCTTGAGCAGGGACCGGGTGCGCCGCACCGCGACCCGCAGGTCGTGCAGGAACTCCGGGTCGACGTCGTCGACGGTGCCCTCGACGTTGCTGGTGATCGCCTCGGCGAACCCGAGCAGCGCGGTCGCGACCGCGGCGTCGGCGGGCATTCCCGGGGTGATGGCGTACCGCCCGGTCTCGCCCGGCAGGCCGCACGCGTCGAGCAGCTGGTCGTAGCCGACGGCGTCGGCGGGCTCGAAGTCCTCACCGGACAGGAGCGTGCGCGCCACCCACTTGGCGTCGCGGCGACGGCCCGGCGCGGCCAGCACCGTGACCCGCACCAGCGGCGGCTTCCGGACCGGGTGCAGGGTCCCGGCCTCGGCCCACCTCAGGCGTGCGGTCTCCTCGCCTTCGCCGTCGCACAGCACGATCTCCCGCACCACGGTGCGGCTGCGGATCTTCGGCGCGAGCGCCCGCACGCCCACCGCCGTGGCGATCGCGTCACGCAGCTCGCCGCCGGGCAGTGCCTCGATCCGCGCCGGCCACACGGGCGGTTCGGTGAGCTTGACCGAGTGCGGCGCGAGCACGAGCGACCCGGGCCCGGACGCGCCTTCGTGGGTGAGTTCGAGGCCGCCCCGCCGCAACCGCCAGTCCGCGGTGTCCAGATAGGACGCGGTGTGGACGCGGCGGGCGCCGAGCCGCGGCTGGAAACGCGGGGACAGCGGGCCGAGCGCCTTCAGCAGTTCCGCGGGTTCACCGCGGGTGGGGCGGCCCCGCCAGCCCAGTGTCACGACGTACGGCACAAGGCAGTATAAGGGTGATCTTCACCCGCACGAGTGCTTCGCGCGCAGGACCCGGGACAGCGCGTCGGTCACCCGCGCGGCCGGCAGCTCACCCGACGCCAGCGCCTGCTGCAGCCGGTCGAGCACGGGGCCCACGTCGCCGCCCGAGGACCACAGCGCCTGGTCGGCTCCCGCGAGCAGGGCGTGCAGCACCGCGTCGGGCAGCCGGTAGGTGCTGGTGATCGCCTTCATCGCGCCGAGGTCGTCGGTGAGCACCGGGCCGGTGAAGTGGTAGTCGGTGCGCAGCAGCCGGTACGCCGCGGGGGACAGGGAGGCCGGCTGCCCGTCGGTCAGGCCCGGCACGGTGAGGTGCCCGACCATGACCGCGCCGCCCGCGAAGCCGGCGACCGCCTCGTAGGGCCTCAGGTCCGCCGCACGCAGCTCCGCCAGCGGCGGGGTGGTGACGCCGCCGCTGTGCGAGTCGCCCTGCGCGTGGCCGTGCCCGGGGAAGTGCTTGAACACCGGGGTCACCCCGGCGTCACGCAGGCCCTCCGCGAACGCGATCCCGTAGTCGCGCACCACCGCCCGGTCGGCGCTGTAGGAGCGGTCGCCGATCGGGCCGTCGTCGGGCTGCGAGCTGACGTCCAGGCTCGGCGCGTAGTCCACCGTCACGCCCCGGGCCCGCAGCTGACGCCCGCGTTCCCCGCCCAGCGCCCGCACCTGCGCGACGCTCATCGTGCGCGCCATCTGCCGGGCACTGGGGATGGGCCCGTCGAGCTGGTCGATGCGCTGGACGCGGCCGCCCTCCTCGTCCACCGCGACCGACACGCCGAACCGCGCGGCCTGCTGGACCCGGTCGAGCGCGCCGTCGCGCAGCAGGGCGGTGGGGTTGCCGCCGACGAACACCCCGCCGACCTGCTCGTCACGCACGAGCCGCACCGCCGCCGCCGGATCGCCGGGGTCCACACCCACGACCAGCAGCTGCGCCAGCCGCTGCCGGTCGGACAGCTGCGCCACGACCTCGGCACACGCCGCGGGCGTGGTGCTCGTGACCGGCGGAGCCGAGGGCTTCGCTTGCGGGGCTGGTGGGACGGCGGCCGGGGGCGGCGCTTCACCCGCGCACCCGGCGAGCAGCGTGACGGCCAGGACGGTGGTGAGGATGCGGGACTTCATGGTCTCCTGTGATCGGGTGCGGGCACCCCGGCGAGTCTAGGTCACCGCTCGCTGTCGAGCTCGGCCATCATCGGCGCCGCGTACCGGTCACCCGCGGCGGCCCCGGCGGGCACGGCCCGCTCGATCTCCGCGAGGTCATCGGCGGTCAGCGGGAACCCGGTCGCCCCCAGCGACTCGGCCAGCCGCTCCCGGGTGCGCGCGCCGACGAGCGGGACGATGTCCTCGCCCTGCGCGGCGACCCACGCGATGGCCAGCTGCGCGACGGTGGCGCCCGTGCGCTCGGCGACCGCCCGCAGCGCCTCCACGAGCCGCAGGTTGCGTTCGAGGTTGCCCGCCTGGAAGCGCGGGCTGATGCCGCGGAAGTCACCGGCGCCCAGCGCCCGGTCGGCCTGCCACCGGCCGGACAGCAGACCGCGGGACAGCACGCCGTAGGCGGTGATCCCGATGCCCAGCTCGCGGGCCGTGGGCAGGATCTCGTCCTCGATACCGCGCGAGAGCAGGGAGTACTCGATCTGCAGGTCGGAGATCGGGTGCACGGCGGCCGCGCGCCGCAGGGTCTCGGCGTTGACCTCGGACAGCCCGATGTGGCGGACGTGCCCGGCCTTGACCAGGTCGGCGATCGCGCCGACGGTCTCCTCGATCGGCACGGCGGGGTCGACGCGGGAGGGCCGGTAGATGTCGATGTGGTCGGTGCCCAGGCGGCGCAGGCTGTAGGCGGCGAAGTTCTTCACCGCCGCCGGCCGCCCGTCGTAGCCCGACCAGCCGCCGTCGGGGTCCCGCAGCGCCCCGAACTTCACGCTGATGACGGCGTTGTCGCGGTTGCGGCCGCGCAGGGCGTCGCGCAGCAGCAGCTCGTTGTGGCCCATGCCGTAGAAGTCACCGGTGTCGAACAGGGTGACCCCGGCCTCGAGCGCGGCGTGGATGGTGGCGACCGACTCGGCCTCGTCGGCGGGGCCGTAGAGGTCCGACATGCCCATCAGGCCGAGGCCCAGTGCGGACACGGCGGGACCGTGCTGGCCGAGTTCGCGGATGTCCATGACAACTCCAGAGGTGTTTCCGTTGCTAACATTGCAACCATATCACCGGTAACGTAACGCGGCTACTGTGATGCTGTTATCATTGCCAACATGAGTTCGACCGAAGCACCCTCCACGCGCGACCGCATCCTGCGGGTGGCCGCCGACCTGCTGGCCACCGACGGCAGGGATGCCCTGTCCACGCGTGCGGTAAGCGCGGCGGCCGGGGTCCAGGCCCCGACGCTGTACCGCCTGTTCGGGGACAAGGAGGGCCTGCTCGACGCCGTCGCGAGCTACGGATTCGAGTCCTACCTCGCCGACAAGAACGCGATGGGGCACACCGACGACCCGGTGGCCGACCTCCGCCGCGGCTGGGACCTCCACGTCGAGTTCGGCGTGGCCCGGCCCGCGTTCTACGAGCTCATGTACAGCCGCAACCGGCTCTCGCCCGCCGCGCGGGAGGCGGAGGCGATCCTGCGGCACATGGTGGGCCGCGTCGCCGAGGCCGGGCGCCTGGCGATGAGCGTCGAGCGCGCCGCGCGGCTGGTGCACTCCGCCGGCATGGGCGTCGTGTTCACCCTCAACACCACCCCGCCCGAACAGCGGGACCCGCAGCTGTCCGAGGTGACCCGCGAGATGGTGCTGCGCACGATCACCACCGACGCCGCACCCTCCGCGCCCGGCGGCACCCCGGCACTGGCCAGCGCGCTCGTCGAAACCCTGCGCGCGCAGCCACCGGAAAGCCTCAGCCCGGCCGAGCACGCGCTGCTGACCGAATGGCTGACCCGGCTCGCCGACACCGCCGCACTCCGGCGGTAATGTCTGCCCCATGTCGCGCCGATCTCCGCAGAGCCCGCCACTGGACCCGACGATCCTGCGTGCCCGCCTGGACCGCGCGCGCCAGGCCGCCGACGCCGCCGAGACCGACGCCCTGCTCATCGCGCCCGGCTCGGACCTGCGCTACCTACTCGGTGAGGCCGGCGGCTCCTTCGAACGGCTGACCGCGCTCGTCCTGCCCGCGGGTGACGGCGTCCCCGCGCTCGTGGTGCCCAAGCTCGAAGCCCCCGGCTACGCCCACGTCCCCGCCGAGGACCTGGGTGTCGAGGTCGTGACGTGGGTGGACGGGGAGGACCCGTACCGGATGATCGCCGACCGCCTCGGCAAGCCGGGCCGCGTCGCCGTCAGCGACAACACCTTGGCGCTGCACGTGCTCGCGTTCCGCGATGCGCTGGGCGACGCGGAGCAGACCCTCGCCGGGCCGGTCGTCCGCGAGCTGCGGATGCGCAAGGACGCCGCCGAGATCGACGCCCTGCGCCGCGCGGGTGCGGCGATCGACCGGGTGCACGCCCGCGTCGGCGAGTGGCTGCGGCCCGGCCGCACGGAAGCCGAGGTGGGCGCCGACATCGCCGCCGCGATCGTCGAGGAGGGGCACGCGCTCGCGGACTTCGTGATCGTCGGCTCCGGCCCCAACGGCGCCAGCCCGCACCACGACGTGTCCGACCGCGTCATCGAACGCGGGGACGTCGTGGTGGTCGACATCGGCGGCCCGCTGCCCGAGGGCTACAACTCCGACTCCACCCGCACCTACGCCGTCGGCGAGCCGCGTGACGCGGACGTGGCGGAGACGTACGCGGTGCTGCAGCGCGCGCAGCGGGCGGCGGTCGAGGCCGTCCGGCCGGGCGTCACCGCGCAGGACGTCGACGCCGCGGCCCGCTCGGTGATCACCGACGCCGGGTACGGCGAGTTCTTCATCCACCGCACCGGCCACGGCATCGGGCTGGACGTGCACGAGGAGCCCTACATCGTCGGCGGGAACACGCTGCCGCTGGAGCCGGGCATGGCGTTCAGCGTCGAACCGGGCATCTACCAGCCGGGGCGCTGGGGTGCGCGGATCGAGGACATCGTCGTGGTCACCGAGGGCGGTGTCGAGTCGCTGAACAACCAGCCGCACGAACTCGTCGTGCTCGGCGCATGAGCGCCACCCCCGGGCCGCTGGAGCCCCTGGACCAGGCGATCGCGCGGGAGCTGGCCGTCGACGGCCGGTGCAGCTTCACCGATCTCGCCGAGCGGGTGGGGCTGTCGGTGTCGGCCGTGCACCAGCGGGTGCGGCGGCTGGAACAGCGTGGCGTGATCCGCGGGTACGCCGCGCAGCTGGACGGCGAGCTGATCGGGCTGCCGCTGACCGCGCTGATCTCGCTCACCCCGAACGACCCCGCCGCCCCGGACGACTACCCGCAGCGGCTGGAGCACATCACCGAGATCGAGTCCTGCTACTCGGTCGCCGGGGACGAGTCCTACATCCTGCTGGTGCGGGTCGCCTCGCCCCGGGCGCTGGAAGACCTGCTGCGGCGCATCCGCGAGGCGGCGAAGGTGTCCACCCGCACGACGGTCGTGCTCTCCACGCCGTTCGAGGGCCGGACGCCGATGCTGTCGCCGTAGCCGTAGCAGCGGTACGATAAAAGGTATGGCAACTCGGAAGGTGACCCTGTCGCTGGACGCGTCCGCGGTCGAGTACGCGGAGCGCGCCGCGAAGGCGCACGGGGTGTCGTTGTCGTCGTGGCTGTCGAAGGCGGCGCGCCGCGAGGCGGTGCGCACCGGGTACCGGGCGGCCCGCCCGTCCGCGGAGGCCGAGGGCCTCGCGGTCACCGACGAGGCCGAGGTCGCCGCCGCGGAGAAGGAGCTGCGTGCGGAGGGGTGAGGTCTGGACGTACCGTCCGCCGACGCAGCCCGCGCGCGAGCGCACCGTGCTGATCCTGTCCTCCGACGGCGTCAACGAGTCCGAACGCCCGTGGCTGCTGGGCACCGAACTGCTCGAACAGGACCCGCAGGACATCCTCGGCGTCGCGCTGGACTCGCGGTTCTGGGTCTCGACCCTGTTCCTCACCCGGCTGTACCGGGGCTGGCTCACCGAGCGGGTCGCCGAGATCGAGCCCGCCGTGCAGGACGAGATCGACGCGGCGCTGCGCGCGGCGCTCGACCTGTGAACCCGCCGGAACTGTCGGTGGGAAGCGGTAGCGTCGCGGCATGGCGTTGTCTGTGGAAGAACGAGAGCGATTCCTGGCCGAGCCCCACGTGGGCGCGCTGGCGGTGGCGTGGCAGCCCGACCGGGCGCCGCTGACCGTCCCCATCTGGTACCAGTACACGCCGGGCGGCGAGCTGTGGATCTCCACCGGCCCGGATTCCCGGAAGACGCGGGCGATCCGCGCCGCCGGCCGGTTCAGCATCATGGTGGAGCGGGTCGAGCCGACCGTGCGGTACGTGTCGGTCGAAGGGCCCGTCACCGGCATCGAGCCCGGCTCGCTGGAACGGTCGCGCGAGATGGCCGCCCGCTACCTGCCGCCGGACAAGGTGGACGCCTTCGTCGAGTACGAACGCACCGAGCTCGGCGAATCGGTGATCATCTCGATGCGGCCGGAGCACTGGCTGTCGGCGGACCTCGGGTCGTTCTAGCCGGCGGCGGGCACGGTGGCGGCGGCGTGCAGATCGCCGTCGCTGCCGGCCAGGCACGCCGCCGAGGGCAACGCGGTCGCGAGGAACTCCGTGAGGCAGCGGCCGATCTCGGCGTGGCCGTTCGCGTTGGGGTGGAAGGACTCCTGCAGCGCGTGGCCGGCGCGGTCGGCGTCGGTGAGGTCGTTGAGCCGGAGCGTGAGCCTGCTGAACCATTCCTTGCCCGGGTCGGCCCCGCCGCTGCACGCCTCGTGCCCGCGGCCCGCCCGCGAGAGGTCCAGGAAGCGCGCGCCGGCCTGCGTCGCGGCCTTGGCGAGCCCGGCGGACAGGGTGAGCACGCCTTCGTCCCGCACCCACCGCAGGTCCTCGGTGCGGAACGGGCAGCCGTTGAGGTTCTGCAGGTCCGGCGGGATGTCCGGGCCGATCGGCGCGGCGTAGGACTGCAGCACCAGCTGGTAGTCCTCCGGCTGGTACCCGGCGCGCGCGAGCACGGTCTTGACGTCCGCCAGCGCCGAGACGACCTTGGGCACCATGGCGTCGATGCGCCGCTGCCAGTCCGCCCTGATCGAGGTGCTGCACGGGCCGTTGCCGGAGAGGAACCACGCCTGGAAGCACTGCGAGATCAACGCCGAGAAGTGCGGGTCGTCGTTGGCGCCGACGGCGACCACCACGACCGCCACCCGGTGGTCACGCACGAGGTTCGCCAGCTGCCCGGCCTGCGACGGTTCGGTCCACTGCTTGACGTCCCCGAGCGCGACCTGCGCGGCGGGCGCGCCGGAGCAGGCGAGGTTGCGCTTCTCCACGATGCCGGGCACGTCGGTCTGGAACACGGCGGCGTGGGGGGAGCGGTGGCACCAGTCGCCGTTCGTGCCGTTGGTGTCGGGGGTGTAGTCGCCCGCACCCTCCCCGGACAGGGTGCTGTCGCCGAGCGAGACGATGGTCAGCGGACCGGTGCCGGGCGGCCCGGGGCGCTTGACCGGCCCCGGTGGCGTGCCCGGCCCGGAAAACACGAAGATCCCGGCGAGCACCACCACGAACAGCAGAACGCCCCCGCCGATCCACCACCGATACCGTCGCATCACCCGGCAGTCTACGGAGTGATCACACCGTGGAGAGGACGCCGTCGGCCAGCCGCACCCGCCGGTCGGCGATGGCGTGCACCGCGTCGTCGTGGGTGGCGACGATGACCGCGGCGCCCTCGGCCGCGCACCGGCGCAGGAGCCCCAGCACCGCGGGGGTGCTCGCAGCGTCGAGGTGCGCGGTGGGCTCGTCGGTCAGCAGCACCTTCGGCCGTCCGGAGACCGCGCGGGCCAGCGCGACCCGCTGCTGCTGCCCGAAGGACACCTCGCCGGGGTAGCGGTCGGCCAGGTGCGCCACGCCGAGGAGCTCCAGCAGCTCGCCGACCCGCCGCTCGACGTCGTCGCCACTGGGGCGCAACCGCAGCGGCAGCGCGACGTTCTCGGCGACGGTGAGTTCCTGCGCCAGCCCGAGCGCCTGCGGCAGCACGGCGCAGGTGTGCCACGGCGGGGCGCCGTCGATCGGTTCGCCCGCCAGCAGGACGCGCCCGGCGTCCGGCTCGTCGAACCCGCCGAGCAGTGCCAGCAGCGCGCTTTTGCCGGAGCCGGAGCGCCCGGAGACGGTCACGAGTTCCCCGGCGTCGACCGAAAGTTCCAGGCCCCGCAGGACTTCGACGTCGCCGCTGGGGTGGCGGAAGCGGCGGCGCAGGCCGAGTGCGCGCAACACGGGGGTGGTCATCGCCGCTCGATCCCTTCCAGTCGTCCGTCCCGCAGCCGCGCCACCCGGTCGCCCAGGGCGACGAGCCGGTCGTCGTGCGAGGCGACGAGCACCGCGAACTCCCGCTCGGCGAGGTAGCGCAGGGTGTCCAGCACGAGGTCGGCCGACGCCTCGTCCAGCTGCGAGGTCGGTTCGTCGGCGAGGATCACCGAGGAACCGCGGGCCAGGGCGCAGCCGAACGCCAGCCGCTGCTGCTGCCCGCCCGACAGCGCCGAGATGTGCCAGTCCCCGGTGCCGCCCAGCCCCAGCTGCGCCAGGATCTCCTCCGGCTCGCACGTGCGGCGCGCCGACTGCGCCGCGGCACGCAGGTTGTCGCCGACGCTGAGGTAGTCCAGCAGGTTCTCCACCGGGTTCTGGAACACCAGGCCCAGCTGCTCCCGCCGCAGCGCGCGCCGCGCGGAATGCCGCAGCGGCCCGGTGTCGACGCCGTCGAAGCGCAGCACGCCGCGGGCGGGCCGTTCGAACAGGCCCAGCACGCGCAGCAGCGTCGACTTGCCCGAGCCGGACGGTCCCGCGAACACCGTGATGCCCGCGCGGGGGACGTCCAGGGTCACCTCGTGCAGGCCGGTCACCATCCCGGCCGGGGTCGGGTAGTCCACCCCGACCCGGTCCAACTGGAAAACGCTGTCAGCCACGCAGCAGCTCCGCGGTCCTGGCGGTGCGGACGCTGCGCACCGCGAGCCAGCCCGCCAGCAGCACGACGGCCAGTCCGGCCCCGGCCACGGCGAGCACGAACAGGATCTGGTCGGGCAGCGCGGATCGCGGCGCCAGCCAGCGCACCGGGTCGAACCGCGGCACCGCGAGCCCGGCCACCGCGAGTCCACACGCGACACCCGCGACCGCGGCGAGTCCCGCGAGCAGACCGAGTTCGATCAGGTGGCTGCCGAACAACGTCCGCACCCGCATGCCCATGCGCAGCACGAGCGCGCCCGCCAGCGCGTTCTGCCGCCGCCGCACCTCGACGGCCACCAGCAGCGCCAGCACCGCGACCACGCCGAGGACGCCGCCCAGCACGGTGACGAACGAGAAGGTCCACTCCACGACGTAGAACGGCAGCGCGTCCAGCGCCCCCTCCTGGCTGGTCCGGTTGACCTGCACCAGGTCGGCGGCCGACAGCGCGGCGGAGAGCTGGTCCAGCGGCGTCCGCGACAGCACGGTCCACTGGGGGATCGCGGCCAGCTGCGCGGGGGTCAGCGCCGTACGGGACACGACATAGCCGGGACTGTTGCCCAGCAAGGGGAACCACGGCAGGTCGGCGATGGGCACCGCGGGCGGAAGCCCGGGCAGCGCCGTCGGGGCGTGCCCGATCCGCAGTGCGGGCAGGCCGCCGCCGGCGGGCTGGTTCAGCCGCGGCAACAGCTCGGTGATGCGCTCGCGCAGCGGCCCGAGGTAGGCGGCACCGGCGAAGGTGGCGGGGTCGACGACGAGCACGACGCTGCCGGTCCCCGTCGTGCGCCCGGTGACCGTGCTCGTGTCGCGCACCGCCTCCGGCAGCGGCGTCTGGCCCAGCCCCACCTTGGTTTCGGTGTCCACCCGGCTCGTGGCACCGACGAGGATGCCGGACTTGGTGTCGAGCGCGGCGCGCTGGCCCTGCGCGATGCCGCTGCCCGCGGCGAGCGTGCCGATGGCGAGCACCCCGATCACGAGCACGCCCGTCACGGGCGCGCGGGCCCCGGCGAGGCGGCGGATCGCCAGCTGCAGCGGCGGTTTGGACCACCAGCGCACGCGGTGCGAGGCCCGCAGCAGCAACCACACGACGCGGGCGGCGACGAGCCCGGCGGTGAGCACCACGAACACCGGGTACGTCAGCGCGAGCGGGTTGATCTGCGGCAGCGGGGTGCCCAGCCGCGAGGACGCGCCGTAGTCGGCGAGCCTGCTCCAGCCCAGCACCGCCAGGCCCGCGGTGACCAGCTCCCACGGCAGCAGCGCCAGCACGCGCCTGCTCAGCCCGCGTCCCGGCCTGGTGCCCACCTGGAACTCGCGGTGCGCCCGCAGCGCGACCACCGCGCCGAGCAGGACCAGCGCCACCAGCAGCACCCCCAGCGCGATCCCGAACGCCGCGGCCTGCCAGCCGACGGCGATCGTGCCGGGCGGGGCGTAGAGCGGCAGCCCGAACCGGGCGAGCACGATGCCCGCGATCCCGCCGAGCACCACGGGCAGGCCCAGCTCGGCCACGGCGAGCCCGCCCAGCGCGGGCGGGCTCGCGCCACGGGCCGCGAGCAGCCGCACCTGCGGGCGGCGCCGCTGGTACCACTGCAACGCCACGGTCGCGACCCCGCCGCAGCCGACCAGCACGCTGATCGCGGCCAGCGGCAGGATCGACACCAGCACGTTGGACTGCGCCTGCTCGGCGATCTCCACGGACCGCGCGAACGGCGTCTGCATCGCCACCGGGTCGGTCAGACCCTGCTGCCGCAGATCCGCGTCCACGGCGGCGATCAGCGCACGCGAGCGGTCGAGGTACTCCCGTGCCTGTGCCGGGGTTCGCGGCGGGTCGAGGTAGAAGGAGACGTAGAAGTTCGCGAGCGTGGGCAGGCCCAGCGTGCCGGCCGTCTGCCGGAAGGTGGCCTCGTCGCTGGCGAACACGATCGTGTTGAGCGGGTCGTTCGCGTAGAGGTAGACCGTGGCGTTGTTCTGCTGCGAGCACCACCAGCGCGGCGGCGGCACCGACAGCGCGTGGTACACCCCGGCGACCGCGGGCAGGGCCACGCCCTGGACGTCCACCGGGTCACCAGGCCGCACCGGGCTGAACCGCGTCAGGTCGTCGCCGACCCACAGCCCCGGGCGGCCGCCGTCCTGCAGCCGCCGCACCTGGTCGAGCCCGCCGTCGCGGTAGCCGAGCACGACCTTGCGGGCGGCCGCGGGACCGAAGTCGACGGGGAAGAGCACACCGCTGTACATCGAGGCGACCGGCTGCGGGAAACCGTGGGCCGCGGCCTGCCGCCGCACCGCGTCGAGCACCGCCGGGGCCTGGTCGGCCCGCAGCCCGGCCCGGGAGAACACCGGGCCGTAGGCGTCGGGACACGCCGTAGCGGCCTGGTAGTCCAGTGCCGCCCCGCCCGCCGCCGAGCCGATCAGCACCGCCGAGGTCGCTAGGAAGCACGACAGCAGGGCGGTCACCGCGGCCACGACGAGGGTGAGCTTGCTCGACAACGCCGCGCGAGGTGCGCGCGACCACGGCAGGGAGACCCCCCTCGGTTCTCGCATGACGCGAAACGCTACCCCGGAAGTGTTTCCGGTCGGGAAAACCCGCCGAATCGTTGCGGAGCGTGACTGGAGAGCAGGGGTGTTTTGCCTGGCGGTGGCGGTGGAACACCCCGGTAGGGAGTGCAGGGCGAGCATCGGGGAAGGACACGCGGGGCATGACTGCCGAAACCATCGACCTCACCCGGGTCACCGAAACCGTTGAGCCCGGGGAGCGCGCCGAGAGCACGGAGTACCTGGTCAACGGCCGCACGGCGCCCTGCCGGTTCTGCGGCAGGCCCGGCGCCGAGGGGCTGCACCGCGCCCCCGGCCCGCGCGGCCCCGTGTGCCCCGACTGCCTGGAGGTGGGGAGCCTGCTCTGCCAGGACGGGCAGGAACGGTTCCTCGGTGAGCTGAACCTCGCCCGCCTGGTCACCGCGCCCGGTGTGCCCTGCGAGTTCTGCGACCGCGACTCCCGCCGTGCCCTGCCGTGGCGGCGCCGCCCGCTGCCGCGGATGCGGTGCGTCCCCGGCGACGCCGTGATCTGCGCCGACTGCCTGGCCCGCGGCCGGCAGCTGCTCGCCTGCGTTTCCCGGGTTTCCCGCGGCTGAAATCCCGGTAAGGTCGGCAGCGCAACGACTCTGCCAGTCCTTGTGGAGGGGGCATGGTGTCGGCTGACGGCACCTCACTGCTGCTGGCGGTGCCCGCTGCCGTCGTCGGCGCGGCGAGCATGGGCCTGGCCAGCGCGGCGCAGGCGCGGGCGACGAAGGAGGTCGAGGTCGGCCGGATCCTCGACCCCGGACTGCTGCGGGGGCTGGCCCACCGGCCGCTGTGGCTCATCGGCATGGTCGCCACCGGCCTCGGGCTGGCGCTGCAGCTGGTCGCGCTCGCCTTCGCACCCCTGCTGGTCGTGCAGCCCCTGCTGATCACCTCCCTGATGTTCGCGGGCGTGTTCTCCGCCCGCCTGGAACGCCGGCCGCTGGACCGCGTGATGGTCGGCGGGGCGCTGGTGTGCATCGCCGGGCTCGCCGCGTTCCTCCTCGTCGCCCGCCCCAGCGGGGACTCCCAGGGCTTCTCGCCGTCCTCGCACCCGCTGCCGCTGGCGATCGCGCTGGGCACGCTGACGGTCGTCGCGCTCGGCGTGTCGCTGCTGACCCACCACTCCGCGCGGGTGCTCGGCCTCGCCGTGGCCACCGGGGTCCTCTACGGCGTGACCGCGGGCCTGATGAAGGTCGTGGCGGGCCAGGCGCGGGCGGGGCTGGACGAGCCGTTCCGCAACTGGGCGCTGTACCTGGTGTGCGTGGTCGGCCCGCTGGGCTTCCTGCTCAGCCAGAACACGTTCCAGCAGGGCCGGTTCCTCACCCCGGCGCTGGCGGTGATCACGGCGCTCGACCCGCTCGTCGGGGTCGCGATCGGCGTGTGGTGGCTGGGGGAGACCGCGAACGCCGATCCCGCCGCACTGGCCGGGCAGGGCCTGGCAGGCATCGTCATCCTCGTGGGCATCGCGATGCTGGCCAGCCGGGCCGAGCACCTCGCCGCCGCCCAGTCCGACGCTCCGCAAGACGCTCCGGAAGGGACCGCATGAACAGGGTGCTGGTCGTCTCGGCCGCCATGGGGGAAGGCCACAACGCGACCGGCCGGGCGCTGGAGGACGCCGTGCACCGGCTGTGGCCGGACGCGGACGTGGCCTGGCTGGACACGCTCGACGTCATGGGCAGCGGGGTGGGGCCGCTGTTCCGCTGGATCTACGTGTCCAACGTGCAGCGCACCCCGTGGCTGTACGAGTACTTCTACCGCTCGCTGTGGCGGCACCGGTGGTTCGCCACCGCGTCCAAGCGGTTCGTGGGGGCGTGGTGCGGCAGGCGCCTGGCGGGCCGCGTCGAGGACTACGCACCCGATCTGGTGCTCTCGACGTACCCGCTGGGCTCGGCCGGGCTGGAGTGGCTGCGCCGCCACGACCGGCTGCCCATGCCGACGGGTGCGTGGATCTCCGACTTCGCCCCGCACCCGTTCTGGGTCTACGGCTCGCTGGACCTGACGTTCGTGATGCACGCGCAGGCCGTACCGCCCGCCTTGGCGTGCGTGCCGGAGTCCACTGTGGAGGTTTCCGCGCCCCCGGTGCGCGCCACGTTCCGCCCCGGTGACCGCGACACCGCCCGGGAACGGCTGGGGCTGCCGCCCGGGGCGTTCGTCGCGCTGGTGTCCTGCGGCTCGCTCGGGTTCGGTGACGTCGAGGACGCGGCCCGCGCGCTGCTGGCCGCGCACCCGGAGGTGGTGCCGGTCGTGGTGTGCGGGCGCAACACCGCGCTGCAGCGGCGGCTGGCGCCGCTGGCCGAGGCCGATCCCCGGCTGCGCGTGCTCGGCTGGACCGACGAGATGCCCGCGTACACCATCGCCTCCGACGTCGTGGTCACCAACGCCGGTGGCGCGACCGGGCTGGAAGCCCTCGCGTGCGGGCGCCCGGTGCTCATGCACCGCCCGATCGCCGCGCACGGCCGCGCCAACGCCCAGCTGATGGCCGACGCGGGGCTGGCCATCGTGTGCGAAACCGACGCCGAACTCGGTGACGCCGTGCGGACCCTCATCGCCGAACCGCAGCGCTGGAAGGCGATGGCGGAGGCCGCCACGCGGCACTGCGACAGCACCGGCACCCTCGAAGACGGGCTGCTCGCGCTGACCGGTGTGCGCCCCGCGCGCGAACTACGCTGACGGGCATGGCCAGGGCCAACGACGAGGTCGAGGCGCTGCTGCGCGAGTACGCCGACCTGCTCGCGCTCACCGGCGGGGAGGCGTTCAAGCAACGCGCCTACGAAAAGGCCGCCCGCGCCATCGCGGGACACCGCGACGACATCGCCGGGCTCGGCGTGACGGAGCTGCGGGCGATCCCCGGGGTGGGCAAGTCCATCGCCGAGAAGATCGCCGAATACCTCACCTCGGGCCGCGTCGCCGCGATCGAGGAGGCCAGGGCGCGCATCCCGGCGGGCGTGCGGGCGCTGACCGAGATCCCCACGCTGGGCCCCAAGAAGGCCGCGCTGCTCTACCACGACCTGGGCATCTCCTCGGTCGACGAACTGGTCGACGCGATCCAGTCCGAGCGGCTGCGCGACCTCAAGGGATTCGGCCCCAAGACCGAGGAGAACATCCTGCACGGCGTGGAGCTGCTGCGGGCCTCCGGCGGGCGGATGCTCCTCGACGTCGCCACCGAGCTGGCCGAGCACGTCGTCGCACGGCTGTCCGCCCTGCCCGGCTGCGTCCGCTGCACCTACGCCGGTTCCCTGCGGCGGTTCCGGGAAACCGTGGGAGATCTGGACATCCTCGTCGCGTCGGACGACCCCGAGCCGATCATGGCCGCGTTCCGCGAGCTCGACCTGGTCGCCGAGGTCATCGCGAGCGGGCCCAAGAAGACCTCGATCCGCACCGCGAAGGGCTTCCAGATCGACCTGCGCGTGGTGCCGCCCGACTCGTGGGGCGCGGCGCTGCAGTACTTCACTGGCTCGCAGGCCCACAACGTCCGCATCCGCGAGATGGCCGTGCGCGCCAAGCTCAAGCTCTCCGAGTACGGGCTGTTCGACGCCGAGTCCGGCGCGCTGATCGTGTCCAAGACCGAGGAGGAGGTCTACGCGCGGCTCGGCCTGCCCTGGATCCCGCCGCCGCTGCGGGAGGACCGCGGCGAGGTCGACGCCGCGCTGCGGGGCGAACTGCCGGAGCTGGTGGGGGAGCAGGACCTGCGGGGCGACCTGCACACCCACACCGACCTCACCGACGGGGTCGCGTCGCTGGAGGAGATGCTGGAGGCGGCCGCCGCCCGCGGCTACGCCTACTACGCGGTCACCGACCACGCGCCCAACCTCGTCATGCAGCGCATGACCGACGAGAAGATGCTCGCGCAGCGCGAGCGGGTGCGGGCGCTGGACCGCGCCTACCGCGGCATGCGGGTGCTGCACGGCACCGAGCTCAACATCGACCCCGACGGCGGCGTGGACTGGCCGCCGGAGTTCCTGGCCGGGTTCGACGTGTGCGTGGCCTCGGTGCACTCCGCGTTCACCCAGTCCCGCGCGGACACCACCCGCCGGCTCGTGCGGGCCTGCGAGAACCCGCACGTGCACATCCTCGGGCACCTCACCGGGCGGCAGATCGGGCACCGCCCGCCGATCGACGCCGACTTCGACGAGGTGTTCCGCGCCTGCGCCCGCACCGGGACCGCGCTGGAGGTCAACTCCTTCGCCGACCGGCTCGACGCGCGCGACGAGCACATCCTGCGGGCCCGCCGGTACGGCGTGAAGTTCGCGATCGACAGCGACGCGCATTCCGTGCGGAACCTCGCGCAGATCCGCTACGGGGTGGGCACCGCGCAACGCGGCTGGCTCACCCCCGACGAGGTGATCAACACCTGGCCGCTGACGCGGCTGCGCGCCTTCCTGAAGAAGCCCAGTGCGCGGGAGGCGTGAGCGGCGCCGACAACCGCGTCGACGCGTCACCCCGGGCCGCGGTCAGCTGCGCCTGCGTCAGGAACAGGCAGCCGGTCAGGTCCGCGCCCCGCAGGTCGGCCCCGCGGAAGTCCGCGCCCGTCACGTCCGCCGAGCGCAGATCCGCCTTCCGCAGGTCGGCGCCGATCAGCAGGGCACCGCGCAGTGACGCGCCACGGAGGTCGGCGCCCCGCAGCTTCGCGCCGATCAGGTCGGCGCCGCGGTGGTTGCGGCGACGGCCCGGCACGCTCGCCCGGGCCCGGTCGGCGGCACGCACCAGCAGCTCGTTGACCTGTTGCCGGACCGCGGGCACGTCGACCGCGGCCAGCTCGTCCGGCGGCAGCTGGGTCAGGCGCTCGGTGTCGGCCAGCGCCTGTCGCAGTTCGGGGTGCAGCGGCGCGGCCGCGGGCAGCGCGAGCGCCTCGGTGAGGTACCACAGCAGCTCGTGCAGCCCCCGCATGACCGGGAACACCGCGAACATCGACCGCGCGGTCGCCGGGTCGTCCCGCCAGTCCCGGCCGCCGAAGGTGACCTGCGAGACCTGCTGCCCGGCGCCGAAGCAGTCGAACACGGTGCAGCCCGTGAAGCCCCGGTCCCGCAGCCGGTCGTGGATGCCGCAGCGGAAGTCCTCCCGCAGGTTGGGGCACGGCGTGCCCGCGTCCTTGTCGAGGGCGAAGTCGGCGGAGGCGGCGAAGGGCAGCGCCACGCAGCACAGCCCGAAACAGGAGGAACAGTCGGCGACCAGGGACATCCCGCCATTGTCCCTCACGGCGATGCCAGCGCGGTGGCCCAGTCCAGCTGCCGCGCCAGCTCCTCCTCGTCCACCGGCGGAGTCCCCGCCACGGGCAGCCCCGCGCTCATCCGCGCGCTCGCCGCGGTGTTGTACTCCACCCGCGGTCGCCGCAGCCGCTCATAGGCCTCCAGCGGGAAACCGGTGTCCCGCAGGGCTTTGCCGAGCACCACGGCGTCCTCCAGCGCCATCGAGGCGCCCTGGCCGGTCGCGGGTGAGGCGGCGTGCGCGGCGTCGCCGAGCAGCAGAATCCGCTCGCCACGCCAGCGCGGCACGTCCGCCAGGTCACGGGCGTTCGTGGCCAGCAGGGGACCCTGGGTGGCCTCGACGATGCCCGCGCACTCGGTGCCGTCCGGTCGCAGCAGGGCGAGCAGCCACGCGGGGTCCGGCACGGTGGCTTCCGGCAGCGGGTCGCCGGTCACGCGGGCGAACCAGTACACCTCGCTGCCGGGGGAGACGGCGTAGCCGAAGGCCGCGCCGCCTCGCACCATCACGATCCGCCCCGGCTCGGCCGGTGGCTCGGCGAGCCTGCTGTAGCCGTAGAACACCCGCTGCCCGGCGTAGCGCGGCGCGACGCCAGGGTTGAGCAGCTCCCGCACCCTCGAGTGCAAGCCGTCCGCGCCGAGCAGCAGGTCCCCGCGCACGGTCTCCCCATCGGCGAAGCGAGCGGTCACCCCCGAGGAGTCCTCTGTGGCGTCGATCAGCCGCCGCCCGTGGTGCACGGGGATCCCGCGGCGGACGACCTCGCCCTGCAGCACCCGGCACAGCTCGCCGCGCCGCAGGCACCGCGTGCGCTCCAGCGCCTTGGTGCGCCCGGCGAACTCCAGGGTGTGCAGCACGAACCCGGCCCGGCCGACCGCCTCCGCCGCGTCGAGCTGGTCGAGCGCGGCGTGCCCGTTGGCGGCCAGCGTCAGGAACGCGCCGAGGTCCTCGGCGTTGTCCGGATGCCGTTCGTACACCACAGGATCCCACCCCGCCTTGCGCACCGCGAGGGCCGCCGCGGCGCCCGCGACACCGCCACCGATGATCAGGATCCGTCCCATCGGTGCCGAGGATAGGGCGGTGCCTCAGCCCCGCCCCTCGCGCCACCACCGCTGCCCGGCCTCGGGCAGCGTCTGGATCGGGTCGTAGTAGGGGTAGCGGCGCTCCAGCGCCTCCGGGTCGTCGTGCTCGATGCCGGTGCGGTAGTTCTTGGTCCAGTAGGAGATGCCGCGCTCGCGGTCGTAGTCGGCGAGCTGGTGCACCCACCGCTTGCCGACGTAGGGCACGTCGCACACGATGCGCGGCGTCGCGTAGCCGGGCAGGTAGCCCATGATCGCGTGCTGCAGCTCCTGCGCCTCCCAGACGGCGACCCGCCAGTGCTCGGCGTTGGGGATCATGTCGCACAGGTAGAAGTAGTACGGCAGGATGTTCGCCTCGCCCTGCAACGCGAAACACAGGTCCAGCAACGCGGCGGGGGTGTCGTTCACGCCCCGCATCAGCACGCCCTGGTTGCGCACGTCCCGCACCCCGACGTCCAGCGCCGTCCGCGCCGCCTCCGCGACCAGCGGCGTGACCGACTGCGCGTGGTTGACGTGCGTGTGGATCGCCAGGTTCACGCCCCGCCGGTGCGCCGTGCCCGCGACGCGCGCGAGTCCCTCGACGACCTTCGGCTGCAGCCAGTGCTGCGGCATCCCCGCCAGGGCCTTGGTCGCCAGGCGGATGTCCCGCACCGTCTCGATGTCCAGCAGCCGCATCAGGAACGACTCCAGCTGGTGCCACGGCACGTTCGCGACGTCGCCGCCGGAGACCACCACGTCCCGCACGCCGGGCGTGCGCCGGAGGTAGTCGATCATCGCGTCCTGCCGGTCGACGGGCTTGAGCGCGAGCTTGTGCTTGGCGACCTGCTCCGTGGAGTTGCCCACGAGGTCCATCCGCGTGCAGTGCCCGCAGTACTGCGGGCAGGTGGACAGCAGCTCGGCCAGCACCTTGGTGGGGTAGCGGTGCGTCAGCCCCTCCACGACCCACATCTCCGCCTCGTGCAGGGAATCGCGGGCCGAGTGCGGGTGGCTCGGCCACTCGGGGTCGCGGTCGCTGCGCACCGGCAGCATGTAGCGCCGGACGGGGTCGGCGTAGAACGCCTCCGTGGAGCCGACATCCATCGTGTTGAGCATCTGCGGCGGCAGCAGCATCGACATCGTCGCCAGCTCGCGCTGGTCGGCCTCCAGATCGGCGTAGAACTCCTCGCCGACCAGGTCACCCAGCACCGCCCGCAGCTGCCGGATGTTGCGCAGGCAGTGCACCCGCTGCCACTGCGCGTCCCGCCACTGCGCCTCGGTGACGTCCCGCCAGCCGGGGAACCGGCGCCAGTCCGGTTCGCTCAGCTCGCGGCGCTCGTAGGCATACGGCTGGCCGTAGGTGTCGGCAGGTGAGACAGCATCCTGGATCGCAGTCATCTGTGCTCCTCGTCGGCAGATCGGCGTGAAAATCTCCGGTCAAGACGACAATAGGGCGTAAATATTTCTGCCGCATCACATCAGGCAAACTCGACACCGTGAACGACACGACGCTTCTGGTCGGCGGGCGCATCCACTCGCCGAGTTCGCCCGACGCGACCGCCATGGCGGTCACCGGGAACACCGTGGTCTGGGTCGGGCAGGACGGCCCCGGCCGCGCACTGCACCCCGGCGCGGAGGTCGTCGACCTCGACGGCGCCTTCGTCGCGCCCGCCTTCGTCGACGCCCACGTGCACGCCACCGCCACCGGCCTGCACCTGACCGGCCTCGACCTCACCGGCGTGCACGACGCCGCCGACCTGCTCGCCGCGGTCCGCTCCGCCGTCCGCCCCGGCGAGGTGCTCATCGCCCACGGCTGGGACGAGTCGGCCTGGACCAACCCGCGCCTGCCCAGCCGCGCGGAGCTCGACGACGCCGCCGCGGGCACGCCCGTCTACCTCAGCCGCGTCGACGTCCACTCCGCACTGGTCTCCACCGCCCTCGTCGACCTCGCCCCCGGGGCCCGCGAAGTCGACGGCTGGTCCGCCGAAGGCCCGCTGACCCGCGAAGCCCACCACCGCGTGCGCACCGCCATGCAGGCCGCGATCACCGCCGAGCACCGCCGCCGCGCGCAGGACGCTTTCCTGCGCCACGCCGCCGAACGCGGCGTCGTCAGCGTCCACGAGTGCGCCGGGTCCGACATCTCCGGCGAAGCCGACCTCGCCGGCCTGCTCGCCCTCGCCGCGGAACCGGGACGCCCGGAAGTCGTGGCGTACTGGGGCGAAACCGGCGCGGTGGACCTCGCCCGCCGCCACGGCCTGCGCGGCCTGGCTGGGGACCTCTTCGTCGACGGTGCCCTCGGTTCCCACACCGCCGCCCTGCACGAGCCCTACACCGACCGCCCCGACTCGACCGGAGCGCGCTACCTCGACGCGGAGGCCATCGCCGAACACCTCGTCGCGTGCACCGAAGCCGGGCTGCAGGCCGGTTTCCACGTCATCGGCGATGCGGGCGTGGCCGAGGTCGTCCGCGGCTTCCAGCTCGCCGAGAAGACCGTCGGGCAGCGCGCCCTCGCCGGAGCCAAGCACCGGCTGGAACACCTGGAGATGGTCGACGCCGCCCAGGCCGAACTGCTCGCGGGCTGGGCCGTCACCGGCTCGATGCAACCCCAGTTCGACGCGCTGTGGGGCGGTGCGGACGGCATGTACGCCACGCGCCTCGGCGAGCGGGCCGCCGGGCTGAACCCGTTCGCCACCCTCGCCGCCAAGGGCGTCCTGCTCGCCTTCGGTTCCGACAGCCCCGTCACCCCGCTGGAACCGTGGGCCACCGTCCGAGCCGCCGTGCACCACCACACGCCGGGCGCCGGGCTGTCCGCCCGCGCCGCGTTCAACGCCCACACCCGGGGTGGCCACCGCGCCGCCGGGGTCAACGACGGCCTCACCGGCACGCTCCAGCCCGGCGCCCCCGCCCATTACGCGATCTGGGACGCCGCCGACCTCGTGGTCGCCGCGCCGGATTCCCGCGTGCAGCGCTGGTCCACCGACCCGCGCTCCCGGGTGCCCGCGCTGCCGCCGCTGGACCCGGACAGCCCGCTGCCCACGTGCCTGCGCACCGTGCGCGCCGGGGAGATCCTCTACGACGCGTTCACCTCGGCTGCCTAGAGTTGGGGCCGTGGCCGTAACCGCGCCGGAGTCCACGGCGACCGACGACACCCCCGCACGCCGCCGCCGGAACTGGCGGCCCTGGCTGCTGCGCCTCGCGCTCGCCGCGGCGTCCGGGTTCGTGTTCTACCTCAGCTTCGCGCCCCGGCCGCTGTGGTGGCTCGCGCCGATCGCGTTCGCCGGGCTCGGCTTCGCCCTGCGCGGGCGGCGGCTGTGGGGCGGGCTGGGCTACGGCTTCGTGTTCGGGCTCGCCCTCTACCTCCCGCTGCTGACCTGGCTGCAGGACTTCCTCGGCACCGAGTTCGGGCCGTGGCCCTGGCTCGGGCTCTCCGCCGCACTGGCCGCCTACCTCGGGATCGGCGGCGCGCTGGCCACCCTCGCCGCCCGGCTGCCCGGCGGTCCGGTGTGGATGAGCCTCGTCGTGATCGCCACCGAAACCCCGCGCACCTGGTGGCCGCTGGGCGGGTTCCCGTGGGGGCGCGTCGCGTTCAGCCAGCCCGAAGGCGCCTACACGCCGCTGGCGTCCATCGGCGGCGCCCCGCTCGTCGGGTTCGCCGTCGTGCTGACCGGCTTCGCCGTGCCCGCACTGGTGTCCCGGCTCCGCACCCCGCGCCGGGCGCTGCTGCCCGCGGCCGGTGTCGTCGTGCCGGTGGTGGCCGGGCTCGCGCTGTGGCCGACCATCGGCACCGGCGCCCAGACCGGCAGCCTCACCGTCGGCACCGTGCAGGGCAACGCACCCAACGCCGGGCTCGCCCTGATGGATGACTCCGCCACGATCAGGGCCAATCACCTCGCACAGAGCGACCGCCTCGCCGCGGAAATCCACTCGGGCGCGGTGCCGAAACCCGATCTGGTGGTCTGGCCCGAGACCGCGACGCAGATGGCGGCGGGCGTGGACCCCGGCGTCGACCAGGCCGTCGCCGACCTCGGCGTGCCCACCCTCATCGGCGCCATCTACCGCCCCGCGGGCGGCGGGCGCGTGCAGAACAGCGAGATCGTCTGGGACCCGCGCAGCGGACCGGGGGAGCGGTACTCCAAACAGGAACTGGTGCCCTTCGCCGAGTACGTGCCCGCGCGCGCCATCGCCCAGTGGGTCACCCCGTTCGTCGACGACACCAGCGACATGCAGCCCGGTGACGCGCCCGCCGTCCTCGACATCGCGGGTACCAGGGTCGCCACCCCGATCTGCTACGAGATCGCCTACGACCACGTCGCCCGCGACGCCGTGGACCTGGGCGCCCAGCTGATCGTGCTGCCGACCAACAACGCGTGGTTCGGCGAGAGCGAGATGAGCTACCAGCAGCTGGCGATGGCCCGCCTGCGGGCGGTCGAGCACAGCCGCGCGGTCGTGGTCTCCGCCACGAGCGGGGTCTCGGCGATCGTCGAGCCCGACGGCTCGATCCAGCGCTCGACCAGCGAATTCACCGCCGCATCCCTGGTCGGGCGCGTGCCGCTGAGGGACACGACTACGCTGTCGGATCGACTCGGTGCGTGGACGGAGTACGGCCTGGTCGGCGCCGCACTGGTGGCGGTGCTCGCCGGCGTCGTGGTCCGGCTGCGCACCAGGCGCGCAAGCGCCGAGAACACGACGCGAGCGACCGGGGCGGGATGAGGACTCCCGCCGAGGGAGGACACGGATGGCGCAGGCGCCACGGGCAGCACAGCCGATCGAGCCCGTCCTGGTGGTGATCCCCACCTACAACGAGCGTGACAACCTCACGCCCATCCTGCGCAGGCTGCACGAAGCCCTGCCGGAGGCGCACGCGCTCGTGGTCGACGACGGCAGCCCCGACGGCACCGGGGAGCTCGCCGACAAGCTCGCCGCGGACGACAAGCGCGTCCACGTGCTGCACCGCACCGAAAAGGCCGGCCTCGGCGCCGCCTACATCGCCGGCTTCCGCTGGGGCCTGGAGCGCGACTACGCCACCATCGTCGAGATGGACGCCGACGGCTCGCACGCGCCCGAGGACCTGCCGCGCATGCTCGCCGCGCTCGAGGACGCCGACCTGGTGCTCGGCTCCCGCTACGTCCCCGGCGGCAGCGTCGTGAACTGGCCCAAGCACCGCGAGTTCCTCTCCCGGGGCGCGAACCTGTACTCCCGGATCGCACTCGGCGGCAAGATCACCGAGTACACCTCCGGCTTCCGCGCGTACCGCCGGGCCGTGCTGGAGAAGCTCGCGCTCGACGAGATCGCCTCCACCGGGTACTGCTTCCAGATCGACCTCGCCTGGCGCACCCTCCGGGCCGGCTTCGAGGTCGTCGAGGTGCCGATCACCTTCACCGAACGCGAGATCGGCGAGTCGAAGATGAGCAGCTCGATCATCCGCGAGGCGATGATCCGCGTCGGTGTCTGGGGCGTCCAGCACCGGCTGAACCAGCTCCGGAGTCTCTTCCGCCGCTAGCCCCGGACACGAACAAGGCCCCCGCGGCGGGAGGACGCGGGGGCCTTGTCGTTCTTCGTGGTGGGCTGGTTCAGCCAGCTACGCCGAGCGGGAGGTCCGGCGGCCCTTGAGCTCGGCCAGACGCTCGTTCAGCAGATCCTCGAGTTCCGGGATCGACCGCCGCTCGAGCAGCATGTCCCAGTGCGTGCGCGGCGGCTTGACCTTCTTCTGCTCGGGCTGCCCGCCGTTGACGATCTCGGACTCGCTGCCGTGCAGGCGGCACTCCCACACGGTCGGGATCTCCGCGTCGTCGGAGAAGGGCACCTCGAACTCGTGGTTCTTCGGGCAGGCGTACCGCACCGTGCGGCGCGGCGCGAGGTCGTGGTTCCGGTCGGTCTCGTAGCTGACCGCTCCCAGCCGGCTGCCACGGAGTACACGGTCGGCCATGATGACGTCCTTTCAGTCGGCTCCGGTCCTTGAGAGCCAGGGTGATGCTCACCCTATGCAACGACTCGTCCGGCCCGGGAATTCCCGGCGGAACATGTCGTGGCTCACGATGAGCGTGTTCACCCCTCGACAACAGCTTCCACCCCAGGGACACCGTTCGCCTCGCTAAGTGACGCGGTTTGGCCGTTCTTTCTGCGATTATCCCCCAGTCGGGCTATCGCTTGGCGGTAATTGCGGTACCTCCGGCGTCACGTCAGGCGCAGCTGCCCCCGCTGTCCCGCGCCCGGCCCGAGGTCCCCGAGACGGAAGTGGCGGCGGCACAGTACCTGGTAACGCAAAGTAGCGAAATCGGTCTGCGCCGGTGATGAGATTGCGTTTTCAACCACATCGGCGACCACCACGGTGTCGCCCTCGCGCAGCACCTCGCCGTCCCGCACGCGGGCGTTGAACCGGCCCGGCGCGCCGCACCAGCACAACACGTCCACCTGCACGGGCTGCAGCTCGTCGGCGAGCTCGAACAGGCGCCGCGCACCGGGGAACAGGCGGCTGCGGAAGTCGGTGGCGATGCCGAAGCAGTACACGTCGATGCGCACCTCGTCGGCGAGCTCCGCCAGCTGCTCCACCTGCACGGGGGAGAGGAACTGCGCCTCGTCCACCACGAGGTAGTCCACGTGCCGCCCCGCCACCCACTGCTGGCGGACCAGCTGGCGCACGTCGGTGTCGGCGCCGACCTCGATGGCCCGGCGGGTGATGCCGATGCGGCTGGTGATCTGCGGGGCGCCCGACCGGTCGTGCCGCACCAGCAGCAGCCCGCGCCGCCCCTGGCGCGCGTGGTTGTGGTCGATCTGCAGCGCCAGCGTCGACTTCCCGCAGTCCATCGGCCCGTAGCAGAACCGCAGCAGCCCCCGGTCGGGGGCGCGCCGCGTGCCCGCGCCGGGCACGGCGGACAGCGCGTCGGTGGGGTCGGGATCTTCGTCGGAAAGCGAGGTCACGACGCTCGACCCTAGCGCTCCCTTGATCGGGTGAATCGGGGGAGAGCGGCCCAACCTCGCCCCGGCTCGCGCGTCGCGGCGCCGCGGGGCTCCTACCGGGCCTTTCGCATGAAAACGGCGTGTCGCTGCGGGCGTAAACAGTCGGTGCGTGTGATGCTGTTGGGTTCCCTGTGAAAGTTGTGACTCCTGAGCAGCGAATTTAGTGTGCTCGCATGATCACCCACCGGCTCAGACGGGCGCCCCGCATCCTCGTGCGACTCCTGCTCGTCGCACTCGTCGCGGCAGGCCTCCAGCTGGTCGCGAGCAGCACCGCCTCCGCCGACCCCGCCGCCTCGACCTGGCTCAAGCTGCGCATGTGCGAGTCCAGCAACCGCTACGCCACCAACACCGGCAACGGCTACTACGGCGCCTACCAGTTCGACCTGCCCACCTGGCGCAGCGTCGGCGGCCAGGGCAGGCCGGACCTCGCCAGCCCGGCCGAACAGGACTACCGCGCGCTCTACCTGTACCGGATGCGCGGCTGGCAGCCGTGGGAGTGCGCGGGCATGCTCGGCCTGCGCAACGACGCCGACGCCCGCAGCAAGCGCGTCCCCACCTACGCCGAGTCCGCCTACATCGGTGGCGGCGGCCGCCCGGCGCCTGCCCCGGCACCCGCGGGCAAACCGGCGTGGCCCGGCGTCGTCTACGCCTACGGTGACTGCGCCCCCGCGCTCAAGACCTTCCAGCTGCGCATGAACGCCTTCGGCTACGGCTTCACCGGCACCGGCTGCTACCTCGACAAGACGAGGCAGGCCGTGCTCGACCTCCAGCGCGCCAACGGCATCAACGACTCCGGCCGCCTCGGCCCGAAGACGTGGAACGCCGCGTGGAACGGCAGACCACCCCGCTGACCGGTCAGCGCCGGACCCGCTGCTTCGCGTCGTAGTCCGCGCGGGCCCGCTCGACCGCGTCCAGGTTCACCGACCACTCCGCCAGCGTCGCGAACAGCGGGGCGAGGCTGCGGCCCAGCTCGCTGATCTCGTACTCCACCCGCGGTGGCACCTCGGCGTGGTAGGTGCGCACCACCAGCCCGTCACGCTCGAGCTGCCGCAACCGCTGGGTGAGCACCTTGGGCGTGATCGAGGCGATGCGGCGTTCCAGCTCGACGAAACGCTGGCGCCCGTATTCGTGCAGCGTCCACAGGATCGGCGTCGTCCACCGGCTGAACACGAGATCGACCACGGGCGAGACCGGGCAGGCCTGTTCCGGTGCCGGCTTCACCGTGTTCTCGGTCACGAACGCCCTCACTTTCCTCTAGGTACCTACTAGCCCCACGACAGTAGCGTCGCCACGACCACCAGGGGAGAACGAGAGGAAACCGGAATGATCGTGGTGACAGGCGCAACCGGGAACGTGGGACGGCCGCTGGTCCGCGCGCTGCTGGCGGCGGGGGAGCAGGTGACCGCCGTGTCCCGCAACGCGGCGCCGCAGCCCGCGGGGGTGCGGGCGCACCAGGCCGACCTGACCGAGCCGCACACCCTCGAACCCGCACTCGACGACGCGGACGCCGTGTTCCTGCTGACCTCCGGCGAATTCCTGGCGCGCGGCGACCTTGGCGAGGTCGTCGACGTGGTGCGGAACGCCGGAGTCCGCCGGGTGGTCCTGCTCTCGTCACAGGGCGTCGGCACCGGCCGTCACCCCGCACACCTGGAGGACGCGGTCCGGCAGCCGGACCTGGACTGGACGATCCTGCGGCCCGGGAACTTCGCCTCCAACGCACTGCAGTGGGCCGGTTCGGTCCGCACTGAGCGGACGGTCGTGGCCCCGTTCGGCGATGTCGCGCTGCCCGCGGTCGACCCGGCCGATATCGCCGCGGCCGCCGCTGTGGCGTTGCGCGACCCCGGGCACGCGGGCGCCGTGTACACGCTGACCGGACCGGCGCGGATCTCACCCCGTCAGCAGGCGGCGGCCATCGGCGAGGCACTGGGCGAGCCGGTGCGCTTCGTCGAGCAGAGCAGGCAGGAGGCACGGGAGCACATGCTGCGGTTCATGCCCGAACCGGTCGTGGAGGCGACGCTCGCGATTCTGGGCAGCCCGTCCGAGGCCGAGCAGACCGTAAGTGCGGACGCCGAACGCCTCCTCGGGCGGCCGCCACGCGCCTTCGCCGACTGGGCCGCCACCAACGTGGAGGCGTTCCGCTAACGCCACTCGCCGCGTTCGCGCAGCACCTCACGCAGCAGGTCGGGCCGGTCGCTGACGATGCCGTCCACCCCGAGGTCCAGCAGCCGCCGCATCTCCGCCGGGTCGTCGATCGTCCACGTGTGCACCTCGACCCCGGCCTTCGCGGCGCTGCGCAGGAACGAGCGGTCGACCACCGTCAGCGCGGCCTGCCGCACCGGCACCTGCGCCATCGCGCCCCGGCACAACCGGCCCAGCCGCAGCCACGGCGCCCAGCCGTTCGCCCACAGCACGGCCACCGAACGCGGCCCCATGGAGGTGATCAGCTTCGGCCCGGCGAGCCTGCGGATGCGGGCGAGCCGGGCATCGGAGAACGACGCGGCCGCCACCCGGTCCGCCGCGCCGAGCCGCTCGACGGCGCTGACGAACGGCACGACCGCGCTGTTGGCCTTCACGTCGATGTTGAACCGCGCCTCGGGCAGCTCCTCGAGCACGTCCTCCAGCCGGGACACGGGTTCGCGGCCGCCGATCTTCGCGCGCTTGACCACCGACCACGGCTGCGCGGCGATCGCGCCACGGCCGTCGGTCGTGCGGTCCAGCACCGCGTCGTGGTGCACGACGACCACGCCGTCGGACGTGGCGTGCACGTCGGTTTCGATGTACTGGAAGCCCTCGGCCACCGCGCGCCGGAACGACGACAGCGAGTTCTCCATGCCGTCGAGGTCGTCCAGGTGCCAGCCGCGGTGGACGAACGCCCGGGGGAAGGGGCCGGCGAGGTACGGGTGAGCGCTGCGCACCCGTCCCAGTGTGCTGCATCGGCGTGGCCGGGGCATGAGCTTCCGGTGGCCGGTTAGGGTCTGGCACGTGAGCGAGACCGTCGACCTGCTGGCTGGCATCCCCCGCAACACCGCACCCCTGCACTGCGGCTGGTGCGGGCGGCGCCTCGAGCAGACCACGGCGAAGGGCCGCCGCCGGCGCTACTGCGGCCAGTCCTGCCGCCAGCGCGCCTACGAGCGGCGCACGGCACTGCAGCGCAGCGGCCTGCCCGAGGACGCCGTCGTGCTCTCCGACGCCGAACTCGCCGCGTTGCAGGACAGGCTCTTCCAGCTCCGCTGCGCCGCCGAGGACGTCGCCACGGCCGCCGACGACGGTGCCGCCGCCGACGAACTGCGCCGCATGGCACTCGAACTGGCCTCCTCGGCGCGGGAACTGGAACGCCTGCGGTGAGCCCCTCCGGCTGTCCGATATGGCACGATCGCGCACGTGACCAGTAGTTCCCTGCAGGACCTCGCGCGGCTGCGCCGTGTGCGCGACCGGATCGACCGGGAGTACGCGCAGCCGCTGGACGTCGAGGCCCTCGCCCGCGGCGTGCACATGTCAGCCGGGCACCTCAGCCGCGAGTTCAAGCGCGCCTACGGCGAATCGCCGTACTCCTACCTCATGACGCGGCGCATCGAGCGCGCCATGGCCCTCCTCCGCCGGGGGGACCTGAGCGTCACCGAGGTCTGCTTCGAGGTCGGCTGTTCCTCGCTGGGCACCTTCAGCACCCGCTTCACCGAACTGGTCGGGATGTCGCCCAGCGCCTACCGCCGCGAGGCCGCCGGGGAGACCGAGGGGATGCCCGCGTGCGTCGCCAAGCAGGTCACCAGACCGATCAGGAATCGAGAAGCGCCCGCGCGCGCCCCGAAGCTAGCGTGACCGCCATGGACATCACCATTCACGCGAGCTACCTGCCGCAGAACGACCCCGAAGCCGCCACGAAGTTCTACCGCGACATCCTCGGTTTCGAGGTGCGCAACGACGTCGGCTACAACGGACTGCACTGGATCACCGTCGGCCCGCCCGCCCAGCCCGACGTCTCCATCGTGCTGTTCCCGCCGGAGGCCACCCCCGGCATCACCGACGACGAACGCCGCACCGTCACCGAGATGATGGCCAAGGGCACCTACGCCAGCATCAACCTCGCCACCAAGGACCTCGACAGCGTCTTCGAGCGGCTGCAGGCCGCCGACGCCGAGGTGGTGCAGGAACCGGTCGACCAGCCCTACGGCGTCCGCGACTGCGCCTTCCGCGACCCCGCCGGCAACATGATCCGAATCCAGGAGCTTCGCTGACGATGAGCACCGCCACGAGAACGGGCGCGCGCGCCGCCCAGCCGCACGTCGCCGACACCCACGACCTCATCCGGGTGCACGGCGCCCGCGAGAACAACCTCAAGGACGTGAGCGTCGAACTCCCGAAGCGCAGGCTGACGGTCTTCACCGGCGTGTCCGGCTCGGGCAAGAGCTCACTGGTGTTCGGCACGATCGCCGCCGAGTCACAGCGGCTGATCAACGAGACCTACAGCACCTTCGTGCAGGGTTTCATGCCGACGCTCGCGCGGCCCGAGGTCGACGTGCTCGACGGGCTCACCACCGCGATCATCGTCGACCAGCAGCGGATGGGCGCGGACCCGCGGTCCACCGTGGGCACCGCGACCGACGCCAACGCCATGCTGCGCATCCTGTTCAGCCGCCTGGGGCAGCCGCACATCGGCTCGCCCCAGGCGTTCTCCTTCAACGTCGCCTCGGTCAGCGGCGCGGGCGCGGTCACCTTCGAAAAGGGCGGGCAGACCGTCAAGGAACGCCGCAGCTTCAGCATCGTCGGCGGCATGTGCCCGCGGTGCGAAGGCCGCGGCTCGGTCAACGACATCGACCTGACCCAGCTCTACGACGAGGACAAGTCCCTCAACGAGGGCGCCATCACGATCCCCGGCTACAGCATGGACGGCTGGTACGGCCGGATCTTCAAGGGCAGCGGGTTCTTCGACCCCGACAAGCCGATCAAGAAGTACACCAAGCGGCAGCGGCACGACCTGCTCTACAAGGAACCCACCAAGATCAAGGTCGACGGCATCAACCTCACCTACGAGGGCCTCGTCCCCAGGATCCAGAAGTCGATGCTGTCCAAGGACGTCGACTCGCTGCAGCCGCACATCCGCGCGTTCGTCGAGCGCGCGGTCACCTTCGCCACCTGCCCCGACTGCGAAGGCACCCGCCTGAGCGCCGAGGCGCGGTCGTCGAAGATCAAGGGCATCAGCATCGCCGACGCCTGCGCGATGCAGATCAGCGACCTCGCCGAGTGGGTGAAGGGGCTGGACGAGCCGAGCGTCGCGCCGCTGCTCGCGTCGCTGCGGCACACCCTCGACTCGTTCGTCGAGATCGGGCTGGGCTACCTCTCGCTCGACCGGCCCGCCGGCACGCTGTCGGGCGGCGAGGCCCAGCGCACCAAGATGATCCGCCACCTCGGCTCGTCGCTGACCGACGTCACCTACGTCTTCGACGAGCCGACGATCGGCCTGCACCCGCACGACATCCAGCGGATGAACAACCTGCTGCTGCAGCTGCGCGACAAGGGCAACACGGTGCTCGTCGTCGAGCACAAACCGGAGACCATCGCGATCGCCGACCACGTGGTCGACCTCGGTCCCGGCGCGGGGACCGCGGGCGGCACCGTCTGCTTCGAGGGCACCGTCGAGGGGCTGCGGGCCAGTGACACCGTCACCGGGCGGCACCTGGACGACCGCGCCTCGCTGAAGCCCGCGGTGCGCACGCCGTCGGGTGCGCTGGAGGTGCGCGGCGCGAACACCCACAACCTGCGTGACGTGGACGTGGACATCCCGCTCGGGGTGCTCGTCGCCGTGACCGGGGTGGCGGGCTCGGGCAAGAGCTCGCTGATCCACGGGTCGGTGGCCGGGCGCGAGGGCGTGGTGGTGGTCGACCAGACGCCGATCCGGGGTTCGCGGCGCAGCAACCCCGCGACCTACACCGGTCTGCTGGACCCGATCCGCAAGGCGTTCGCCAAGGCCAACAACGTCAAGCCCGCGTTGTTCAGCGCCAACTCCGAGGGCGCCTGCCCCAACTGCAACGGCGCCGGGGTGGTCTACACCGACCTCGGGATCATGGCGGGCGTCGCGATCACGTGTGAGGAGTGCGAGGGCAAGCGCTTCCAGGCCTCGGTGCTGGACTACAAGTTCGGCGGCAAGGACATCAGCGAGGTCCTGGCGATGCCGGTCTCCGAGGCCGAGGCGTTCTTCGCCGACGGCGAGGCGAAGACCCCCGCGGCGCACAAGATCCTGGCCCGCATGGCCGACGTGGGGCTCGGCTACCTGACACTGGGGCAGCCGCTGACGACGCTGTCCGGCGGCGAGCGGCAGCGGCTCAAGCTGGCCACGCAGATGGGGGAGAAGGGCGGCATCTACGTCCTCGACGAGCCGACGACCGGTCTGCACCTCGCCGACGTCGAGCAGCTGCTCGGCCTGCTCGACCGGCTCGTCGACTCCGGCAAGTCGGTCATCGTGATCGAGCACCACCAGGCGGTGATGGCCCACGCGGACTGGATCATCGACCTGGGTCCCGGCGCCGGTCACGACGGCGGGCAGGTCGTGTTCGAAGGCACGCCCGCCGACCTGGTGGCGGCCCGGTCGACGCTGACGGGGGAGCACCTGGCGGCCTACGTCGGGTGAGGGCGCCGGGGGGCGAACGGGCAGTGTCACCGACCTCTTCGGGCAACATCGGCCCCCTGACGCAACGGTGCGAGATTTTCGTCGTCGAATGGCGCGACCGGCGAGGGCCGGGGGGACAGAAGAGGACGTGGTAGTCGCGTGAGCAACCCGCTGGTGGCGCAGGAGCAGAGTTCGACGAAGGCCTACTCCGGTGTCTCGATACTGGAGACGGCCTTCGACCTGGACAACGCGATCAAGAGCGGGGACTGGGCCGCGGTGGCGCTCGGCGCGGTGGGCACCGCACTCGACGCGCTGTCCATGGCGATGGACCCGTTCGGCGCCATCCTCGCCGCAGGCGTCGGCTGGCTGATGGAGCACGTCGGCCCGCTCAAGGAAGCGCTCGACGCGCTCGCCGGCAACCCCGACAAGATCACGGCGCACTCCGAGACCTGGGCCAACGTCGCCAAGGAGCTCGGGGACATCCAGACCGAGCTGAAGAACGCCGTCGACGCCGACCTCCAGTCGTGGACCGGGCCGGCGGCCGACAGCTACCGCGCACGGGCGGCGGACACCGGGAACCTGCTGGAGGCGGCGGAGAAGGGCGCGGACGGCGCTTCCTCGGGCATCAAGACCGCGGGCGAGGTCGTCGCCGCGGTGCGGTCACTGGTGCGCGACATCATCGCCGAGCTCATCGGGCACCTGATCAGCTGGGCGCTGCAGGTGCTGTTCACCCTCGGCATCGCCTCGGCGTGGGTCGTGCCGCAGGTCGTCGCCGCCGTCGCGAAGGTCGCGTCCAAGATCGCCGACCTGACCAAGCGGGTCGTCAAGGCGTTGCAGGCGCTGGGGAAGCTGCTCAAGCAGGCGAGCGAGATGTTCGGGAACGCCGGCAAGGCGTTCCGGAACCTCAAGCCGGGCAGCAAGACCACCCCCGGCAAGCCCAGCGACCTCGGCGGCACCTCGAAGAGCGGCGCGACAACGCCGTCCAGCACCACCGATTCCGCGCCACCCCCGGGCGGGAAGGGCGGCAGCAGCGAGGGCACCGGCTCCGGCTCCAAGGGCGACACCGACGCCACGGACACCTCCAGCGCGTCGAACGGCAACGGCAACACCACGCGGGGCAACCCCGGGAGCAACGGCAACACGAACCCGGCCGGCACCGGCAAAAACGGCGACAACTCGAAGAGCCTCAGCGAAAACAACCAGAACCTCAACGAGAACAAGAAACCGGTCGAGAAACGCCCCGACTGCGGTGACCCGATCGACGTCGCGACCGGCTGGATGATGCTGACCCAGACCGATCTGCGGGTCGACGGTGCCCTGCCGCTGGAGTTCTCCCGCGCGCACATCTCCTCCTACCGCGCCGGGCGCTTCTTCGGCCCCTCCTGGGCGTCCACTGTGGACCAGCGGCTCGAGGTCGCCGAAGACGGGCTGCACGTCGCGCTCGCCGACGGCAGCATCCAGCGCTACCCCGTCCCGATGGGATCGCCCGTGCTCCCGGACGGCGGGCCGGCCCGTCCGCTGCGCGCGGTCGAGGACGGCTACCTCGTCGAGCACCCCGACGAGCAGCGGACGCTGTTCTTCGAGGCGTCCCCGGACGGCGTCCACCCGCTCCGCACAATCATCGACGGCGACGGCAACCGCATCGACATCCTGCCCGGCGCGGACGGCGTCCCCGCCGAGCTCGTGCACTCCTCGGGCACCAGGCTCCTGCTCGACAACGAGAACGGCCTCATCACGGCGCTGCGCACCCCCGAAGGCACCGTCCTCGCCAGCTACACCTACGACGAGCGCGCCCGCCTCACCAGGATCGTCAACGACACGGGCACCCCGACCTGGTTCACCTACGACGCCGAGGGCCGGATCGTCCGCTGGGAGGACGTCAACGGACGCTGGTACACCTACCAGTTCAACGGCGAGGGCCGGGTCGTGCGGGCCGCCGGCACGGACGGCTACCTCGACTGCACCCTCGACTACGACCGGGAAAACCTCGTCACCACCGTCACCGACTCGCTCGGGGCGGTGCGCCGGTACCAGCTCGACACCCGGCTGAACGTGATCGCGGAGACCGACCCGCTCGGCAACACCACGACGTTCTCCTACGACCGGCACGACCGCCTCCTCACGCGCACCGACCCGCTGGGCGGGCGGACCCGCTACGAACGGAACGAGGCCGGCCGCGTTGTCGCCGTGACCGCCCCGGACGGCACCCGCACCCTGACCGAGTACAACGAGCTCGGCAGGCCGTCGGCCCTCATCACGCCGGACGGCGCGACGTGGCGTTACTCCTACGACGAGCGCGGCAAGCTCGTCGCGGTGGTCGACCCGCTCGGCGCACGGACCACCTACGCCTACGACGAGCGCGGCAACGTCGCCGTGATCACCGACCCGCTCGGCGGCGTCAGGCGCATCGAGTCCGACGCCGCGGGCCGGCCGCTGGTCGTGACGGACGAGAACGGCGCGGTCACGCGCTACACCTACGACTCGCTCGGCCGCCCGACCTCGATGACCGACGAGCTGGGCGGCGTGACCCGCTACTCGTGGGCGACCCCGGACGAACTGGCCGAGCTGGTCGGCCCGGACGGCGCGGCCCTGCGCTGGCGGTCCACCCCGGTCGGCAACGTCGAGGAGAGCATCGACGCGCTCGGCAACGCCAGCCGCGTCGAGTTCGCCCACTTCGACCTGCCGGTCGCCGAAACCGGCCCGAACGGCGAGCGGGTCACCTACACCTACGACACCGAGCTGCGCCTGGTCGCGATGACCAACGAACAGGGCTTCGTGTGGCGCTACCACTACGACCCCGCCGGGAACCTGATCAGCGAGACCGACTTCAACGGCCGCACCCTGCGCTACCGGTACGACGCGGCGGGCCGGCTGGTCGAGAGCACCAACGGCGCGGGGGAGACCACCGTGCTGGAGCGCGACGCGATGGGCCGGGTGGTCCGCCGCGTGACGGGGAACGACGTCACGACGTTCACCTACGACGTGGCCGGGAAGATGGTCGCCGCGCGCAACGCCGACGCCGAGGTCACCTTCACCCACGACGCGGTCGGCCGCGTGGTCGCCGAGACCATCAACGGCAGGCCGGTGCGGTCGGCGTACGACGCACTGGGCCGGCGGATCGCGCGCCACACCCCGTCCGGCGCCGAATCCCGCTTCGAGTACGACCCCACCGGGTCGCTCACCGCGCTGCACACCGGCGGCCGCACCATCCGCTTCGAACGCGACCTCGCCGGCCGGGAACGGGTGCGCCGCTTCGCGGGCACCGAACTGCGCCAGGCCTGGAGCCCGGCGGGGGAGCTGACCGCGCAGACGGTCGTCGCGGGCAGCCGCACGCTGCAGCGCCGCGAATACGCCTACCTCGCCGACGGCTACCTGAGGTCGGTGTTCGACGCGATCTCCGGCCCCCGCACCCTCGACGTCGACCGCACGGGCCGCGTCCGCGCGGTGACGGGCCCCGGCTGGCAGGAGAACTACGCCTACCACCTCTCCGGCGTGATCTCGCACGCGCAGACACCGGGGGAGCCGGGCCCGGCGCCGCGCGAGTACCGCGGCACGCTGCTGGCGTCCGCCGGGCGGCTGCGCTTCGCCTACGACCCCGAAGGCCGCGCCACGCGCCGCGGCGCCGGCCCGGACGGCCCGCACTGGCAGTTCGGGTGGAATGCCGACAGCCGGCTGACGTTCGTCGTCACGCCCAACGGTGAGCGCTGGCGTTACCGCTACGACGCGCTGGGCCGCCGCGTCGCCAAACAGCGACTGGCCCGCGACGGCCGGGTGGCGAAGCAGGTCCTGTTCGCGTGGGACGGCGATACGCTCGCCGAACAGGTCCACAGTGGACCCGGGCGCCCGCAGGTGGCGACGGTGTGGGAGTGGGACCCCGACACCGGAAGGGCGCTGACCCAGACCGAGCGCGTGCTGGGCACGACGGACGAGCGGTTCCACGCGATCATCACCGATCTGGTAGGCACCCCGACCGAACTGCTCGACGAGTCCGGCGCCGTCGCGTGGCACCTACGGGCGACGCTGTGGGGCAAGGTCGTGTCCGCCCCTGGCCGCGCCACCACGCCGCTGCGTTTCCCCGGCCAGTACTTCGACGCGGAGACCGGGCTGCACTACAACGTGCACCGCTACTACGACCCCGAGGTCGGCCGCTACCTGTCACACGACCCGCTGGGGCTGGACCCCGGACCGGATTCGCAGGCCTACGTGCTCAACCCGACGGCGCTGGTCGACCCGCTGGGCCTGATGCCGAAGGCCGCCACCACGACGCCGTGCAAGAAGGCCCAGGCGAGGCCCAGTCCGTACGGCAACGCGAAGCAGAAGGTCAAGAACGCGGTACAGAAGATCAACCCGTTCGGGACGAAGAAGCCGAGGGGCAACCCGGACAAGTCCGACGGGACGTACGGCAAGACGCAGAACGAGCAGGCGCGTACCTGGCAGAAGTTCCAGAACGACATCAAGAACGACCCGGACTGGAAGGACCCTGACGGGCTCGTCAGCGGCAAGACCCACGAGTCCGAGCACCCGATCGGCTACAAGGCGATCGGCGGTGACGACTTCCAGCGCGCCAACGCGCACGCCCAGCAGATCAAGAAGGACAAGGACGCCGGCAAGCGCCCCAACGACGCGACCCCGGCCGAAAAGGCCAACATGAAGCATGCGCGGCGCCTGGAGGACAACGCGCCCGCGTACCAGGAGTCCTACGACTCGCACCGCGCCAACATCGGCACCGGTACGAAGACCGACCGTGACGGCTCCAACATGAACGCCGACGAGTACCGCGAGTCGCAGCGGAACCTCCTGGCGGGCAACAACGCCCCCGGGCACAACACACCGGGCAACGCCGGTGACGCCGTGCAGCTCAACCAGCTGACCTACGCCCACCAGCACTACAAGCCGGAGATGGTGGACAACCCCAGCTACAAGGCCGACGGCAGCACGCCCAACGAGCCGGAGAAGCTCTACGCGAGGGATTCCCAGGACCCGGACAAGCTCAAGGAAGTGCCCACGTCCGACAGCTTCCGGCCCACCAAGGGCACCACGCAGGGCAACGTCGCCGACGACTCGTACCACCACATGGTCGACAACATGGTGGGGAAGAAGATCGAGTTCAGCGACGGCCAGGGCGGCTTCCGGTTCACACCCGAGATCACCAAGGACGACGCGCTCGGGATGCACACGGCCCGCGACATGGTGCGGGACGGCCCCATCCCGAAGGACCAGATGGAGAAGTACCTCAACGACAAGCGCGACACCTACCTCGACAGGGAGCTCGGCCGCACGTTCGACGACAAGCCCACGCCGATCCAGGACCCGGACGCGAAGGACGCGGCGGCGAAGATGCGCGAGCACCAGGAGCGGCTGATCGCCGAGCAACGGGCCACCCGCGACTGGATGGATCTGGACTGAGGCGGTTCGCGTCCGGCGTCTGATGGGGTTCGCGATCGGACGCCGCAGTTCGATCGCCTGTGCGGCACAGCGGCGGCCGAGCACTGGTGACCGTGCTCGGCCACCCCTCTCACAGCGGCGCGCCCCAAGCGCCGATAATGTACATTATGTTAAGTAGGCATGATCGGCCCGTCCCCGGGGACGATGAGCCGCCGGGCCGCAGGCGCGAACCTCAGTCACCGCCTCCTGGACTGGGTCACGGACGAGGCCGCTGGGTTCGAGCACGTCACTAACCCAGCGGCCTCGCGCCAGCCCGTGAGCCACGTCGGCTCAGGCCGTCCTCAGGAGAAATCGAGGTCCATCGGGCTCCCCGGCGAGATCGGCGACAGCTGCGGCGGGTCGAAGTCGCCGCGCTCGAGCTTCGCCCAGTCCTCCGGGGTCGGGTCCTTGTAGTACCGCTGCCAGACGTCGTCGCCGGGCCACTGGCCCGTGCGCGCCGCGTTGCGCGCCTCGTGCAGTTCGAACGCGTCCAGGTCGTCGATCGGCCTCGTGGTCACGTGGTTGCCGCCCCCGCTGACCGGCACCTCGTGCCCGCCCGTCGGGACCGGCTGGCCCGGGCGCGGGTTGTACCGGATGCCCTCGCCGCTCTCGCGCATGTCGTCGATCATCTTGTGGTACGAGTCGTCGGCCATCCGCATCCGCAACCGCTCGTACTCCAGTGCCGCGCGGTCCGGGTGGTTCGGGTTGGCGTCGATGGCGTCCCTGCGCTCCTGCTCCCTCTTGGCGAAGTCGGCCTTTTCCTTGTCGTACAACGGATGCGGGTCCAGGTTCTTCTCCGGGTCCCCCGCGAAGTGGACGTGGTTGGGGTCGTCCCCGTGGTAGACGCGCTCGGAGAAGCTGTGCGGGTGCGTGTACTTGTCCAGCGTCTCCGGCGTCTGGAAAGCCTGCTGGTGCGCGTAACCGAGCTGGTTGAGCTGGATCGCGGTGCTCGGGTCGTTGTTCTCGATCGCGGTGCGCTGGTCGTGCCGGTAGGAACCCAGGCGTTCCCGGTAGGACAGGTCACCGGGGCTCGTGTTCGGCCCCTCTTCGACGCCGCCCTTGGACCACCCGGACTCGTGCGCGGCCGGACCCTTGCCGGTACCCGGGTGGTACCGGTGGTTGGCCCAGTCCTCGAAGTAGGCGTAGGCGTTGTTCTCCAGCGGCTTGTTTTCCTTGTCCCCGCGCGAGCCCTTCGCGCCACCGTTGTCGGCCAGGATGTCGTAGCCGGCCACGTGCTCCGACTGGTGCGTCTTGTTCCCGTTGATCTTGCTGCTGTACTTGTTCTCCAGGCGCTTCCGCTCGGCGTCCTTGTCGCCGTACGTGCTTTCCGGGTACTTGCGCTTCTTCCCCGGTTTCCCGGCGGCCGAGTCGGCGGGCTTCTGGTACGGGTGGAACCGGTCCGGCTTCTTCCCTCCCCCGGAACCGCCCGCCGAGCACGGCGGCGCGACCTTGGCCAGCCCCAGCGGGTCGATCATCGCGGTCGGGTTGCCGACGTAGGCCAGCGAGTCCGGGTCCGGCGTCAGCCCCAGCGGGTCGTGCGAGAGGAAGCGACCCGTTTCCGGGTCGTAGTACCGGTGCCGGTTGTAGTGCAGCCCGGTCTCGGGATCATGGTACTGGCCCGGGAACCGCAACGGAGTACCGGCCGCTCCCCCGGCCGAGATCACCGGCCCCCACAGCGCGGTGTGCTGGTGCCCGGCCAGCGCGCCGGTCTCGTCGAGCAGCTCCGACGGGCTGCCGACGAGGTCGGCGACAACGGCGTGGAACCGTTCAGGCCCCGGGCCGCCGAGAACCCGTTCGAGCTGCGTGAGCAGCAGTTCGCTGTCGGGCGCCCACTCCCACACCGTAGCGACCAGCGGCTTGCCGTGACCGCTGTGCACCTGTTCCGCGGGCAGCTGCCCGTCCCAGGCGAACTCGACCTGCTCGACGACGGTGCCGGTGTCGTCCAGGCGTTGCTTGGCGATGCGGCGGCCGAGAGCGTCGTAGCGGTAGCGCCAGACCGCGCCGTCCGGGGTGCGGACCCCGACCAGCCGGTTCTCCGCGCTCCACTCGTACGTCCAGCGCCGCCCACCCCGTTCGCGGGCGACGACGCGGCCTTCGGCGTCGTGGGTGTAGGCGGTGGCACCGGCGGCGGTGAGCAGTGTCCCGGTGTAGGAACGCGGGCCGTGCGCCTCCGGGGAACCGGGCCAGCCCGCACGGGTGAGCGCACCCGTCACGTCGTAGTCGTAGCTCTCCTGCCAGCGTGCGCCGCGCACGGCACGGACGCGGCCGTTGGGGTCCACGTCGAGCGTGCGGGGCCCGGAGATCAGGTCGGACACCGTGCCGAGGTAGCCGTCGGGCAGGTAACCGTACTCGCGCCGTTGCACGGTGTCGGTGCCGCGGACCACGGTCTGCGCGGCCAGCTGGCCGGTGGGGGTCCAGGTCTGCCGCAGTTCGGCCACCGGGCCGGCGGCGGTGACGAGCGTGCGCAGGGTCTCGCGGCCGGCGGCGTCGTAGGTGAAGCGCAGGGTGCGTCCGGCGGTGGTGAGTGCCGTCGGACGGCCCTCGGTGTCGTAGCCGAACACCGACTCCGCGCCCGAGGGGGTGCGACGGCTGGTGCGGCGGCCGAGCCGGTCGTAGCGGGAGTACACGACGCGCCCGTTGATCGACTCCGACAGCACGCGGCCGAGCGCGTCGTAGGTGAACCGGACTTCGCTGTGCTCGTTGCGGGCCACCACCATGCGGTCGGCGGCGTCGTAGGCGAACTCGGCGACCTCGTCCGCGCTGCTGCGCCGGACGACGCGCCCGAGGCTGTCGCGTTCCAGCGTGATCGTCTGCCCGGCGCCGTTGGTGCGGCGCACGAGCCTGCCCACGGCGTCGTACTCGTAGCGGAGGACCCGGCCGTTGTAGTCGGTCTCCCCCACCATGCGGCCTGCGGCGTCGTACTCGTAGCGCCACACCAGGCCGCGTTCGTTCGTGACCGAGGTGAGCCGCAGTTCGGTGTCGTAGCCGTACTTCAGGGTGCTGCCGTCGGGCCGCTTCTCGGTGACGGGCAGGTCGAACTGGGCGAACTCGACGCGGCTGACCCCGCCGCGCGCGTCCGTCCGTTCCTCGGCGTTGCCGCGCGCGGTGGTGGTGAAGCGCTCGACCACGCCGTCGGCGTCGCGGGCCTGCACGAGGTTGCCCGCGGCGTCGCGGACCATCGTGGTGGTGCCGCCGAGCGGATCGGTGATGCTCGCGGTGTTGCCCAGCGTGTCGTAGCCGTAGCGGGTGACCGCGCCGTCGGGGGTCGTGATGGCCACCGGGAGGCCGGCGGCGTTGGCCTGGACCCTCGTGACGCCGCCGAGTGCGTCGGTCACCGAGTCGATGGTGCCGGTGTGCGGGTCGTAGGTGTAGGAGGTGGCCGCCCCGGTGGGATCGACGCTGCGGACGAGGCTGCCGCGCGCGTCGTACTCGTAGCGCCACACGGCGCCGTCCGGCCCGGTCACCGCGGTGGGCCGGCGGCGAGCGTCGTATTCGACGACCATGCGGCTGCCGTCCGGCCGGGTGACCGACACGAGGTTGCCGACCTCGTCGTACTCCCAGCGCGTGACGTGGCCGAGTTCGTCGGTTTCGGCGAGCACGCGGCCGAAGCGGTCGAGGTCGATGCTGATGCTGTGGCCGAGCGGATCGGTCCGCCCGATGACGCGCAGCCGTTCGTCCAGCCGGTAGCGGGTGACGTGGCCGAGTGAGTCGGTGACGGTGGTGACGCGGTTTTCGGAGTCGTAGGCCAGTTCCGTGTCGAGGTAGCCGTCGGTGCCCTGGGCGCGCACGCAGCGGCCCTGGGAGTCGTAGCCGTAGCGGTACCAGCGGCCGTTGACGTCCTCCCAGCGCAGGAGCCTGCCGTCGGCGTCGTAGCTGAACTTCAGAGGGGTGCCGGCCGCGTCGGTGACCTCCACGAGCCTGCGGGCGGAGTCGTAGCGGTACTCGGCCAGCGGAACGGGCGAGTCCGGGGTGCGCAGGGCGGTCACGAGGCCGTCGGCGGTGTCGATCTCGATGCGGTAGCCGCCGGAGTGCTCGATGGCCGCGGGCACTCCGGCGCGGTACCGCAGCACCATCCGGTTGCCGGCGCCGTCCACGATGGCGCGCAGCGGCAGCGTCGGCTGCCCGGGAGCGGCGGCGAAGTAGCGCATCCGGTCGGACTGCGGGTCGCCCACGATGAAGCCGTGCCGCACGCGGCGCAGGGCCAGGTAGGGGCCGCGTTCGGGCAGCACCGGCTCCATCCCGCGCGGGACGGGGTACCGCAGCAGGGTGCCGTCGGCGAGCGCCAGGTGCAGCCCGTCGTCCTCGACCTCGATCCGTTCGTCCAGGGTGGACGCCCAGGTGGGGCCGAAGTGGCGGCCCGCGCGGTAGGAGGACAGGTGCGTGCGGGCGACGACGAGCGGCAGCGCGCCGGGCAGCGAGACGTCCTGCTGTTCCAGCAGCACCGCGCCGGTGGCGACGTCGATCGGGTCACCGTTGAGGCAGCGGTTGACGCTCGGCGTCGTGTGCTCGTCGGGATTCGAGTTGTTGTTCGCGATGCGGGAGCCGTCGTCCTGGCCGCCCTTCGTCGCGGACGACGTGGTGGTGCCGTCGCCGCCCTTGGCCCCGCCGCCCGTGCCACCGGACCCCGTGGTGTCGCTGCCGGGATCGGACCTCGGGGCCGGCCCCGGGTCGCCGTGGGGTGTGCCGTTGCCGGCGCCGTCGTGGGAGGTGGACGACGGGCTCGTGTTGCCGCCGGGGTCGGTGTTCGGGCTCGACGACGGCGTGGTGGAGCCGTTGTCCTTCGGGCCGCTCTTCGTGGCGCCGCCGAGGTCGCTCGGCTTGCCCGCGGTGGACCTGCCACCGGCCTTGAGGTTGCGGAAGGCCTTGCCGGCGTCGCCGAACAGCTTGCCGGCCTGCTTGAGCAGGTCGCCCAGCGCCTTGAGCGCCTTGACCAGCCGCTTGGTCAGGTCCGCGATCTTGGACGCCACCTTGGCGACCTCGGCGATCACCTGCGGCACGACCCAGGCCGAGGCGATGCCCAGGGTGAACAGCACCTGCAGCGCCCAGCTGATCAGGTGACCGATGAGTTCCGCGATGATGTCGCGCACCAGTGACCGCACGGCGGCGACGACCTCGCCCGCGGTCTTGATGCCGGAGGAAGCGCCGTCGGCGCCCTTCTGGGCCGCGGTCAGCAGGTTGCCGGTGTCGGCGGCGAGTGCGCGGTAGGTGTCGGCGGCGGGGCCGGTCCACCCCTGGAGGTCGGCCTCGACCAGGCTGGTGAGGTCCTGGCTGATCTCGCCGAGTTCCTTGGAGATGTTGCCCCACGTCTCGGAGTGGGCGTTGATGCGGTCGGGGTTGCCGGCGAGCGCGTCGAGCGCTTCCTTGAGCGGGCCGACGTGCTCCATCAGCCAGCCCACCCCGGCGGCGAGGATCGCGCCGAAGGGGTCCATGGCCATGGAGAGGGCGTCGAGCGCGGTGCCGACCGCGCCGAGCGCGACGGCGGCCCAGTCCCCGCTCTTGATCGCACTGTCCAGGTCGAAGGCGGTCTCCAGCAGCGACACTCCGGAGTACGCCTTGGTGGAGCTTTGTTCCTGTGCGACCAGCGGGTTGCTCAAGCGAACACCTCGTCCTCTCGATCTTCGCGTCCACCGGACGTTATCAGCGCTCCGACCGCTCGTTCTGAAGCGCCGTTGCCTCTCGGCCGTGTTGCTGCCCGCGAGGACGTGGTCGATTGCCCTTCCGGGCGGTCAGGGCGGCGGCAGGGTGCCTGCGCCTTCCGGGGCTGGTCGGCGAGGTTCGAACCACCAGGCATCCGGGCACGAGGACGAAGGTGGCCATGGTCAGTCCCCCGCCTCCGGCCGGTCGAGGATGCGGAGCCACGTGCCGTCGGGCTGGCGGCGGGCGACCTGGACCCGGCCGCCGGTGCCGTCGGCAGGGCGGGTGGCCGTCAGCGCGAGGTCGCCGTAGCGGAGGGTGGGCAGCGGGTCCTCCAGCCGGAACCGGATGTCCTGGAGCAGCATCTGCTCGAACACCGCCCGGATCGCGTCCCGCCCCACGGTGGTGGCGCCGGGCGGGTAGGCCAGCACGGCGTCCGGTGCGTACAGCTCGGCGAGTCCTGCGGCGTCGCGGTCGTTGGCCCGCTCGACGAACAACCGGGCGAGGTCTTCGGGTTCTTTCGCGTTCATGTCCTCACTGTGCGACGGCTCGAATCAGAAATCCAAGAGCTGGTTCTGCTGGCGACTAGAAGCAAGAGTTATGGAGCTAGGTGTTGCGGGTCGTGACGTTGGTGACGTGGGTGAGGGCCTGAGGTGAGGGGACGGG
>NZ_BAABIB010000117.1:0-46261 GCF_039542405.1 Amycolatopsis dongchuanensis
ACCAGCCGCCAGCCTCCCGGCTCCACACCGGCGTCACCAACGTCAACGCCTCATACACCTAGTGCGCGCTGACCGGGATTGGTCGGAGCGCGCGTTGGCCGGGGTCGGTCCTGGTGCGTGCTGATCGGGATTGGTCGGAGCGCGCGTTGGCCGGGGTCGGTCCTGGTGCGTGCTGACCGGGATAGATCCTGGTGTGCACTGACGGGCATCGGTCCTGGTGTGCGTTGGCCGGGACTGGTGCCTAGTGCGTGAGGCCCGGCTCGCGGGGTGTTGCCCCGCGAGCCGGGCTTTTGCGGTGTGGGGCGGCGTTGTCACGGTGCGGGCGGGGCATTCGCGATGCGGCCGGGCTCGGCGGCGTGGTCGGGCAGCCCTGCCCCGTGGGGCTTGATCGCGTCGGCAGGGCGTGGCGCCCGAGCCCGCCGCGAGGCGCCACCCGAGCCGCCGCACCCGACAGGCCCCGGCATGGCTGTGTTGGTCGCGGATGTTCCCGCTGCGCAGGGCCGAGTCGTGTTCAATGGCGGCTATGGGCGCACACACCCACGACCACATCGACTGGGCAGCAAGGATTCCCGACCTCCGCCGCGGGGACGAGCTGCACGCCGCAGCATTCGCCGAGATCGCCCGCAGGCTGACGGCGAACCTCCCGCAGGGAGCGACGGTCGTCGACGCGGGCTCCGGCACGGGCGGCATGAGCGCAGCACTGGCCGCCGAACTGGCGGTGCGCGGCGGCGGCACTCTCATCCTGGTGGACGCGGTCCCCGAATTGCTCGCGGTAGCAACCGAAACGGCTGCGGCCGCAGTCGAGGCCGTGGGTGGGCAGCCGTCCGTCATCGCCACGACGGCTACTCATCGCGTGTCCGCGCATCCGGCACACGTGCACTGGCCGTCACAGGCACAGGCTGTTCGCGCAGAAACTGCTTCCTCCGCCACCGGGCATACCGCACCCGCACATGCCGACACCGCGCACGGATCCGAGCGAGCCGCCGGTGCCCGCTCCGAGGCGGCCGACACCGCGCTCTCGGGCGGCGGGCCCGAGCGAGCCGCAGCCCGCGCCCAGTCTGAAACTGCCGCCACTGCGCCCCTGGGCGGACCCGAGCGACCTGCGGCCGGTGCCCAGCCTGGGACGGCCACCACCAACGCCGAGCCCTCGGGCGGATCCGAGCGAGCCGCCGGTGCCCAATCTGGGACCGCCGCCGCCACCGACACCGCGCCCCCGGGCGGACCCGAGCGGCCTGCGGCTGGTGCCCAGCCCGGGACGGCCACCACCGACGCCCCGCACACGGGCGAAGCCGGGTCGCCTGCGGGCGCTGCCCAGCCCGAAACGCTCACCGACCCGTCCCGGGGTGTGGGGCCGGTGCGGATCGAGGCCGTGCGTGCCGACGTCGCCGGGCGGGCGCTTGGCGAGATCGTGCCGCCAGCGGACCTGGTCTGGGCGGCGGCGATGGTGCACCACCTGCCAGACCAGCAGGCCGGTATCTCGGCGCTGGCCTCCGCCCTGGCACCCGGCGGCTTGCTGACGGTCGCCGAGGGCGGCTTGCAGACCCAGACCCTGCCGTGGGACGTGGGCGTCGGAGCACCAGGCCTCGAGCGCCGCCTGCTGGCCATCGGCGACGAGTGGTTCGGCGAGATGCGTTCCGGCATGGACGGCAGCGTCCGCATGCCCTACGGCTGGACGACCGCGCTCACCCGCGCGGGCCTGCGCTCCGTTGGGTCGTTCACCGCACTGGTCGACCACCCCGCTCCCACGACCGATCTGGTCCGCCGTTTCGTGCTGGGACACCTGACGAGGCTTGCCGAGACGGTCGACGACCGCATGAGCGAGGACGATCGAAACGCCGTGCGCCTGTTGCTGGATCCCGAAGGCCCGGACTACCTCGGCAACCGGGACGACCTGTACGTGCTCGGTACCCGAACAGTCCACATCGGACGCAAATGACGGCCGCGATCTGCTCACGCTGCGGCGCCGACCGCGGAGCGGAGGAGAACCCGGCGATGGTGCTCGCATGGGTGTCCGAACGGGAAGGCGGCATGTCACGGTGGTTGTGCCCACGCTGTGCCCGCGACCACGTGCGGGACATCGAGGGCAAGCTACCGCCGGAGTTCTGGGTACCGGACCGCGACTGAGCACAGCAGGCCGCCGGGCCTTGCCCCGGAGCCGAGCCGAGGTTCGGGAGGAGGTGCGTGCGCATACGCCCTACACCTCCGCCGGTACCGAGCCGAGGGCCCTCACCTTCGGCCGCCGTCTTCGTGCGGCGTTGGCGAACGCGCTCGTGAGTTCCTGGGCGATGCGCCGGATCTGGTCGCGGAGCTGCTCCGGCGCGGTGCGCACGAGCACCACCCCCGCGGCGACAAGCGCGAGGTGGTTCATCTTCGGCCCGCCGTCCTCCTGCGCCGCGCCGCCGAACTGCCAGCCGAGGGCGACCTCGTCCCACCAGGCGTCGACCACACCGATCGGCCTGCCCAGCGAGTCACAGACCGTCACGTTCCACACCGGTGGCGGCAGTGGAACCGCCTCGAGCAGTTCGCGTGCGGCGCCCTGCAGGTACGTCTCGCCCATCGAGCCGAGGTTGCGCAGCATCTCCCGCACCGACGCACTGCCGCGCTGGTTGCCCGCGTCCAGCTCGGCTCGCAGGTCGTCCGCGGTGCACAACCCGTAGTAGACCGGCAGTGACAGCAGCCGCCGCAGGCGCTCCGGGTCACGCACCCGGCGCGCCACGTCGAGCGTCGCGCGGGCCGGTGGGGCGAACGCGATGCCGTCGATCACGTCCGGCCGCGGCAGCCGGGAAGTCCGCTCCAGGCGCACGAACTCCTGCGAGTGCAGCCGGCGCTGCACCGGCACCAGCAGGTGCACCGGGTCCCGCGGCGTCACCCGGATGCCGTACGCCCGCAACGCGTCGATCCCGCTCACCACCGAGTCCGCACCCGCGTAGAACTGCGCGGCGCGCAGCTTCTGCCGCCGTGTCGGGTCGCCCGCCTCGAGCATCACGATTCCGGGCAGCAGACGCCGCCACGGGCCGCCGGGGCGGCAGCGCGAGGCGATGGCGTGCGGGGTCACGCCCATGGCACGTAGCCGGGCGGTGGTCGTGACCTCGTCAGTCTCGGCCGCGCTCAGAGCCATCAGCTCCGCGGATGTCATTCGGGACATGGCTCCAGAGTGGCGGGGGAAGGAGCGTCAGGGAACCCGAAACCAAAATTGTGGACAACTCAGCGGAGCGAATGGCGGCTTCCGCGCAAAAAGCCGCGTCCTGTGGACAACTTACTCGTCGGCGAACCCCGGTTGCCAGCGCTCGACAATCGCCCGTACCGGGATCTCGGCGTCCAGCTGGCACAGAATGCCGGTCGAACCCGCGGTCACCCGGTGGATCATGAGGTATTCCGGTGGCAGGTTCAGCGACCGGCCGACGCGGAAATCCTGACCTCGGGAATCGCCGACGCGCAGGGCCTGCTGCTGCATCCACTTCCGGGTGAAATGGAACCGCTCTTTCGCCAGCGGTTCCGTGAACGGGGCCAAATAGGCGAGCACGTCCTCGGGGTGCAAATCCGTCCCGGGGCGCACGAAACCCGCCTCGCGCAGGAGTTCCATCAGCTTTTCGGAACGACGTTCCAGCGCGAGCCGCGTCATTTCGCCGAGGTGGCGGGGAATACCGTGCGGTAAGCGCGCGACGGCACCGAAATCGATCACCCCGAGCCTGCCGTCCTCGAGCAGGAGGAAATTGCCGGGGTGTGGATCGGAGTGCAGCAGGCCGGCCTTGGCGGGCGAGGAGTAGTGGAACTCGGCGAGCATGGCGCCCACCGCGTTGCGGGTCGCGGTGTCGCCGCCCGAGATGATCTTCGCCAGGGGGGTGCCGGTCAGCCACTCGGTGACCAGGACCTTCGGCGCGCTCGCCACCACGCGCGGGATGCGCACGCGCTCGTCGTCCGCGAACGCCTTCGCGAAAGCGCGCTGGTTGTCGGCCTCGCCGCGGTAGTCGAGTTCCTCGTCCATCCGCGCGGCCAGTTCGGCCAGCAGTGGCTTGACGTCCGTGCCCGGCACGAACGCCTGGAAGAGCCTGCTGAGCCGCTGCAACTGCCTCAGGTCGCTGCGCAGCGCCTCGTCCGCGCCCGGGTACTGCACCTTGACCGCGACCTCGCGCCCGTCGTGCCAGACGGCCCGGTGCACCTGGCCGATGCTGGCCGAGGCCGTGGGCTCGTCGTCGAACTCGGCGAACCGGTTCCGCCATGACCGGCCCAGCTGCTCGGCGAGCACGCGGTGCGTCTGCCTGCTGGACATCGGCGGCGCGGCGGCCTGCAGCCTGGTCAGGGCGTCCCGGTACGGCGCGGCCATCTCGTCGGGCACGGCGGCTTCGAACACGCTCAGCGCCTGGCCGAACTTCATCGCGCCGCCCTTGAGCGCGCCCAGTACCTCGAACACCTGCTCGGCGGCCTTGGCGGACAGGGTCGCGTTGACCTCTTCCGCGCTCTGACCGGTCAGCCTGCGCCCCCAGCCGCCCACCGCGCGCCCGGCGACGCCGAGCGGCAGACTGGCCAGTTTCGCTGTCCTCGCGGCGGTACGGCGGGGGATGCCGGTGCCGTCCCGGTCGTCACGATCGCGGTAGTCCGTCACCGCACGATTGTGCCTTGTGCTTGATCCTCCTCGCAGCCGTCGGCGTCACCACTCCTGTTGGCGGGCACCGCACCCGCAGTCCGGATTCGGCGGCCACGGGCGGTGTTCGACGGTGCCTTCGTAGGTGTCGATCTCGACCGTCGTGTTCCACACCGGTGGCGGATCCTGGCCCTCGATCCGGCCGAGGACGCGGAGCACCTGGCTCACCGCCAGACCCGCCGTGGCCTGCACGCTGCACAGGTCCGCCACCTGGCTGCGGCCCGCCAGCTGGCCCGCGACCATCGGCCAGCGCGGGTCCATCGCCTTGCGGTGCAGGTCCGCGCAGCTCAGGCACGTACTTCGCCCCGGGTAGACCAGCGGGCCCACGATGCCGAGGCCTTCACGGACGCGGACCGGGAGGTGCGGCACGCCCTCGAGGACGAGCAGCTGCACGAGCTCCGGCGCCGGCACGATCGAGTCCGCGAGGACGACCAGCTCCGGCTGGCGGTCACCACGTAGCCGTGTGTGCTTGGCCGACGGGTTGGCGCGGTGGATGGCGTCCGCCGCCGCGGCACGGCGCTGCCGCCCGATGTCGGTGTCGAGGTAACCGGTGCCGGTGTCCTGCTCCGTCACCACGCCGTCGGCCTCGACCTGCACGTGCCCTACGCCGGACGCGGCGAGCAAGGTGGCCATCGCGATTGTCAGCCTGCCGGTGCCGTGCAGCACCACGGCGCTGTGCGCGCGCCGGGTGAAGGCGTCCTGACCGGCCTGGCGGGCGCGCAGTGACCACAGGCCCACCTCACCGGCCGTGCGGCTCTTGCCCGCCGGGTTCCAGGCCTCCTCCACGAGGCCGAGCTTGGTCAGCGAGGCCAGCAGGTCGCGAACGTCGTCCCCGTGCTCGCTGTCGGCGAGCGCGACCAGCTCGTCGATGCGGTGCCGTCCGTCGAGGCGGTGCATGATCCGCACCAGGTCGGGCGTGAGGCCGCTGGCGACCATGGCGTGGCGCGGGTCCAGGCCGATCTGGACCTCGCCGGGCTTGCGGTCGAAGACCTGCAGCCCAGGCCTGAGGCGGGGCCGCCGGGGGAGCCGCGTCGCCTGGCTGCGGGTTCGCTCTGTCATGCCACACACAGTGACAACACGGCTACCGCTTCGCCACCTGAACACAGGAGTTGTCCACAGGGAGAATTGGATGTGGATAACTCGGCCTGATCCCGCTTCGACCCTCCCGAGTTGTCGGTGCCTGCCTCTACCTTGGTGTCGTGGCGAACGCACGGGTGCCCTCGTTGAGGGGACGGGACAACACCGAGCAGGTGAGAAACCCGCAGCAGAAGGTCGAAGTCAGGCGCAGCGCGCGGCGGCGGAGCACGGTCTCGGCCTACCGCGACGGGGACACGTTGGTCGTGCTCATCCCGGCCAGGATGAGCCAGGCGGAGGAGAAGCACTGGGTCGCGGAGATGGAGCGCAAACTGCAGCGCGCGGAGTCGAGGCGGGCGTCACCGGCGCGCCAGTCCGACTCGGCGCTGATGGCCCGGTGCGCGCAGTTGTCGGCGCGGTACCTGGACAACGCGCTGCCGAAGAGCGTGCGGTGGGTGCCGCCGATGCGGACGCGCTGGGCGTCCTGCACACCGGCCGACGCGACGATCCGGGTGAGCGAGCGGCTGCGTGACGTGCCGTCGTGGGTGCTGGACTACGTGCTGGTGCACGAGCTGGCACACCTGCGGGTGCCCGGGCACGACGCGGAGTTCTGGTCGCTGGTCCGGCGGTACCCGAAGACGGAGCGGGCCATGGGGTACCTGGAGGGGCTGTCGGCCGCGGCGGGCTGGGGGATCAGCGAACTGGACGGGGAGGAGTGAGGGCTATCGGGGTTGAGTGAGGGGGTGCGGTCGGTGGGGGTGGGGGCGGCCTGGGTGCGGTGAGCGGAGCGTGGGGTGCGTCGGGTGATGGCCTGGGCGCAGGTGGGCGGCGTGCGTGAGGCGTGAGGCGGGCGCGGGCGGCTCGGGAGGCCGGAGATGCGCGGGGTGTGAGGACGCGGTGTGTCGGGTTGCCGCGCGGCGCCGGGTTTGTGGGGCACGGTCGCGGATGCGGAGCGCGGCCGCCGGTGCACGAGGGCGGTGGCTGCGGGGCGGCGGTCGCGGGTGCACGGAAGCGGCGAGCGTGCGGGCGCCAGCAGAGGGCTGCGGTGATGTGGTGGGTCGCTGAGGGGCGCGCTTCTGCGGTGGGGTGGGCCCGGTAAGGCGGAGCGCGCTCACCGGATCGCGCGCGGAGAGGGCCGCCCTGACCGTCCTCGGCGCTGCGCGCCGACGTGACGCGGCGAGTCAGTCGGCGCGGCCAACTACCAGGTGAGGCCCGGGCGCCCAGCGGTTTACCGCGGGACGACAGGCCTGGGGTACGCGGCGAGACGGTGGGGTCGTCCCGCCGCGTGGACACTCCGGTCAGCGGGAGGTCGGCTACGCCTTGTCCTCGTCGGTGCCGTCGGTGCCGTCGGCGTCGTCCTTGGGCGCGTCCTTCGCGGACTTCTCGTCCTGCTCGGTGCGCTCCAGCTCCGCGATCGGGTCGAGGTCGTCGATCTGGGACTGCTCGCCGAGGCGCTCGCTGAACTCCAGCGGGTCGTCCAGGTCCTCGGCCGTCGGCATGAGGTCCGGGTGCGACCACAGGCTGTCACGCTTCTCGGTGCCGTGCTGATCGCCCACGAGCTTCCACAGCGACGCTGCCGCACGCATCCGGCGGGGCCGCAGCTCCAGGCCGACCAGCGTCGCGAACGTCTGCTCCGCCGGGCCGCCCGTCGCGCGGCGGCGGCGCAGCGTCTCGCGCAGCGCGCCCGCACCCGGCAGCCGGTCGCCGATCGCGTCGGACACCACGACGTCCACCCAGCCCTCGACCAGGGCGAGCAGCGTCTCGAGCCGGTTCAGCGCGGCCTGCTGCTCCGGCGTCGTCTTCGGCTCGAGCAGACCGGAGGACATCGCCTCCTCGATGCTCGCCGGGTTGCTCGGGTCCACCTGCCCGGCCAGCTGCTCCAGCGCCGAGGTGTCCACCTTGATGCCGTGCGCGAACTCCTCGACGGTCGCGAGCAGCCGCTGCCGCAGCCACGGCACGTGCGTGAACAGGCGCTGGTGCGCGGCCTCCCTGGCGGCGAGGAACACGAGCACCTCGCTGTTCGGCAGCTCCAGCCCCTCGGTGAACTTCTCGATGTTCGCGGGGAGCAGAGCGGACGTCGCGTCCGGACCGAGCGGCAACCCCACCTCGGTCGACGTCAGCACCTCCGACGCCAGCTGCGCGAGCGCGTTGCCCAGCTGCGAGCCGAACGCCATCCCGCCCATCTGGCCGACCATGGACAGCAGCGGCCCCGCCGCCTGCTTGGCCTCCGCGGGCAGCGCCTCGACCCACGCGCCGGACACCTGCTGGGCTACCGGGTCGCACAGCCGCTGCCACGTCGGCAGCGTCTTCTGCACCCAGTCCCGCGGCGACCAGGCCACCGTGGTGTTCGCGCCGGCGGGCAGGATCGTCACCGCGTCGAGCCACAGCTCCGCCAGGCGCGCGGCGTCACGCACCGCGCTGTCGGAGTCCCCGCTCTTCGCGAACCCGATCTGGCCGCCCGCGGAGCTGCCCAGCTTCTGCAGCGCGATCTGCTTGGCCAGGTCGTAGTTCACGGGCCCGCTCGAACTCCCCGCCTGGCTGAGCATCTGGCCCAGCTGGCTGAGCATCTGGCCCAACTGGTTGAAAGCGTCGCCCCCGGACTGGCCGCCGCCTTCGTTTTCGCCACGCTTGTCGGGGTCGGGGAGCCCGAACCCGAACGGGAGGTTGCTCATAACACCACCGTACGCGGCCGAGGGCGGGTACACGTCGCCAGCCGGACGCCTCCCGCACACGCCCGGCGAGGCCTGGTGATCCGGAGCTCGTGCCGGTCACCGTACGCTGTCCCGCGTGAGCGAGCCCCGCGAGGAAACCCAAGGTCGAGGCGCGACCCCGGTGAGCGCGGCCGACCCGGCCGCAGGCGAGGTCAAAGCGGCGAAGCACGCCAGGAGCGCCCCTGCGGGCGACGGGCGGAAGAGCTTCACCAGGAGGGGCTGGACCGTCGTGCTCAGCGCCCTCCTCGTCGTCGTCTTCGGGCTCGTCGGAGCCCTCGTGCGTGTCCCGTACGTCGCGATCGGCCCCGGGCCCACCTACGACACGCTCGGTAACGTCAACGGCGCTCCCGTCATCCAGATCAGTGGCCAGCAGACGTACCCCACGGACGGCGAGCTGCGCATGACGACGGTCTCGCTCAACGACCAGATCACGCTGTTCGGTGCGCTCGGGCTGTGGGCCAGCGGCCGGTACGCGCTCGCGCCCCGCGAGGAGTACTTCAAGCCGGGGGAGAGCGACGAGCAGGTCCAGCAGGAGAACGTCAAGGAGTTCCAGGACTCGCAGAGCAACGCCGAGGTCGCCGCGCTGCGCCACCTCGGCTACCCGATCAAGGTGCTCGCCCAGGACATCGTCGCGGGCAGTCCCGCCGACAAGGTCCTGACCGCCGGTGACCGGCTGCTCAGCGTCAACGGCAAGCAGGTCACCCAGGAGGACGACGTCCGCGGCGCGCTCGCGAACACCGCTCCGGGGCAGACGGTGCCGATCACCTTCCAGCACGGCACCGACGCGCCCCGGAACACCACGATCACGCTCGCCGCGAACCCCGACCCGAAGGTGACCCAGGGCTTCCTGGGGCTGCTGCCGATCGACCGGGCGGACGTGCCCTTCGACGTGAAGGTTTCGCTGCAGGACGTGGGCGGCCCCTCGGCCGGGCTGATGTTCGCCCTCGCGATCGTCGACCGGCTCACGCCGGGGGACCTCGCGAACGGGCAGCACATCGCCGGTACCGGGGAGATCGACGAGAAGGGCAACGTCGGCCCGATCGGCGGGATCTCGTTCAAGGTCGTCGGCGCGCGCGAGGCCGGGGCGACCGTGTTCCTGACGCCCGAGCAGAACTGCGCGGAGGCGGCGGCAGCGGTGCCCGACGGGCTCAAGCTCGTGAAGGTGACCAACCTCGACTCGGCGCTCACCGCGCTGGAGGACATCAAGGCCGGGCGCCCGACGCCTTCCTGCTGACGGCGCCGACGACGTCAGCAGACCGAGGTGCGGCGTCTGCGAGCGGAAACCGGGCTCGCAGGCGGAAACCGCATGCGGACGCGAACCGGCCCGCGGACGCCGGGCGCAAGCCGCCGCCGTGTGCGGGGCGGAGCCGCCGCTACGGGACCAGCGTTGCGCGCAAGGCTTCCAGCAGGTTCGGCGCCAGGTCGGGGTGCTCGATGACCTCGTCGACCGCCTCGCCCTCCGCGTCCGGCGCTGGGGAGTAGCCGCGCAGGCGCATCACGCACGCACCCGGGCCGTCGCGGACCACGGCTGCCACCAGGCGTGCCTCGGTGCGGTCGGGGTGGTCCGCGGCGGCCTGGCGCAGGCGCGCGACGTCCGAATCCTCCGGCAGCTCGGCCTCGGCGCTCGGCGGCAGCACGATGATCTCCTGCGCCACGGCGCACCCGACGACGACCTCGGGCCACGCGATGCGCCCCAGTGCCTCCGCCAGATCCCCTTCGGGCAGTTCCTCCTGCGCGACCGGCGTCAACGGGCTCGCCGCCGCGTCCAGCTGGCCCGCCAGGTCCGGCTCCTGCCGCAGCAGCTCCTCGGTGCGCACCAGCGCGAACAGCTGCGTCGGCTGGTCCCAGCCCGCCGCGGCCACGAACTCCTCGACCTCACGGGCCACGGCCGCCACGCCCGACTGCTTCTCCGGTGTCGCCATTCCGCCATCGTGTCAGGCGCGGGGTGTCCGATTTGGGGCGGGTGGGGAACCGCGGGACCCGTCCGTAGAGTTAGGTGACCAGGGGCGGTGTCGCGAGAGCCGTCGTCCCCGGACCGACCTGCCGACAACAGGAGCGTGTGCAGTGGCCAACCGGCCCCCTGTGAGCTTGCCGAAGCTGTCCCGCCGCAGCCGGATCCTGCTCATCCTCGCCGCCGTCATCATCCTGGCGCTGCTCCTCGGGGCAAGACTCCTGGACACCTACGTCAACTGGCTGTGGTTCGGCGAGGTGGGCGCCCGCGAGGTGTTCACCACCCAGGTGCTGACCCGCATCGTGCTGTTCTTCGCGATCGGGCTGCTCGTCGGCGGCACCCTCGCGCTGACGCTGTGGGCCGCGTACCGCTCGCGCCCGGTGTTCGTGCCGGTCTCGGGCACCGACGACCCGCTCTCGCGCTACCGCTCGGCGGTCGTCGGCCGCATCCGGCTGTTCGGCATCGGCATCCCCGTCATCGCGGGCCTCATCGCCGGTGCCACGGGCGAGGGCGACTGGCAGCGCGTGCAGCTGTTCCTGCACGGCACCAGCTTCGGCCAGACCGACCCCGAGTTCGGCAACGACATCGGCTTCTACGCCTTCAGCCTGCCCTTCTACCAGTGGTTGCTCGGCTGGCTGTTCGTCGCGACCACGATCTCCTTCATCGCCGCGCTCATCGCGCACTACCTGTTCGGCGGCATCCGGCTCGCCGGGCGCGGCGGGCAGCTCGCGGGCCCCGCGCGCGTCCAGCTGGCCCTCACCGCGGGCATCTTCGTGCTGCTCAAGGCCGTCGAGTACTTCTTCGACCGGTACAACCTGCTGTTCTCCGACCGCAACCCGTTGTTCGACGGCGCCACCTACACCGACCTCAACGCGGTGCTGCCCGCCAAGCTGATCCTGCTGTGCATCTCGGCGATCTGCGCCATCGCGTTCTTCGCCGGCGCCTTCCTGCGCAACATCCAGCTGCCCGCGATCGCGCTCGTGCTGCTGATCCTGTCCGGTGTGCTGGTCGGCGCGGCGTGGCCCGCGATCCTCGAGCAGTTCTCCGTCAAGCCCAACGCCAACCAGAAGGAAGCGCTTTCCATCAGCCGCAACATGGCGGCCACGAAGGACGCGTTCGGGCTCAACAACGTCCAGTACATCGACTACACGGGCACCGGCCAGGCCACCGCGGCGCAGGTCAGCGCCGACACCACGACCGTGCCGAACATCCGCCTGCTCGACCCCAACGTGCTGGCCCCGACGTTCACCCAGCGCGTCGGCCGCGAGAACTTCTACGGCTTCCCCGCGAAGCTCGACATCGACCGGTACGACGTCAACGGCAAGACGCAGGACTACATCGTCGCCGCGCGCGAGATCAACACCGCGAACCTGACCGGGAACCAGACGAACTGGATCAACCGGCACATGGTCTACACCCACGGCAACGGGTTCGTCGCCGCGCCGGCCAACACGATCGACCGCGCCGTGTCCGGGGCCAACAGCGACGGCGGTTACCCGATCGCGGCCACCAGTGACACGCAGAACCCGACCGGCGCCGGGATCGACCCGTCGAACCCCACCGCGCCGGGGATCCAGGTGCAGCAGCCGCGCATCTACTACGGCGAGCTGACCAACGACTACGCCATCGTCGGTGGCCAGGAGGGCAAGGCACCCGGCGAGTACGACAGCGCCTCCAACAACGACTACCGCTACGACGGCACCGGCGGCGTCCCGATCGACAACTGGTTCAACCGCCTCGCCTTCGCCGCCAAGTACGGCGAGCGCAACATCCTCTTCTCCGACGCCATCAGCGACGGCTCGAAGATCATGTACAACCGGGAGCCGCGGGAACGCGTCGAGAAGATCGCCCCGTGGCTGACCGTCGACGGCGACCCGTACCCCGCCGTCGTGGGCGGCCGCATCGTGTGGATCCTCGACGGCTACACGACCTTGAACAACTACCCGTACGCGCAGCAGACCCAGCTCGGTGAGGCCACACAGGACACCCTGAACGGCGTCGCGCGGCTGGCCAACAACAACATCAACTACATCCGCAACTCGGTGAAGGCCACGGTGGACGCGTTCAGCGGCACCGTGACCCTGTACTCGGTGGACGACAAGGACCCGGTGCTCAAGGCCTGGGAAAGCGTGTTCCCCGGCATCGTCAAGTCCGGCTCCGAGATCTCGGCCGACCTGCGCGCGCACTTCCGCTACCCCGAGGACCTGTTCAAGGTGCAGCGGGAACTGCTGACGAAGTACCACGTGGGCGACCCGCAGGAGTTCTACACCACGAACACCTTCTGGAACGTGCCGCAGGACCCGACGCAGGAGGGCGGCACCAACCTCGACGCGGCAGGCCTTGCCAACCAGCCCGGCTACTACGTCCTCGCGGAAACCCCGGGGGAGAACACGCCGACGTTCCAGCTGACCAGCTCGCTCACGGCGCTGCAACGGCAGTACCTCGCGGCGTGGATGTCCGTGTCCTCCGATCCCAGCGACTACGGCCGGATCAGAGTGCTCCGGCTACCCACGACCGCGGCCGGCAACAGCCAGGTCGACGGTCCCGTGCAGGTGCAGAACAGGTTCCAGAGCGACTCCCGGTTCGTCCAGGAGCGGACCCTGTTCAGCAACCCCAACGTGACCCCGATCTTCGGCAACCTCATCACGCTGCCGCTCGAAGGCGGGTTCCTCTACGTGGAACCGGTCTACATCCAGCAACGCAACCAGAACAGCTACCCGCAGCTGGCCAGGGTGCTGGTGTCGTACGGGGCGAAGGTCGGCTTCGCCGCGACGCTCGGCGACGCGCTGAAACAGGTTTTCGGCGACGGGGCCAACCAGGCCGCCACGTCGCCGACCCAGCCGAACCAGCCGACTACCACCCCATCGACACCGAGCAGCAACCCGTCGTCGACGGCGCCGCCACCGGCGGGCGGCGGCGGCAACACGGCACTCGACAAGGCGGTCGCCGACATCCAGGCCGCGCTCACCCAGCTCCGCACGGCCCAGCAGAACGGCGACTTCACCGCGCAGGGCCAGGCGCTCGCCGCGCTCGACGCCGCCACCAAGGAGTACGAGGCCGCGCAGAGCAGCAGCGCCCCCACCAGCAGTTCCGCGCCCGCGCAACCCGGCGGGTGAGGCCGGAGGCACCCCGGGCACACCTAGCCGGAACCAGGGCGTAAACTAGGTGCCACGACGCGGGGTGGAGCAGCTCGGTAGCTCGCTGGGCTCATAACCCAGAGGTCGCAGGTTCAAATCCTGTCCCCGCTACGGAGCTTGGGAGCCCTGTGTCCGCGGAAAGCGCGGATGTAGGGCTCCTTCGCATTTGTCCTGGGGGTCGGACCCCCAGACCCCCGGCAGGAGGGCTCCGCCCCCTGCACCCCCTTGGGGGCTTCGCCCCCTTGCCCCCCATCGCGGTGCCGGTCGTGTGGGCGGGTGCCGGTGGGTGGGTGGTGGGTGGGGGCGGGTCTGGTGTGGACGGTGGGTGGGGGTGGTGGGTGTGGGGGTGGGGTGGGTGTGTATAGTGGTTTTTACAGCGCGGGGTGGAGCAGCTCGGTAGCTCGCTGGGCTCATAACCCAGAGGTCGCAGGTTCAAATCCTGTCCCCGCTACTGCACGGAGACCCGGTCCGGATGGGCCGGGTCTCCTTTTTCGTGCGGGTGGGGGAGCGCTGGTTGGGCCGGATGGCGGATTTCAGTGGCCATTGTGGACGGAGCGCGAGGCCACTGTGGACAGATCCGGCGAAAAGTGGGACTGTGGTGTCGTGTCTGAACTGAATGCGACAGCAGCGGCATTGCTTGGTCTGCTCCAGGACGGTCCGGCGACCGGTGGACAGCTGGTCGCGAGCGCGGAGGAGCGTTTCGGCGCCTTCTTCAGCGTGACGCGCAGTCAGGTGTACCGGGAACTGCCCGCGCTCGCCAAGGAAGGGCTCGTCCGGCTCGGCAAGCAGGGTCCCCGCTCCAGCCAGCAGTACGCCATCACCGCGGCGGGCAAGAAGGCCTTCAAGGCCTGGCTCAGCTCCGAGGCCGCCCCCGACCACCTGCGCAGCCCGCTCATCCTGCGGCTCGTGCACGCCGGTTCGCTGACCGCCAAGCAGCGCACCGCGCTCATCGAGAAGGCCAGGGCGACCTACAGCCAGGAACTTGACGAAGCCAAGGCCGCCGTCAAGGCCGCCGACGACCCCTACGTCAAGGCGGTCGCCGAGTTCGGCCAGGCGCACGCCAGGGCCGCGCTCAAGCTGGTCGACGCCATCCCGCAGGCCTGAGGTGAGGCTACGGCCGCCACGGCCGGTTCGGCGTAACCGGCCGTGGCGCTTGCCGTAACCTTGAGGGTTGTGAGTGGTGACTTCGAAACCGACCTGAAAGACCTCGCCGGCAAGCTGGGGCAGGTCGAGGCCGTAATGGACCTGGACGCCCTGCGTGCCCAGGTCGCCGACCTGGAGCAGCAGGCCTCCGCGCCCGACCTCTGGGACGACCCCGAGGCGGCCCAGAAGGTCACCAGCCAGCTCTCCCACCGCCAGGCCGAGCTGCGCCGCGTCACCGACCTGCGCCAGCGCCTCGACGACCTGAGCGTCCTGTGGGAGCTCGCCGAAGCCGAGGGCGACGCCGCGAGCCGCACCGAGGCCGAGTCCGAGCTGGGACAGCTCGCGAAGGACGTCGACGCGCTCGAAGTCCGCACGCTCCTGTCCGGTGAGTACGACGACCGCAACGCCGTCGTCACCATCCGCTCCGAGGCGGGCGGCGTCGACGCGGCCGACTGGGCCGAGATGCTCATGCGCATGTACCTGCGCTGGGCCGAGCGGCACGGCTACCCGACCGAGGTCTACGACATCTCCTACGCCGAAGAGGCGGGCATCAAGTCGGCGACGTTCAAGGTCAGCGCGCCCTACGTCTACGGCACCCTGTCCGTCGAGCAGGGCACCCACCGGCTCGTGCGCATCTCGCCGTTCGACAACCAGAGCCGCAGGCAGACGTCCTTCGCGCACGTCGAGGTCCTGCCGGAAGTGGAAGAGGTCGACCACGTCGACATCCCGGAGAAGGACATCCGCGTCGACGTGTTCCGTTCCTCCGGCCCCGGCGGGCAGAGCGTCAACACCACCGACTCGGCCGTGCGCATCACGCACCTGCCGACCGGCATCGTGGTCTCCTGCCAGAACGAGAAGTCGCAGCTGCAGAACAAGGCGGCCGCCCTCAAGGTGCTGCAGGCCAAGCTGCTGCAGCGCAAGAAGGAAGAGGAGCGGGCCGAGCTCGACGCGCTCAAGGACAGCGGGTCCAGCTGGGGCAACCAGATGCGCTCCTACGTCCTGCACCCGTACCAGATGGTCAAGGACCTGCGCACCGAGTACGAGGTCGGCAACCCGAGCGCGGTGCTCGACGGCGACATCGACGGCTTCCTCGAGGCGGGTATCCGCTGGCGCAAGCAAGCGGCGGTGGCGTAAGCGGCGCGAGGACGTCACTGCGCGTGATTTCCTCTGCTCCGAACCGGGGACAGATGCCTACCCGGGCTTAACGGTGCCTCCCAGTAGGATGGCCCACCGTGATCCGGCTCGACAGTGTCTCCAAGGTTTACAAGACGTCGACACGTCCCGCACTCGAGAACGTGTCCGTCGACGTGGACAAAGGCGAGTTCGTCTTCCTGATCGGGCCCTCCGGGTCCGGTAAGTCGACGTTCCTGCGGCTCCTGCTGCGGGAGGAGGTGCCCACCAAGGGCCGGGTCTTCGTGTCGAACTTCGACGTCGCCAAGATGGCCCGCCGCAGGATCCCCCGGCTGCGGCAGACCATCGGCTGCGTCTTCCAGGACTTCCGGCTGCTGGGCAACAAGACCGTCGCGGGCAACGTCGCGTTCGCGCTCGAGGTCATCGGCAAGCCGAAGCACACCATCCGCAAGGTGGTGCCCGAGGTGCTGGAGCTGGTCGGTCTCGACGGCAAGGCCGACCGGATGCCCAACGAGCTCTCCGGCGGTGAGCAGCAGCGCGTCGCGATCGCGCGGGCCTTCGTGAACCGGCCGCTCGTGCTGCTGGCCGACGAGCCGACCGGGAACCTCGACCCCGACACCAGCCAGGACATCATGCTGCTGCTCGAGCGCATCAACCGCACCGGAACCACCGTCCTCATGGCGACGCACGACCACTCCATCGTGGACTCGATGCGCCGGAGGGTGGTCGAGCTGCAGTACGGCCGGGTGATCCGCGACGACGCCCGCGGCGTGTACGGCGTCGGCAGGTAGTTCCCCCGCTACCGTCCCCGCTCCGCTCGGCCCGCCCGTCGCCCGACCACCACCCCCGATCGAGGCGCTTCGCGCCGCAGCCGCCCCCGACCCAAGGACCCAATCCCCGATGCGCGCAAGTTTCGTCTTCAGCGAGGTCTTCACCGGTCTGCGCCGGAACATCACGATGACCATCGCGATGATCATCACCACCGCGGTCTCGCTCGGCATGCTCGGCGGCGGTCTGCTGGTCGTGCGCACGATCGACAAGATGCAGGTCGACTACATGGCCGACGTCGAGGTGTCGATCTACCTGACGCAGGACGTCAGCGCGAACGACAAGGACTGCTCGGCCGACCCGTGCCGGAGCCTGCGGCAGGACGTCCAGAACAACCCGGCCGTCGAGTCGGTGGTGTTCGAGAACCGCGACCAGGCCTACGAGCGGTTCAAGAGGATCTTCCAGGACAACCCGATCCTGGTGCAGTCCGCGCGCCCTGAGGCGCTGCCCGCGTCGCTCCAGATCAAGCTGCACGACCCGAGCCGCAGCGAGATCATCGAGCAGCAGTACGGCAAGCAGCCCGGCGTGGACCGCGTCGAGGACCAGAAGCAGTTCCTGGACCGGTTCTTCGGCCTGCTCGGCGCGGTCCGGGACGTCACGTTCGTCGTCGCGCTCGTCCAGGCGCTCGCCGCGCTCCTGCTGATCTCCAACACCGTGCAGATCTCGGCGTTCACGCGCCGCACGGAGGTCGGCATCATGCGGCTGGTCGGCGCCACGCGGTGGTACACGCAGCTGCCGTTCCTGCTGGAGGCGGTGATGACCGGCATCGTCGGCTGGGTGCTGTCCGTCGGCGGGCTGATCGGGCTGAAGTACGCGTTCCTCGACCGGATCCTGGGCGTGACCTCGGGCATCATCCCGAAGATCGAGGTGCTGGACATCATCGTCACGGCGCCGTGGCTGCTGCTCGCGTCGATCATCATCTCGGCCACGACGGGTTATGTGACGCTGCGGCTCTACGTTCGCCATTAGACTGGTCGTTATGCCCAAAGAACGTGGCCAGAAGGTGATCGCGTCGAACCGCAGGGCGCGGCACGACTACGAGGTGCTGGACACCTACGAGGCCGGGATCGCGCTGATGGGCACCGAGGTGAAGAGCCTGCGCGCGGGCCGCGCGTCGCTCGTGGACTCGTTCGCCACCGTGGACGACGGCGAGGTCTGGCTGCGCAACCTGCACATCCCGGAGTACGAGCACGGCACGTGGACCAACCACGAGGCGCGCCGGCACCGGAAGCTGCTGCTGCACCGCGGCGAGATCGAGAAGCTGATCGGCAAGACGAAGGAGAGCGGGCTGAGCCTGGTCCCGCTGTCGCTGTACTTCAAGGACGGCAAGGTCAAGGTCGAACTCGCGCTCGCGAAGGGCAAGAAGTCCTACGACAAGCGGCAGGCGCTCGCGAAGCGGGACGCCCAGCGTGAGATGACGCGCGCGATGGGACGGGCGCTGAAGGGGCGCCGTTGACGGCACCGGGGCCCGAGCGCGACGAGGACATCGCGGGGTGGGTGCGCTCGCTCGGGCTCGACGGGCTGGTCGACCTGCACCTGCACTTCCTGCCCGAGCGGATGCTGACCAAGGTCTGGGCCTATTTCGACCGCGTCGAGGAGCGGGTCGGCGCGGCGTGGCCCATCTGGTACCGGCAGCCCGAGGACGACCGGATCGCGTTGCTCGAATCGTTCGGCGTGGTCCGGTACGCGCCGCTGGCGTACCCGCACAAGCCCGGGATGGCCGAGTGGCTGAACGGCTGGCTCGCCGAGTTCGCCGAACGCGTGCCCGCCGCGGTGCGGACCGCGACGTTCTTCCCCGAACCGTCGGCGGCGTCCTATGTGGACGAGGCACTGCGGGCGGGCGTCCGCTGCTTCAAGGCACACGTCCAGGTCGGCGCGTACGACCCGCGCGACGAGCTGCTGGACCCGGTGTGGGGTGCGATCTCCGACGCCGGGGTGCCCGTCGTCGTGCACGCCGGGCACGGGCCCGAGCGCGGACCGTACACCGGGCTCGACGTGTTCGGCGAGGTCCTGGCGCGGCACCCGCGGCTCGTCGCCGTGCTCGCCCACGCCGGGATGCCCGACTACGAAGCCGCGTTCGACCTCGTGGAGCGGTATCCGCGCGTGCACATCGACACGACGATGGTCGGCGTGCCGTTCACCGAGAAGCTCATGCCCCTGCCCGGGAACTGGCTCGACCGCCTCGCCGGGATCGCCGACCGCGTGGTGCTGGGCACCGACTTCCCGAACATCCCGTACTCCTACGCCACGCAGCTGAGGGCGATCGCCGGCTGGGCGGCCGACGATCGCCTCGGAGCGGACTTCCTGCGGGCCGTCCTGCACGACACCCCGGCCCGGTTGCTCAGCCTCTGACCAGCACCGGCGTGCGGCGGGTCGCCACCGCGGTCGCCGCCAGCACGAGCGCCACCCAGGGCAGTGCACTGGCCAGCACGCCGCCGCCGAGCGGGGTGGTGAACCCGCGTGCGGCGAGGCCGAGCAGTCCCGCCGAACCGAGCAGAGCGGCTGCGACGAGCTGGGGCGTCGGCGCGGGCGGGCCCGCCGGGAGGCGCCGGGTCTCGAAGCGGGCGAACACGCGCAGCAGCACGAGGAGCACGGCAGCGGCGGCGGCGAACCACACCGGGGCGGCGGCCAGCCAGCGCAGGCTGCCCGGTTCCGGGGTCGCGTAGCCGAAGCCCAGGACGCTGAGCCCCGCCACGACCACCAGCGCGGGCATGTGCCACAGGTAGACGCTCATGAACCGGCGGTTGATCCACCCCAGTGCGGCGGCGGCCGACGGACGGGCGGCGAACGCCCGCAGCTGCGGGCGGAACGCGAGGGCGAGCCCGAGCTGCCCGACGGTGACGCTCAGCAGGACCGCCGACGGCGGGCTCATGTTCGACACCGGCGCGCCCGGCATGCCGATCATGCTCATCGGGTACGGACCGAACACGACCGCCAGCGCGGTGACGCCGAACCCGGCGGCGGCCAGTGCGAGCGCGGGCTTCCGCTCCAGGCGGCCCAGCTTGCCGTCGACGTAGGCGAACCCGAGCTGGTGCACGGCCAGCCACACGAACACGGCGTTGGCGTAGCCGACGATGCCGAAGCCTTCGAAGCGCACGACGTCCACGAGCACGGCCGCGACCCCGAGCGCGGCGGGCACCGCGAGCCCCCACCGGCGGTGGGCGGCGGCCATCAGCGGCGTCGCGACCACGGTCAGCAGGTATACCGCGAGGAACCACAGCAGCTGCCCGGCGATCGCGCCGGCCACCTCGACCGGTTGCTCCGGCGCCCCGAGATCACGCAGCAGCGCCGGTGCGGCCAGCCACACGGCGGCGAGCGGCAGCACCGGCAGCAGCAGACGGCCGAGCCGCGCGGCGAGCCAGTCGCGGGACGAGGTGGCGCGCGCCAGTGACAGGTGGTTGGCCGCCCCGCCGGCGAAGAAGACGAGGGGCATCACGTTGGACAGCCAGGTGATGATCGCCCAGCCGGGAGTGGCGAGCGCGTTCCCCGTCGCGAGGCGTCCGTCGTGGTAGCTCAGCACGGGCATGAGCCAGTGCTGGGAGATCACCGCGAGGATCGCGCCGGCGCGGAGGACGTCGAGGAAGGTGTCCCGCTGGGATGTCTGCATGTCCAGCAGCCTGCTGGAAAGCGGCCTCGCGAACAGCCAGGTCAGCCGCCGTTTCCCGGTCGGGCGGGGGCCAGGGGGAGAGGTGGGGAAAGCCCTACCTCAGGTCTCGTCGACCTCGGTGGCCAGCCCGCACAGCCGGTACTCCCAGCCGGTCTCCGGCGTGTAGCCGAGCCGGTAGTGGGTTTCGATCTTCGGCCCGTCGTGCAGGTGGACGTGCCTCATCAGCGTGCCCGAGACGGGTTCGGTGTCGCCGAGCGGTTGCACCCGGCCGTCCAGGGGCCCGCCGAAGAAGCGGACGCTCACCTCGGTCATCGTGCCCCTTTCCGGTTGATCGAGCACAGCGACGTCCGCCCATGGTAGGGGAGCGAACGGGGGTTTGCCGCCGTCGGATCGGGTGAGTTCCTCAGGCGCGGCCCAGGTAGGTCAACACCGCGCGTACCCGACGGTGTTCCTCCGCGCTGGCTTCGAGGCCGAGCTTGGCGAAGATGTTGCCGATGTGCTTTTCGACCGCGCCCTGCGACACGACGAGCGTGCTGCCGATCGCGGTGTTCGACAGGCCTTGCGCCATCAGGCCCAGCACCTCGGACTCACGCGGGGTCAGGGCGTCGAGCGGGTTGCGGCGGCCGCGGGCCATCAGCTGGGCGATGACCTCCGGGTCGATCGCCGTGCCGCCCCTGGCCACCCGGCGGACCGCGTCCAGGAACTCGGCGACGTCCGCGACCCGCTCCTTGAGCAGGTATCCGACACCGCCCGCGCCGCCGGACAGCAGCTCGACCGCGTAGCTCTCCTCGACGTACTGCGACAGCACCAGCACCGGCAGCCCCGGCAGGGCCTCACGGGCCGCCAGCGCCGCGCGCAGGCCCTCGTCGGTGAACGTCGGCGGCATCCGCACGTCCACGATCGCCAGGTCCGGCTTGTGCTCGGTCGCCGCGCGGACCAGGTCGTCCCCGTTGTCCACCGCAGCGACCGTCTCGATGTCCTCGTCGGCGAGCAGCCGCTGTACCCCCGCACGCAGGAGGACGGCGTCCTCGGCGAGCACCACCCGCATGTGCAGCCCCCAAGAGGTCCGGAAATCTCTCCGGGGCTATTCACTCATGCGGCGCTCACCAGGCACAGGGCAGGTCGGCCCTGATCACCGTCGGACCACCTTCGGGGCTGACCACCGTCACCACGCCGTCGATCGTCGCGGCCCGGTCGGCGAGCCCGGCGAGGCCGCCACCGGGCCGGATTTCGGCACCGCCGTGCCCGTTGTCGGTGATCTCGACGACGACCTTCTCGTCGGCGCGCCACACTTTGACGCTCGCTTCCGTCGCGCCCGAGTGCTTCGCGATGTTGGTGAGCGTCTCGCCCACGATGAAGTACGCGGTGGTCTCGACCGCGGCCGGCGGGCGCGGATCGACGTCCACCTCCACGTCGACGGGGATCGGCGATTTCGCCGCCTGCGCCGACAACGCCGCGTCGAGGCCGCGGTCGCCCAGCACCGCCGGGTAGATGCCGCGTGCCAGGTCCCGCAGCTCCGCCACCGCGAGCTTCGCGTCGGTGTGGGCCTCGGCGATCAGCTCACGCACGGCTTCGGGGTCCTTGTCGAACTTGTTCTTCGCGCGCCCGAGGCTCATCGCGACCGACACGAGCCGTTGCTGCGCGCCGTCGTGCAGGTCGCGCTCGATCCGGCGCCGCTCCGCCTCCGCCGCGTCCACGCCACGGGCCCGGGACGCCTGCAGGCGCTGGGCCTTCGCTTCGAGCCGCTTCGCGCGGTTCGGGCCGAGCAACGCCAGCGCGAGCGAACCGTGGGCCCAGCCGATCCACGGCGCCACCCAGATCGCCATCGGCAGCAGGATGATCGACGCGAGCCCGACGGCGAACTCGACGGCGCTCAACGGGAGCGCCGCCAGGACGTACCCGAGGTCCCGCCAGGTGGTCGGGTCCACCAGGCGGTACCGCCAGCGCCGGAGCACGCCGCCCTCGGCCGGGGCGCGCTCCACCGGCGGCAGCGGCGAGTCCAGCATCCGGCGGACGTAGCGGCGTTCCAGGTCACCGAACCCGCGCACCATGCTGGTGGTGAACATCAGCAGCGGGATGCCCACCCAGATCACCACGGTCGCGAGGCCGACGCCCAGCAACACCACGGTCAGCGCGAACTGCACGAGGTGCAGCGGGAAACCGGTGATGAAGTAGGCGATCGTGCGGACGGCCTTGGGGCGGGGCTGCTCCAACGGCGCCCGTTCGTCGGACATGGCGGTCATCATGCCACCGCGCCGACGGGCTCTTCGGCGATGCGGCGGGCGCGCGGCCCCGGCCCGAGCAGCACCCGCACCAGCCTCGCGTGCGCCACCCCCAGCGCCCGGGTCATCGCGATCGCCAGCGCCAGCACCGCGAGCCCCAGCGCGGCCCACGGCAGCGCGTCGACGGTCGAGTCGACGACCACGTGGTGGGTGCCGTCGAACGTGATGAACGCGGCGTTCGGCAGGTAGCGGAAGTAGATGGGAAGCGCCGCCAGGCCCAGCCCGGCCGCCCACGTCACCACCAGCGGGACGAACTCGGCCATCCCGAGCGGCAACAGCAGCACGAAGTAACCCATGTCCCGCCACGTCGCACCGTCGAGCACCCGCGTCCGCCACCGGAGCCGCCAGTCCGTATTGGGCAGCGGCCGGTACGGCGACACGACGTAGGTGCCGAGCAGGGCGTGCGCCCGCGCCCGCTCGAACCGGGCGGCCGCGCGGCAGCCCAGCACCAGCAACGCCAGCACCGGAACCCCGATCCAGATGACCGCCGTCGTCAGGCCCACCGCGGCGAGGGTGGTCACGCCGACGAAGCCGGCGATGCCCAGTGGCAGGTTGAGCAGCAGGTAGAGCAGGGAGCCGGCGATGGACGGGTACGGCCTGCTCCCGTCCTCGACCGAGGATGCCGACGTCATGGTGTTCCCTCCGACTGGTGACACCGACCAGCATGCGGCGGCGCCGGGGGAGGTCACCAGGGGGAAGCCGGGCATCCTGCGGGTAGGGGAAGCCCTACCCCAGGGGAACAAACCGGGTTGCCGGGGGCGTTAGACTGAACAGGTTGTGAACCACCAGCTAGGGGGTGAACGGTTTCGACTCTGGACGTTGAGTCAGGGGAAGCGTGCCGGTGCAGGCGAGAGACCACCGTTAAGCGTCGCCGTAACCAAATAAGCGCCAAGACTAATAGTCAGCGCGACTACGCCCTCGCCGCCTGAGCGAGTGCGTGTCTGTCGGCCCGGGAGTGCCTCCGTCCCGGTTCGCCGGCATCAGCTAGGAGGCTCACCTTCCGGGTTCGGCCGCGGGGCCCGGAAGGGAAGCAAACAGCGGCTGGGCCCGTCACATCGGCTTGTTCGCGTGACCGATGGGGCTGAGTAGAGGCATAGCGGACTGCGCACGGAGAAGCCTTGGTGAGGCGCCAGAGGACCCGGGTTCAATTCCCGGCACCTCCACTCTCGGATGGGCGGACTCTGCCCGCAGGAAACCTGCGGGCAGAGTCCGCTCGTCGTGTTTTCTGGGGGCGCGGCCCCCAGGCCCCGCCCGGGGGCGAGCCCCCGGACCCCCTCCGGCTGGGCGCGTTGGGTGGGGTGGGTGGGGGGGGGTGCGGTTGGTCAGAAGGTGGTTGGGTCCGTTGGTCTGATGTGGAGGGCCAGTAGGGGGGCGTTTCGGGATGGGCGGGGGATTTCCAGCCATTCGGTTCCGCCCCGCTCGTTGAAGTACCACGGCATGTCGCGGATGTAGCGGCATTCCAGGCCGATCGAATGTGATGTTCCGTCGGGCCACGCGGAACCGTGGAGCCAGACTTGGTCGGGGGTCACGCCGCGTCGCACCAGGTGGGAGAGTGCTGCGCGTGCCGCGCGTCGCAGCGGGCTGCCCGGTGACCAGCGGCGCCAGCAGAGATCGTCGACGCACGCCTCGAGCGAAGGGTCGTCTTGGAGTGTGAGCCGGTCGATGCTGATCGCGCCGCGCTGCTGGAGTTCGATCAGGTTGAACCGGACATCTACCGGGATCCTGCGTTCCATCCCCGCGAAACAGGGAATTCTCCCGTGCTCGGGATCGTTCGACGCCGCTGCCACGGCTGACGGATTCGACCGCCGCTCACGGTAAGCGGCCTGTTTGCAGGCAGCCGAACAGTACTCGCGCGGTCGGCCCCTGGGATTGATCACCGAGATCTTGCGTTGCCGGCAGTGGGCGCAGGGCAGGAGCTGGTCGACCCGGAAACGCGCGCCGATGTTCCGGACCGCTGCTGAGCTTTGCCAGTCGAGGTCTTCCGGAGCGAGGTCGCCCTCACGGAGGTACTCCGCGAGCCCGTCTACAGCGCCGGCAAGCAGTCCGTGTACATGTCCGAGGTAGTCGTAGTCGGGTATGCCACCCGTCGGGCCCCTGTACATGCGAACGAGCACTGCCACGGGGACCGAGAAGCCGTAGCGAAGGACGACGAGTTCGGCTTCGGTCTTCTTCAGTTTCGCGAGCGCCAGCCCGAGTACGTCCTGATCCCCGTGCTGGATGGCGGCTCTCGCCGTGGGGTCCCACAGGTTCAATCCAGCTCCTTCGTGCGGAGACGACTGAGCGCGGTGAGGACGCTAGGCAGCGCGCCGAGTACGGCCGCGAGGTCACACGGCTTCGCCCGGTTGATCGCCTTGACTGCGATCGTCCTCATCGTGTGCGTCGCGTAAAGGGCCGTCATGCACCACGTGCTGGTCGTCGCGATCGCGACCAGTGTCACTGCGTCCGTGTTCATCGGACCTCCTCATGCAAAAGGGCCCTCGCGTCGCACGCGAAGGCCCTGGAATGAAAAATGCCCGCTGGCGGGCGCCAGGGGCATTGCGGGCAGGATCACACCCGTGAGGAGACGGTAGCAGAGGTCCCTGGGGCAGGAATCAGGGCTCAGAACCGGTGTTTCCGCTGGTCACGGGGTCTGAGCAAGAGAGCTTCCGTTTCGTAACACCCGCCGGCTCAGCTGGGGGTCAGGCCTGCCGTCAGGATCTGCAGGTACTGCCGCGCGTGCTTGGGGGTGTGCGGGGACGCCTGGAGGGCGTGGGCGACGCCGCAGAGCAGGCTGCGGATGTCCGCCGGGCGGACGTCCTTCCGGATGCGGTTCTCCCGTTTTCCCGCGCGCAGCAGTGCCGAGAGCGCTTTGTCGAAACGGTTCTTGAGTTTTTCCACCGCCGGGTCTTCGAGCTCCGCCGATTCCAGAACCGCCGCCAGGCACGAATCCCTCAGTATTCGGTTGAGCGCATAGCGTAACAATTCGTGCAGTGCGGCCTCGGAATCGGCGTCGGTGGCCGCGGTTTCGGCTCGTTCGGCCAGTTCGGACAGCGGCTCCGCCGCCAGGGCCTCCAGTAGTGCCTGCCGCGTCGGGAAATGGCGGTACACCGTGCCGACACCTACGCCGGCCAGTCGCGCGATCGTGTTCAGCTGGAGCGAGTCGTCCCCGGACGCCACCTGGGCACGCGCTATCCCGAGCACGTGTTCGCGGTTGCGTGCGGCGTCGGCGCGCCGTGGCATTTCGCCCCTGAGTGTCACGGCGGGCATCCTACGATATCCGGATCCGCTAACCGCTCGGATGTGCAATCCGAATGCACAATGTCCGGCGAGCGGTTTTCCGTCGTGTTGCCTTCGTGTGACGGAGCGGAGCGAAACTGGACGCCCCTGCCCCGCGCCTGCGATGCTTGCTCCGAACGTGGCGAATTCGCCACGGTCTGTGCTGAGCCGGAAGTAGGTGCCAGATGGCCCGGGTAAGCCGTGCGAGCAACGCCGAAGACGCCCTCGAACGGGGCTGGCTCGCGGGTGTACGCGCCGAGGAGAAGGTCCTCCGTGACGAGCAGGAGAGCCGCGCCGCCCGCACCGTCGCGGGACATTCGAACGACGCCGCGGAGTGCGCCGAGCTGCTCGAGATGCTCGGCCTGCACGCCGAGCAGGGCAAGCAACTGATCTGACGTCAGGGGCGACCGCCGATGCGGCTGGTCAGCTCCCCGGCCGCGAGGCGCACCTCGTCCGCGACCTCCGGCCAATCCCGCCCGCACACCACCGCCTCGTCCGGGCAGTGGTGCCGCAGCGTCACGCTGATCGCCGCCATCGGGCGGCCCCCGTGGTCGAACACCGGATACGCCACCGACGCGAAGCCGGGCGTCACGAACCCGTCCTCCACCGCCCAGCCCCGCCGCCGCTCCACCGCGAGCGACCGGCGCAGCTCGGCGAGGCTCCGCGGACCCCGGTCCGTGCGGCGGACGAACGCGTCCGCCCGCGGGAACAGCGCCCGCACGTGTGCGGCCGGGAGGTGCGCGAGCATGGCCCGGCCGGACGCGGGCAGGTGCGCGGGGATGCGCACGCCGACGTCCGTCACCAGCGTCTCCGGGCGCGCCGGCCGCTCCTTGAGCAGGTAGACCAGCTCGTTGCCGTGCAGCACGCCCAGCTGCGCGGTGTGCCCCACGCGGTCGACGAGCTTGCGCAACACCGGCCCCGCCAGCCGCTCCAGCGGATCGTGCCGCAGGTACGCCGAACCCAGCTCGAACGCCGCGATCCCCAGGCCGTAGCGGCGCTCGGCAGGCAGGTGCACGACGAAACCGGCGGCTTCCAGCTCGGCCAGCAGGTGGTAGGTCGTCGACCGGGGCAGGCCCAGCTCCCGCGCGATCGTGGCCGCCGACGCCGGACCCGCCCGCCGCGCCAGCGCGCCGAGCACCGCCAGCCCGCGTCGGAGCGCGGGAACGTCGCTGCTGCTGCCCATCTGTCTGGCATACCAGACACAACCGGGTGATCGCCTCCTGTCCCGGTGCTCCTTCGCGCTGTGCAATGGGCTGATGGAACGCACAGTGCGGTTGGACGCGGGCCCGGTGAGCCGGGAGCAGGTGGTGGCGGTCGCGCGCGGGAGCGCGCGCGTCGAGCTGGGCGAGACCGTGCTGAAGAACCTCGCGGAGACCCGGTGCCACATCGACGCGCTGGCCGAGGCGGAGCAGCCCACGTACGGCGTTTCGACGGGGTTCGGGGCGCTCGCCATCCGGCACATCCCACCGGACCGGCGGACCGCACTGCAGCGCTCGCTGATCCGCTCGCACGCCGCCGGCGCCGGGCCCGCCGTGGAGCCCGAGGTCGTGCGGGCGCTCATGTTGTTGCGGCTGAGCACGCTGGCCACCGGCTACACCGGCGTCCGCCCGGAGACCGCGGCCGCGCTGGCCGGGCTGCTCAACGCGGGCCTCGTGCCGGTGGTGCACGAGTACGGTTCGCTCGGCTGTTCCGGGGATCTCGCACCGCTCGCGGCCGTCGCGCTCGCGCTCATGGGCGAGGGTGAGGTGTTCGACCGCGACGGCAACCGCAGGCCCGCCGCCGACGCGTTGCGCGACGCGGGGCTCACGCCGGTGACGCTGGCGGAGAAGGAAGGGCTCGCGCTCACCAACGGCACCGACGGCATGCTCGGCATGCTGGTGCTCGCGCTCGCCGACCTGAACCGGCTGCTCGACACCGCCGACCTCACCGGCGCGATGAGCGTGGAAGCCTTGCTGGGCACCGATCGCGCGTTCGCCGCCGACCTGCAGGCCTTGCGGCCGCACCCGGGACAGGCCCGGTCGGCACGTCGGATGTCCGCCGCGCTGCGGGGTTCCGAGATCGTCGCGAGCCACCGCGGGCCGGACTGCACCCGCGTGCAGGACGCGTACTCGCTGCGTTGCGCCCCGCAGGTGCACGGCGCCGCGCGCGATACCGTGAGCCACGGCGAGCTGGTCGCCGACCGGGAACTCGCGGCGGCGATCGACAACCCCGTCGTGCTCGCCGACGGTCGCGTGGAGTCCAACGGCAACTTCCACGGCGCACCCATCGCCTACGTGCTGGACTTCCTCGCGATCCCGGCCGCGGACGTCGCGAGCATCGCCGAGCGCCGGACCGACCGGATGCTCGACATCACGCGTTCCCAGGGGCTGCCCGCGTTCCTCGCGCACGACCCCGGTGTCGACTCCGGCTACATGATCGCCCAGTACACGCAGGCGGCGGTGGTGAGCGAGCTGAAACGGCTCGCCGTACCCGCGTCCGTGGATTCGATCCCCAGCAGCGCGATGCAGGAGGACCACGTCTCGATGGGCTGGTCGGCCGCGCGCAAACTCCGCCGCGCCGTGGACGGGCTGACCACGGTTCTCGCCGTCGAACTGCTGACCGCCGCGCGGGCGCTGGACCTGCGGGCGCCCCTGCGCCCCGCGCCCGTGACCGCGGCGGTGCGGGACCTCGTGCGGGCGCGGGCCGGCGGGCCGGGGCCGGACCGGCACCTGGCCCCGGAAATCGCCGCGGTGGAGGAACTCGTCAGGTCGGGAGCCGTTCTCGAGGCACTGGAGGAAGCATGACCGTCCGAGCCGCACGCGGGTCGAAGCTGACCGCGAAGAGCTGGCAGACCGAGGCAGCGCTGCGGATGCTGCACAACAACCTCGACCCCGAGGTCGCCGAACGGCCGCGGGACCTGGTCGTCTACGGCGGCACCGGCAAGGCCGCCCGCGACTGGCCGAGCTTCGAGGCCATCACCCGGTGTCTGACCACTTTGGACGATGATGAGACCCTGCTGGTGCAGTCCGGCAAGCCCGTCGGGGTGCTGCGGACGCACGAGTGGGCGCCGCGGGTGCTGCTCGCGAACTCGAACCTGGTGGGGGACTGGGCGAACTGGCCGGAGTTCCGGCGGCTGGAACAGCTCGGCCTGACGATGTACGGGCAGATGACCGCCGGTTCGTGGATCTACATCGGCACGCAGGGCATCCTGCAGGGCACGTACGAGACCTTCGCGGCCGTGGCGGAAAAGCGGTTCGGCGGCTCGCTGAAGGGGACGCTGACGGTGACCGCCGGGCTCGGCGGGATGGGCGGGGCGCAGCCGCTCGCGGTGACGATGAACGGCGGCGCGGTGCTGGTCGTCGAATGCGATCCCGAGCGTGCGCGCCGGAGGCTCGAGACGCGGTACCTCGACGAGCTGGCGTCCGATGTGGACGATGCGGTGCGCCGGGTGACGCAGGCGAAGCAGGAGGGGAAAGCGCTTTCGGTCGCGGTCATCGGCAACGCGGCCGAGGTGCTGCCGGAGCTGCTGCGGCGGGGTGTCGAGGTGGACGTCGTCACCGACCAGACGTCCGCGCACGACCCGCTGGCGTACCTGCCGGTCGGTGTCAGCGTCGAGGACTGGCACGACTACGCGGCGAGCAAGCCGGAGGAGTTCACCGAACGGGCAAGGGCGTCGATGGCGCAGCACGTGTCCGCGATGCTGGGCTTCCTCGACGCGGGCGCGGAGGTGTTCGACTACGGCAACTCCCTGCGCGGTGAGGCGAAACTGGGCGGTTGCGAGCGGGCTTTCGACTTCCCCGGCTTCGTGCCCGCCTACATCCGCCCGCTGTTCTGCGAGGGCAAGGGCCCGTTCCGATGGGCCGCGCTGTCGGGCGATCCCGCCGACATCGCCGCGACCGACCGCGCGATCCTCGACCTGTTCCCCGAGAACGAGTCGCTGGCCCGCTGGATCCGGCTCGCCGGGGAGCGTGTCGCCTTCCAGGGACTGCCGGCGCGGATCTGCTGGCTGGGCTACGGCGAACGGCACCTGGCGGGCCTGCGGTTCAACGAGATGGTGGCGAGCGGTGAGCTGTCCGCACCGGTCGTGATCGGCCGCGACCACCTCGACTCCGGCAGCGTCGCCTCGCCGTACCGCGAGACCGAGGGCATGGCGGACGGTTCGGACGCCATCGCCGACTGGCCGCTGCTCAACGCGCTGGTGAACACCGCGTCGGGGGCGAGCTGGGTGTCGATCCACCACGGCGGCGGCGTCGGCATGGGCCGGTCGATCCACGCGGGGCAGGTGTGCGTGGCAGACGGGAGCGAGCTGGCCGGGCAAAAGATCGAGCGCGTGCTGACCAACGACCCTGGGATGGGCGTGCTGCGGCATGTGGACGCCGGGTACGACCGGGCGGCGGAAGTGGCCAGGGAACGCGGATTGCGGGTGCCGATGCTGGAGCGTCCGTGAGCGCCGTCGGGCTGCTCGGCGAGATCGCGGACGTTGGGCGGGACCGGTCGCGTGGCGGCTACTCGCGACACGTCTTCGACTCGGCCGAAGGGGAACTGCGGACGTGGTTCACCGAGCAGGCGGGGCGCCGCGGGCTCGACGTGGAGACCGACCGGAACGGCAATCTCTGGGCGTGGTGGGGAACTCCGGGGCCCGGCGCGGTCGTGACCGGCAGCCACCTCGATTCCGTGCCGGGCGGCGGTGCCTTCGACGGCCCGCTCGGTGTGGTGAGCGCGCTCGACGCCGTGGCGCGGCTGAAGGAATCCGGTGTGCGGCCACGCCGGCCGCTCGCGGTGCTCGTGTTCGCGGAGGAGGAGGGCGGCCGGTTCGGCGTGCCCTGCCTGGGATCGCGGCTGCTCACCGGGGCGATCGACGCCGACAGGGCGCGGGCGTTGCGGGATCCGGATGGCGTGACCCTCGCGGAGGCGGCGCGGCGGATGGGGTTCGCGCCGGAGCGGTTCGGCCGGGACGAGGAAGCGCTTTCCCGGATCGGCACCTTTCTGGAGCTGCACGTCGAGCAGGGGCGGGGGCTGGTCGACCTCGGTTCGCCGGTCGCCGTCGGCAGCACGGTGCTCGCCCACGGACGGTGGCGGTTCACGTTCACCGGCCAGGGGAACCACGCCGGCGCCACGCTGATGGCCGACCGGCACGACCCGATGCTGCCCGCCGCGGCGGTCGTGTCGGCGGCCCGCCGGATCGCGTCGAAGGTGGCGGGCGCGAGGGCGACCGTGGGCAGGATCGTGCCGAAACCGGGTGGCACCAACGTGATCGCGTCCACTGTGGACCTGTGGCTGGATGCGCGGGGGCCGGCACGTCCTGTGGTGGACGAGATCGCCGAGGTCGCGCGCCAGGCCGCCGCGGACGAAGGGTGCGAGGTGCGCCTCACCGAGGAGTCCTTCAGCGACACCGTCGCGTTCGACTCCGGCCTGAGAAAGCGCTTGCGCGACCGGCTGGGCGGGGTGCCGGAACTGCCGACCGGCGCAGGGCACGACGCCGCCGTGCTCGCCGCCCACGTCCCGGCGGGGATGCTCTACGTGCGCAATCCCACCGGGATCAGCCACGCGCCGGAGGAGTTCGCGGAGGACGACGACGTGGAGCACGGCGTGCGGGCGCTCACCGAGGCGCTCAGGGACTTGTCGACATGACGACCTACTGGGCGGAGCGGGCCTGGCTGCCGGACGGACCCTCCACGGCAGTCCGGCTGGAGGTCGAGGACGGCGTCTTCACCGAGGTCACGCCAGGGGCACCGCGTGCGGGAACGGTGCTCACCGGGCTCGTCCTGCCCGGCTTCGCCAACGGGCATTCGCACGCCTTCCACCGGGCCTTGCGGGGACGGACGCACGGGGAGCGCGGCACGTTCTGGACGTGGCGCGAACGGATGTACCAGCTGGCCGCGCGGCTCGATCCCGATTCGTACTACCGGCTGGCCCGCGGTGTGTACGCCGAGATGGCGCTTTCCGGCTACACCAGCGTCGGCGAGTTCCACTACCTCCACCACGCCCCGGGCGGTCGTCCCTACGACGATCTCAACGCGATGGGGCACGCGCTGGCGCGGGCCGCGGCCGACGCGGGAATCCGGCTGACGCTGCTCGACACCTGTTACCTCGCCGGAGGATTCGGCCGCGAGCTCGACGAGCGGCAGCAGCGGTTCGGCGACGGGGACGCCGAGTCCTGGGCGGCCCGCGTCGCGGACTTGCGGCCGGAGGGCCTGACCCGCGTGGGTGCAGCCGTGCACTCGGTGCGTGCGGTGCCGGTGGAGCAGCTGCCCGTGCTGGCGAACTGGTCCGGACCACTGCACGTCCACCTGTCCGAGCAGCGCGCGGAGAACACCCAGTGCCTCGCCTACCACGGTCGGACACCCACGCAACTGCTCGCCGAAGCGGAGCTGCTCGGGCCGCGCACGGTCGCGGTGCACGGCACGCACCCGACGCGCCACGACATCCGCGCGCTGGCCGAGACCGGCACCCGCGTGTGCTTCTGCCCGACCACGGAACGGGACCTCGGCGACGGCATCGGGCCGGCGCGGGCGCTCGCCGACGCCGGGGTGGGACTGTGCCTCGGCAGCGACAGCCAGGCCGTCGTCGACCCGTTCGAGGAGGCGCGGGCACTGGAGATGGACGAGCGGTTGGCGTCGGAGCGGCGCGGCCGCTTCAGCATGGCCGAGTTGCTGGCGGCGTCGACCGATCACGAGGCTCTCGGGTGGGATCGTGCGGGGCTGCTCCCCGGTGCTCCGGCGGATCTCGTTGCGGTGGACCTGAAATCCCGGAGGACAGCCGGTACGGATCCGGAGGCGGTGTTGCTGACGGCGAGTGCGGCGGACGTGACGGACGTGCTCGTCGCGGGCCGGGAGGTCGTCCGGGACGGGGTGCACCAGTTGGTTGAACGACCGGAAAAGGTGCTGGCGGAGGAAATCGAGGCGCTGTGGCGATCCTGATCGACAACATCGGCGAGCTGACGACCAACGACCCCGAGCTGGGCACACGGCACGACGCGGCTGTCGTGCTCGACGGTGAGCGCGTCGCGTGGGTCGGGGCGTCCGGCGCGGCACCGGACGCCGACGAGCGGTTCGACGTGGGCGGCAGGGCGGTGCTGCCGGGGTGGGTGGACAGCCACACGCACCTGGTGTTCGCGGGGGACCGGACCGCCGAGTTCGCCGCGCGCATGGCCGGAAAGCCTTACACGGCAGGCGGGATCGCGACGACCGTCGAGGCGACGAGGGCGGCATCCGACGAGGCGCTGGCGGCGAACCTGCGCAGGCACGTCGCGGAGGCGGAGCGGCAGGGCACGACGTGCCTGGAGACCAAGACCGGGTACGGACTGTCCGTTGTGGACGAACTGCGGTCGGCGAGGATCGCCGCGGAGGTCGTCGACGAGGTCACGTTCCTCGGTGCGCACCTCGTCCCACGCGGTGCTGATGCGGAGTCCTATGTGGACCTCGTGTGCGGTGAGATGCTCGACGCCGTCGCGGAACACGTGCGGTGGGTCGACGTCTTCTGCGAGGAGGGCGCGTTCGACGAAGCGCAGTCGGAGCGGGTGCTGCGGGCGGCGGTGAAGCGTGGGCTCGGTGTGCGGGTGCACGGCAACCAGCTCGGCCCCGGTCCCGGTGTGCGGCTCGCGGTCCGCGTGGGCGCGGCGAGCGTCGACCACTGCACGTACCTCACCGACGACGACGTGGCGGCGCTCGCCGGTTCCGCCACGGTCGCGACGCTGCTGCCGGCGTGCGACCTGTCCACTCGCCAGCCGCTCGCCCCGGCACGGCGGCTGCTCGACGCGGGGGCGGTCGTCGCGCTCGCCACGAACGCCAACCCGGGCAGCTCGTACACGACGTCGATGGCGTTCTGCGTCGCGACGGCCGTGCTGCAGATGCGGATGACCGTCGAGGAGGCCGTGTGGGCGGCCACCGCGGGAGGTGCGGCGGCGTTGCGCCGGGACGACGTGGGGTTCATCCGCCCAGGTGGCCGGGCTGATCTCCAGGTCCTCGACGCACCGTCGGCGACGCACCTCGCCTACCGGCCGGGAGTCCCCTTGACCTGGGCGGTTTTCCGGCGGGGAGTTCACCGGATGTTCAATCCGAGCCCGCTCGATTGATTCACTCACTCGGTATCGTCCGAGTACGTGGACCCCTCACTCATCGTCATCGTGGTGGTGGTCGCGGCACTCGCCTTCGACTTCACCAACGGCTTCCACGACACCGCGAACGCCATGGCGACGTCCATCGCCACGGGCGCGCTCAAGCCCAAGGTCGCGGTCTCGATCTCCGCGGTCCTCAACCTCGTCGGTGCGTTCCTGTCCATCGAGGTCGCCAAGACGATCTCCGGCGGCATCGTCGACGACACGAAGGTCACCCCGACGGTCGTGTTCGCCGGGCTCGTCGGCGCGATCATCTGGAACCTGCTGACCTGGCTGTTCGGCCTGCCGTCCAGCTCCTCGCACGCGTTGTTCGGCGGCCTGATCGGCGCGACGTGGATCGCGTCGGGCGCGGACGCCGTGCACTTCGCCGCGGTCGTCGAGAAGATCCTGATCCCCGCCGTGGCCTCGCCGCTCGTCGCGGGTCTGGTCGCGGTGGTCGGCACGTTCCTCGTGTACCGCATCACCGCGTCCGCCCGGCAGGACGTCGTGTCGAAGACGTTCAAGACCGCGCAGGCGCTGTCCGCCTCACTCGTCTCGCTCGCGCACGGCACCAACGACGCGCAGAAGACGATGGGTGTGATCACGCTGACGCTGATCGCGTCCGGTTCGCTCGCCGCCGGGTCGGGGCCGCCGCTGTGGGTCGTGCTCAGCGCGGGCACCGCGATCGCGCTCGGCACCTACCTCGGCGGCTGGCGCATCATCCAGACGATGGGCAAGAAGATCACCGAAATCCAGACCCCGCAGGGGTTCGCGGCCGAGACCAGTGCCGCGGTGACGATCCTCGCGTCGTCGCACCTCGGTTTCGCGCTGTCCACGACGCACGTCTGCTCGGGCGGGATCATCGGTTCCGGTGTCGGGCGCAGGCTCGCCGAGGTGCGCTGGGGCGTGGCCGGCCGGATGGCGCTGGCGTGGCTGTTCACCCTGCCCGCGGCGGCGGTCGTCGGTGCCATCGCGGCGGAGGTCGCGGGCAGCGGCAGCGTCGGCACGGTGCTGGTGGGCGTGGCCGGGGTCGCCATCGCCGTGGTCATCTACCTGTGGTCGCGCCGCAACCCGGTGACCGCGCAGAACGTCAACGAGTCGCCGGCCGAGCCGGTCGCCGCGGCCGCCTGAGGAGCGCCATGAAGATCGACTGGGCTGCCCTCGGCAGCGTGTTCCTGATCGCGCTGGTCGCCGTGAGCGTGCTCACGAGCCTGTTCGCGGTGGGGGTGCGTGGCCTCGCGGCGCGCACCACGGCGCGGGAGACCGGGGCGAGTGGCGGGAGCGGGCTCACGACGGCGGTGGTGTGCTTCGCCGTGTGTGTGGCCGTTGTGGGGTACGGGATCTACCTCATCGTCGCGGCTTAGGTAGGCGGTGTTCCGCCTTCGCGAACACCGGAGCGAACCCAGCTCGGTGTCACGGGGCCCGTTGCGGTGAATTGGTGGTACCGGGAGCACAGGGTAGTAGATAGAACGTTCTTTCTTGACGTTGGTGCGGTCCGCTGTCATCCTCGGTGAGGAGGCTCGTCGACACAGCGGCGACACATCAGGTCAAGAGGGGACCAACGTGCCTTTTGTCCAGTCGAACGGTATCGAAATCCATTACGAGAGGTTCGGAGATCCCGGTGATCCGCCGATGTTGCTGATCATGGGAGTTGGCGAGCAGCTTCTCGCGTGGCCTGACGGGTTTTGTGAGCTTCTCGCCGGCCACGGCTTCTCCGTGATCCGCTTCGACAACCGCGACGTCGGTCTGTCCACCTGGCTCGATGAGCTCGGCGACGTCGACCTCACCGGACTGCTCCACGGTGATTTCTCAACCGTGCGCTATCACCTGTCCGACATGGTCGCCGATGCCGCCGGCCTGCTCGCCGCGCTGGGCATCTCCCATGCCCACCTGGTCGGGGCCTCCATGGGCGGCGGCATCGCTCAACAGCTCGCCATCGACAGCCCCGAGCTCGTCGACAGCCTCGCCTCGATCATGTCGAGCACGAGCGACCGCTCTGTCGGAAAGTCCACCCTGGACGACCCCACTGCCCTGGTGCCTTCGTCCGGTGACGACCGCGAGACGGCGATCGCCGCGGATGTCAGACTCCACCGCCTCATCGGGGGGCCGGGTATCGAGGCCGATGACGAGGAGCTGGTCCGCCGGGCCACCGCCGCATACGACCGCGCCTACCACCCGGCCGGCACGCTTCGTCACATCGCCGCCAACGCGACGGCTGCCGATCGTACCGATGCCCTGCGCGGCCTGAAGCTCCCGACGGTGGTCATCCACGGCGATAGCGATCCTCTGGTCGACGTGAGCGGCGGACGCGCCACAGCGGCCGCGGTGCCCGGTGCCGAGTTGCTGGTGATCCCGGGCATGGGGCACTCCTTGCCCGGAAGTGCGTGGAACCGGATTGCCGACGCCATCGCGGCGAACGCCGCCAAGGCATGACCCACGCGGTGCCGCGCGAACATCACGGATCAGGAGCTGTTGCGGCCTCTGCCGTCGTGGGTGGCTTTCAGGTCGGTGAGGTAGTGCACCCGCGCCGGGTCGTCGAGTAGCTCGGCGACCCGGGGCAGTGCGTGTTCCGGGATCGCGCCCAGGCTGGCCACGATCGCCGTCTCCGGGAGGGTGTCCACGAAGCGCGCGATGGTGATCCAGTCCTCCCGCCGCGCCAGTTCCCGTGCGACCGCCACCACCAGCGGCGGCGGGAAACCCGCGATGATCCCGGCCGCGCGTCGCGGGTCCAGCTCGGCCGCCACGTCCGCGAGGAAACCGGGTGACAGCCGCTTCGCGATGTCCACCCCGCGGCTGACCTCGACGAGACCGGCGATGCGCGCCGACAGCACCGGCCCGAAAACGCTTTCCGCCATACGCGCCAGCAGGGGGGTGGGCAGCAGCCTGCTCGCCCCCGCCATCCGCTCCAGCGCCCCGCGGTGCGCGTCGAACAACACGCTGGTCACCTGATCCCGCAGCAGCCGCAGGTCGGCGGCGGGCACGTCCCGCAGGTAGGAAAACCGCTCCGGCGCCACGCCGAGCACGCGCGCCAGCTTCCGGATCTCCGCGTCGGAGCTCATCTACAGCCCCATGGCCTTGCGCACCGCGGGCCGCAGCAGCGCCGGGACGAACCGCAGCGCCTCGTCCCCGGCCTTCGCCAGTGCTCTCGCCTGCCGCCGCCGCGCCGCCCGCAACGCCTCCGCGAGGTCCTCCTGGTGCGCCTCCGGCAGCGCCGCGACGCCCTCCGGCAGGCTGCCGAGCTGCGCGGCGAGAGTGCGGTCGTCCATCTCCCGATCATCTCATCTCGCTACGGTTTCCCGCATGACAGTGCACATCGAGACCGAGTACGTCACCGTCGACGGCCTGCGCACCTACCTCGCCCGGCCCGCGGGCGGCTCCCCGCACGGCATGCTCCTGCTGCCCATGATCACCGGCATCGGGCAGCAGATCCGGGACTGGGCCGACGAGTTCGCGCGCCGCGGTCTCACCGCGCTGACCTGGGACCCGTGGCACGGCGTGAGCAGCGACGACACCCCCGCCGAGGAACTGCACGAGCGCATGACGCGGCTCGACGACGAGACCTGCCTCGACGAGCAGCGCCGCCTGCTCGACCACCTGCTCGGCGAGCTCGGCTGCACCAGGGCCGGGGTGATCGGCTGGTGCCTCGGCGGCCGGTTCGCCCTGATCCTCGGCGGCCGCGACGACCGGCTCGCCAACGTCGTCGCCTACCACCCCACCGTGCCCGGCACCCCCGCCCCGAACCACACAGTCGACGCCGTCGAGCACACCGCGCGCATCAAGGCACCCGTGATGATGCTGTACCCCGGCCAGGACGAACTGGTCCCCCACGAGAGCTTCCAGCGCCTGCAGTCCGCGCTGCAGTCCCGCGAAACCGGGCCCAGCATCGTGCACGTCTACCCGCAGGCCGGGCACGGGTTCAGCAACCGGCAGTGGCACGGCGACCCGGCGAACGCCGAGGCCTTCGCGCTGTCGTGGCCGCAGGTGCTGGAACTGATCACGGTCACGACGCGCTGAAGTGGGCCTTCGGCCAGAATGCGGACATGACTTCTCGGAGGGTGAGCCCGCTCGACCTGGCCATGCTCGCGCTGGCGATCGTTTCCGTCGGGCTGCTCGCCTACGTCACGTTCTTCCCCCACCCGGCCGAGGTCGCGCACTGGGTCTTCGTCGCCGACACGGCGATCTGCGGGATCTTCCTCGTCGAGTTCCTCCTGCGCTGGCGCCGCTCCCGCTGGGACCGCCGGTTCCCGCTGCGCAACTGGTACGAGGTGCTCGGCATGATCCCGATCGCCCACCCGGCGCTGCGCGGGTTCCGGCTGCTGCGGGTGGTCGTGGTGCTGGTGCGGCTCGCGCGCACGGCGGACAGGGCGTTCGGCGAGCTGTTCACCCAGCGGCTTGTGGAACGGCTGTCGCGGCCGATCGTGCTGGCGATCAAGAAACCGATCACCGTCGCGGTCATGGACGAGGTGGTCAAGGTGGTCGAGACCGGCAGCTACCCGGAGAACCTCGCGCGGTCGCTGGGGGAGCACCAGGAGATGCTGCGGGCGATCATCACCGAGAAGCTCAAGGCCGACCGGCAGGCCGGGCGCCTGTCGCGGCTGCCGTTCCACGACGAGATCGTCGGCACCGTGCTCGACACGACGATGCGCGTGATCCTGGAGGTGCTCGTGGACCCGCGCATCGACGTCTTCTTCGCCGAGGTGGTGCGGGAGAACCGCGAGCAGATCCGCCAGGCCGTGCTGCTGGGCCTGCACGAACGCGAGGACGACGAGCTGGAGCAGCGGCTGGCCCGCGGTGCCGCAGCGCACGCTGCTGCGGGACGTCAGCGGCGGGTCGGTGCCGCGCTGAGCGGGTCCTGCGGCCAGGAGTGCTTGGGGTAGCGGCCGCGCAGCTCCGCCCGCACCGACGGATAACCGTTGCGCCAGAACGATTCCAGGTCGCTCGTGACCGCGGCGGGACGGCCGGCGGGGGAGAGCAGGTGCAGCACCACCGGCACCCCGGAGACGCGTGGCGTGGCGAGCCAGCCGAAGGTCTCCTGCAGTTTCACCGCGAGTACCGGCTCTCCGGTCGAGTAGTCGACCCGGATCCGGGACCCCGTGGGCACTTCGAGCCGGTCGGGGGCGAGTTCGTCGAGTCGTCCGGCCTCCGGCCACGGAAGCAGGTTCCGCAGCGTCTGCACGGTGTCGATCCGCGCGAGGTCGGCGCGGCGGCGGGCGGTGCCGAGCCAGTTCTCCGCTGCGGCGAGCAGGTCTTCGTCGGACATGCCCGGCCACGGTTCCCCGTGCACGCGATGCAGGAACGCGAGCCTTTCCCGTAGCCGCACGGCTTCCGGCGTCCACCGTAGGAGCCCGAGCCCTTCCTTGCGCAGCCCGTCGGCGAGCGCCTGCCGGACCAGCTCGGGGTCCGGGTCGCGCAGCGGCTTCTCGCTCAGCACGATCGCGCCGAGGCGGCGCACCCGGCGGGCGACGACGTCACCGTCCCAGCGCACTTCGTCCACTTCGGACACCAGGTTCGGCGCGGCCCTGACCGCCAGCTCGGCGTCCGCGCGCGCCGCGAGCCGGATGACGCCCTGCGCGCGGCCCGGATCCCGCGTCGCTTCGGCGACGGCGAGCCATTCCCCGTCGCCCAGGCCGCTGCCGCGCGGCAGTTCGGCCGCCGTGCCGCCCGCCATCAGGTACACGGGAGAACCCGGTTCGCGGCGGCGCGCCAGCCGCTCGGGGTGGGCGAGGGCGACGACCAGCGCGGGGTCGGGCGCTTCCGGCGCCGCGGACACGAGCCGCGACAGGCGGCGGACCTCGGCGCGCCACCGCTCGTCACGCGTGTCCCGCAGCCTCCGCAACTCGGCCTCGACGTCGGTGAGCGTGCCCCCGGCGTCCAGCAGCGCGACGACCTCCGCGGCCGAGCGCGGTCCGACCTGCTCCGCGCCGTCGAGCAGGGCCCGCGCGAGGCGGGGGTGCAGGCCCAGCGCGGCCATCCGCCTGCCGCGCTCGGTGACCTTGCCCTCCGCCAGCGCCCCCAGCGTGCGCAGGAGCTCTTGGCCGGCGTCGAGTGGTCCTTCCGGCGGCGGGTCCCACCACGCCAGGCCCGCCCCGTCCGGGGTGGACCAGCAGGCGAGTTCGAGCGCGAGCCGGCTGAGGTCGGCCGTGCGGATCTCGGGCTCGGGGTACGCGGGGAGGCTCGCCTGCTCGTACTGCGCCCAGCACCGGTACGCCCGCCCCGGTGCTTCGCGGCCCGCGCGTCCGGCGCGCTGCTCGGCGACGGCCGCCGAAACGCGCACTGTGGCCAGTCCCGGCAGGCCGCGGCGGTGGTCCACGCGCGGCACGCGGGCGAGCCCCGAGTCCACGACCGCGCGCACGCCGGGCACGGTCAGGCTCGACTCCGCGACGGCCGTCGCGAGCACGACACGCCGTTCCGGACCGGGGCGCAGGGCCGCGTCCTGACGGGCGGGGGAGAGCCTGCCGTGCAGCGGCAGGACGTTCAGGTCGCCCAGCAGTGCCGTGGTTCTCGCGATTTCTCCCGCACCGGGCAGGAACGCGAGCACATCACTGTCCCCTTCGGACAGTGCGGTGCGGACGGCCCTGGCGACGGTGGCTTCGACGCGCTCGTTGCGCGCGGGCGGGACGTAGCGGACTTCGACGGGGAACGTCCGCGCGTGCGCGGTGATCACGGGCGCGTCTCCGAGCAGCTCCGCGAGGCGGCCGGACGCGACGGTCGCGGAGGTCGCGAGCAGGCGAAGGTCCTCCCGCAGCCCGCCGCGGACGTCGAGCAGCAGCGCCAGCAGGAGGTCGGCGTCGAGGTGGCGTTCGTGGCATTCGTCCAGCAGCACCGTGTCGACGCCGGGGAGTTCGGGATCGCCCTGCAGCCGCCGCACGAGCAGCCCGGACGTGACGACCTCGATCCGCGTGCGGGCCGAGACCTTGCGGTCGCCGCGCACGGAGTAGCCGACGGTCTCGCCCACTTCCTCGCCGAGCAGGGACGCCATGCGACTCGCGGCCGCCCGCGCGGCGAGACGGCGCGGCTCGGCGACCACGATGCGGCCCGCCGTGCGTTCGGCGAGCGCGAGCGGGACCACGGTCGTCTTGCCGGTGCCGGGCGGGGCGACGAGCACGGCCGTGCCGTGCGCGGACAGTGCGTCGTGCAGCTCGCCCAGCACCTCGCGGACGGGCAGGTCGGGCAGTTTCATCGTTCGGTCACCGCGGGCGGGGCGGGCAGCGGGTAGCCGGAGGGGCCGATGTTGGCGCGCAGCGAGTCCGCCCAGCGGCCGGTGTCGATCATCTTCTTGATCGCGTCGTCGAGCGCGGCCTGGCCCTGCGGGTCGCCCTTGCGCAGGCCGATGCCGTAACGCTCGGTCGAGAACGGTTTGCCGACGACCTTGAGCAGCTCGGGGTTCTGCGTCACGTACCCGGCGAGGATCACGCCGTCCGTGGTCACCGCGTCGACCTGCCCGGCGAGCAGCGCCGTCACGCAGTCGGGGTAGCGCGGGTACTCGACCAGCTGCACGGCCTGCGCGAAACGGGCCTTCACCTCCTGCGCGGGGGTGGAGCCGGTGACCGAGCACAGGCGGCGGCCGTTGAGCGTCTCCGGGCCGGTGATCGCGGTGTCCGAGCGGCGCACCAGCAGGTCCTGGCCGGTCTCGAAGTAGGGGCCGGCGAACGCGATGAGCTGCTTGCGCTTGTCGGTGATGGAGTACGTGGCGACGACGAGGTCCACCGTGCCGGACGTGAGGTCGGTCTCCCTGGTCGCGGACGTCGTCTCCCGCCAGGTGATGCCGGAGGGCTTGACCCCGAGCTGCCCGGCGACGAACTCGGCGACGTCCACGTCGAAGCCCACGAACCGGCCGTCGAGGGTGTGCTCGGCGAGTCCTGGCTGGTCGAAGCGGATGCCGATGGTCAGGTGCCCGCTGTCGGCCTTGCCGAGCAGCGTGTTCGGATCCGGCGACGAACACGAGGCCAGTCCGGTCAGGAGCAGGAGGACCGCGATCACCCGAACGAGCGGCACCGGCTGCTCCTTCCCGCCCGCGCGGCGTGACCTCACAAATTTCTCAGGACGTGTCGATAGCCTAAGCGCGTGTTCCGGCCTTCCCAACCCGTACTCGACACCGTCGGGACCGTGGTGCGGCTCGGCCTGGCCGCGGTGTGGCTCGTCTCGGGGACCATCAAGTTCGCCGACCCCGGGCAGACGTACCTCGCGGTGAAGGCCTACGAGCTGCTGCCCGACGGGCTGCTGCACCCGGTGGCGACCGGGTTGCCGCTGCTCGAGCTGGCGCTGGGCGTGCTGCTGCTCGCCGGGCTGCTGACCAGGGCCGCCGCGGTCGGCTCGGCCGTGCTGCTGGTGCTGTTCATCGGCGGGGTGGCGCAGTCGTGGGCCCGCGGGCTGACGATCGACTGCGGCTGCTTCGGCGGCGGTGGCCAGGTGGCGCAGGGGCAGACCCAGTACCCCCAGGAAATCGCGCGTGACGTGGGCTTCCTCGTGCTCGCGGGGTGGTTGATCGTGCGGTCGCGGACGAGGCTCGCGGTCGACGGCTGGCTGCGTTCCGGTCGTGAGCGGCCGGTGGCCGTGCAAGAAGCAGAAAGGATCTGAAACAAGTGGGTGGAGCGGAGCGGTCCGCACGCAAACGCCGCCAGGCCCAGTCGGCCGGCGCGCGGGCGGTGGCGCAGGCGCGCGGATCGTCGGGCGGCAACCGGAAGACGATCGTCGCGGTCGTCGCCGTGGTGGTGCTCGCGGCGCTGGTCGTCGGTGGCGTGATCTGGACGAACTCGTCGAAGAACCAGACCGAGGGCCAGTCGATCGCGCCGGTGACGGCGAACGCGGCGCTGGACACGGCGAACGAGCGCCACGACGCCACGGTCGTCTCGGGCCTCGACAACGCCCCCGCGAAGATCGACATCTACGCTGATTTCCTGTGCCCGTACTGCGGGCAGCTGCAGAAGGCCTACGGGCAGCAGATCGAGCAGCAGATCGAGGCCGGGAAACTGCAGGTCACGTACCACATGATCCCGCTGCTCAACAACCGCTCCGACCCGCCGGGCTACTCGCTGGCGTCCGCGAACGCCGCCCTGTGCGCCGCGGACCAGGGCAAGTTCACCGCCTACCACGACAGCCTGTTCGCCAGCCAGCCCGAGGAGGGCCAGCGCGGGTACGACAACGCGCAGCTGGTCAAACTGGGGCAGGACCTGGGCATCACCGCGCCGGAGTTCGCCACGTGCGTCGACAACGGCACGTACAACCAGCCCCTGAACGCCGCGCTGACGAAGATCTCGGCCGACCCGACGTTCCAGGGCACCCCGACGATCCTACACAACGGCACGCAGATCGACTGGTCCAAGCCCAGCTGGGTCACCGACCTCGTGTCCCAGTCCTGACGCTTCCCGCGCCGGGGGGTCTGTAACGGGACCCCCCGTGCGGGGCGCCGGCGGCGGTCGGGTACTGTAGGCACACACCACGCGGGGTTCACCTCCGCACGGGGCTATGGCGCAGCTGGTAGCGCACCTCACTGGCAGTGAGGGGGTCAGGGGTTCGAGTCCCCTTAGCTCCACTCGTTTCTTGATCGCCCGGCACTGCGGTTTCTGCAGGTCGGGCGTTGTTTTTAGGTGTGCCGTAAATTCGTCCATTGTGGATTCGGTTTCAGTTACTGTTCAGTAGGTGGAGCAAAACTGGAGCAGGGCCGTGACCCCGTTTCAAACGGGGTCACGAAAACTGCTCCAGAGGGGTCGTCCGACTGGGTGTTCTTTGACAGGGGCTCCGGCCGGTGGTTCTGCTTGTGCGCGGCGGTGTCGCTTGGTGCGGTTCGCGGTTCTGGGACATGCTGCTGTGGTCGGTCGGTGACAAGCTGATTGGCGGCTGGGTGACGTTGTAGTCGACCGGTGGGTTTCGTGTAGGGCCGCGGACCCGGCGGCGACACCTGTGTGCCGGACGTTGGCTGCGGAAGTCACGGCGTCACGTGGGGCCGGGCTGGCATCATCGGCGTCATGTCGCCGATCAGGGGGCCCGAGGGGCTCGGGTGGACGCCGGAGCGCCGGGAACTCCATGCACTTATCGATCGCCACAATGAGACCTGATTACCGCGACCACGCTGTTCGAGCTGGATCGCCGCAGCCCCGGCGACGGCAAGTCAGCGGTCATCTACGCGCGCGTCAAGCGTCGTCGGCCTGATGAGTAAGGCCAGCCGCTCCCTCTGGTTATGCCCATACCTTCCACTCGTCGCTGAACGACTGCCAGGGATGCCGTCCGGAGTCGTGGCGGTCGATCAGCTGGGCGACGCCTTTCGCCCACATCGGGAGGTCTGCCATCTCGAGCAGTAGTCGGCGCTGCATCTCGGCCCAGCGCAGCTCGATGGTTCGAGCGCCGCGGTGCGCGCGGAGCACGACCTCGTCCGGCTGGACGGTTTCCTGACCGCGAGGGAGTACCCACTCCGCGGCGAGACCGACGTCGTCCAGCGCGGCAAGCAGCGGCTCGCTGGACATCGTGACGAAGTACATGGCGTAGTCGGTGATCAGCCGAGTGCACAACGCGGGTGACAGCGGATAGATCGACCACGGCGGCATCGTTGGCGAGCGCGCCACGAGGTCATCGCTGCGCGCGTAGACCAGGTGCCCGACATCAAGGATGCGAGCCCGTTTGACGGCCTGGAGGTGTTCGGCAGCCGTCCGGTCGATGAGTTCGCGTTCTGACCACAGGTCGTAGCCGCGCACGATGTCGGTCGCCACCAGTGCCCGGCCGCCGGGAACCTTTATCCCTTGGACGCCACGCTCGTGGGCGAGGTCGAAGGCTGTGCCCAGCAGGTTGAGGTGCGTCTTGTACGGGATGTCGAGCGGCACCAGTCTGCCGGGCAGATCGCCGGGCAACGGCCCACCGGAGCGGATCGCTTCCTCGGCCATCCGCTGACGGCGCGCTTGCCGTGACACGGTGCGGTTGGGGTCGGATTTGATCTCGTGCAGATACGCCTCGTAGTCGTTGCCGATCTCCTTGAACAAGGTGGCGTCGCCGATGGTCAAGCACGAGGTGAGGTCGTGCAGCAGGACGAATCGACCCTCGTCGCGCCACCACTTGGTCACGAACGCGCGTTCGGCGGCCAAGCCCTTCTTGCCGGCCATCGGGCCAGGATGCTGATTCCGGGAGAGCGCGATGATGACGCGTCGGTCGTAGCTGAATACCCGCCAGGCCAGACCATCAGCGACCGACCGCAGCTGACGGTCGACCCGTTCACAGACGTCTGCCTCAAGGTCCCAAGTCTCTTCGCTGGTCGCCGGGTCGGCGGACCTGAGCTCGGGGGCGTCGGCCGGCACGGCCTTGCCCTGCCGGAGCAGCGTCGCAACGCGCCGGCACCCTGCCCGATGTTCCTGAACCTCCAGCACTCGCGCGAGCAGGTCCTGCTGGAAGTCGTAGAAGTCCCGGGCACTCCGACATTGCCGCAACGCGGTGATCAGCCGCGTCAGGGTGCCGACCCCGTCCTGGTGAATCGGGTGGCGGAAGATCTGGTTCGTTCGCTCGAGCGGCATGTCGTTAAGCAGCGGCATCAACGTAGCCTCCCATGACATCACCGAGCCTCAGATCAGTCAGCCCAGGGCCGCTCGCCAGGTCGACCGGGACGCCTCGAACAGGGAGAATGGGTGCGCCACACGCTGTCATCCCCGGTCGGTGATCCCGCGGTTCGGTAGTGCCGCACCGGTCGGCAGCGATGGAGTTGACGGGGCGGGCCAGCCTTTTCCCCTCGATGCTGGCCCACCTATGAGTGTGACTCTCCTGATCGGCCTGACCAGCGAGTTCAGCGCGAAAGTCGATCTTCGTCCGCGTGGAGGTGAATGGGTCTCACCTCCTGGCAAGTCACGTGCTTTGAGATCTTCAGCAGTGACGCACCGTTGGTTGGGCATCTCCAGTCGACGCTCGCAACTGCCGCGAAGCCGCACGCGGTTTCGGCAGAAACTCCACTCCCGTTGAGGCAACCCGAGCACCGTTTGCCGGTACGGCGCTACTCGGCGGGCCGCGCCTCGTGGGCGAGCTTGGGAGTGGCGTGCTCAGTTTGCACGGCGGACCGGTCGGGGATGGTCGGTGCGGCCCGGCTGAAGTCCAGGTCGTCGAATTCCCCCATTGAGTCGGCGAGCTGGTCGCCGACGATGTCGCGCAGCACCTTGATGGCCGTTACCAAGAGGTATCGGTGTTCGGGGGTGAACAGATAGTCGAAGGCCGCCTCGGCGTAGGCGTGGTCGCCGCAGCGTGCGTCGAAGCAGGGTGCTCTCGGACGCGGCCGGCGAGGTGGAGATCGCGGTTCCGCGGGATCGGGAATCCACGTTCGAGCTGCAGATTGTGAAGAAGCGGCAACGTCGGCTCACCGATGTGGACGAGATCGTGCTGTCACTGTATGCGAAGGGAATGACCACCGGGGAAATCTCGGCGCATTTCGCCGAGATCTACAGCGCCTCGGTGAGCAAG
>NZ_BAABIB010000118.1:0-13174 GCF_039542405.1 Amycolatopsis dongchuanensis
TCACCCTCGGAGCCGCCATCACCTGCTACAAGAAACTCACCAAGTGAGACAAGCTCTTATGGGATCGAACGGAACGTGGCTGCGCTAGTCCGGCTTCCTGCGGGGCAGAGGAAGAAGGCAACGCAGCCGACGGAGGCCGAGCTGGAAAAGGTGTTCGCCGCGATGATCGAGGACAAGCGGGCGGCGCTGTGGTTGACCATGCTCGCGCTCGGCGAGCGGCGCGGTGAAGCGCTTGCGATGCGCTGGTCACTGACCGATCTGGAAGCTGGCTCGACGAAGCTCCGGAAGCAGATCCGTCGGATACGAGGTGCTGTTGACCCAGAGACCGGCCGGCGCCGCGGCCGGCTCGTCGAGAAGGATCTGAAGACCGACGCGTCGAAGGCCACACTGGGCTTGCCGGCCGCGCTCGTCGAGGTGCTTCGACGGCACAAACGCGAGCAGGCCGTCGAGCGCATGGCGGCGAAAGTGTGGGCCGATCCGGACCTGATCTTCACGACGTCAGTCGGCACAGCACTGGAGCCAAGGAATGTGAACCGCGATTGGGACGCTGTCTGTGCTCGTGCCGGGGTGAAGATCCGCCTTCACGATCTACGGCACGCCGCGGCGTCCCTCGCGTTCGCGGCCGGCGCGGATCTCAAGGAAGTTCAGGCCATGTTGCGGCATACCCGGATGTCGACGACGAGCGACATCTACGTCGAGGTGCTCGACTCGGTGCGTCGAGGCACCACGGACCGGATGGACGCTGTCCTACGGAGGATCAGCGGCGATGAGCTACATGCCACGCTACAGATGAACAGTGATGATCTTGGAAACCGTCTTGAGATGAAAGAAACCGCCTGCTCAGAGGCGGTTTCTCGACTGCGCGCCCGAAGGGATTCGAACCCCTAACCTTCTGATCCGTAGTCAGATGCTCTATCCGTTGAGCTACGGGCGCTTGTTCAGTTATTAACTTAGCATCCGGCGAACCGGCGCTGAGCGGAGGCTCCGGGATTTGAACCCGGGAGGGGGGGTTACCCCCAACCGCATTAGCAGTGCGGCGCCATAGACCAGACTAGGCGAAGCCTCCCGGATCAACGACCACTGCCTGGATAGAGTACACATCCCCCGAAGCCGGGGAAACAGCACCCCCTCGCCCGCCCAACAACCGCCCTGAGCAGCGAAAACAGGTGAGCGAGCGCAAGAACTGCTGTAACTTGCACCACAGCCGCCCCAGCACCCCCGTCACCGCTGCAGCAAGCGTCGCAGCCAGCGGGAACGGCCGCCCAGCCCCTCGGCCTCGAACACCGCCACGCCGACCCTCGGCAGCTCACGCACGCCCGGGTAGACCAGGAACCGCGGCACCCAGTTCGGCTGGAACTTCGCGTTGAACCGGTACAGCGTCTCGATCTGGATCCACTTCGAGGCCCAGCCCAGCACCTTCGCCGAGACGCGCGCCACCGGGCCCGCACCGATCCGGCGCCCCTCCTCCAGCAGCTTCCGGAACGCCGCGAAGTTCAGCGAGACATATCTCACCCCCTGCTCGGGCGCCCTCAGCAGCAGCTCGGAGATCATCAGCTCGTTCACACCGTTGTCGGCGCTGCGGTCGCGGCGCATGACGTCCAGCGACAGCCCCTGCGTCCCCCACGGCACGAACTGCAGCAGCCCCCGCACCCGGCCCCCCTGCTCGGCCGTCACGACCACCGAACCCGGATCCCCCATGCGCCCCAGCGCCATCGAGAACCCGCGCTCGGTGTCGCTGCCCCGCCAGTTCGCCGCGAGCGACTCCAGCTCCCGCAGCTCCTCGGCGCTCAGCTCCTCCGTCCGGCGCACCCGCACCTCGTACCCGGCCCGCTTCGTCCGCGACACCGCCTGCCGCACCCCGCGCATGACGCGGCCCTCCAGCGTGAACGTCGCAGCGTCGACGACCGCCTCGTCACCGATCTCCAGCACGTCCAGGTCGTAGCGCGCCCAGACCGTCGCCCCCAGCTCGGAACAGCCCATCGCCGCGGGCACCCAGCCGTGCCGCCGGCACACCTCCAGGAACTCCTCGATCGCCCCCGGCCAGGCTTCGCTGTCCCCCAGCGGATCGGCCGACGCGACCGCCGCACCGGCGATCACGCGGTACGTCACCGCCGCCTTCCCCGTCTTCGAGAAGACCACGAACTTGTCGTCGCGCAGCGCGAAGTAGCCCAGCGAGTCCCGCTCGCCGTGCTGGTCGAGCAGCTCCTTCAGCCGCGCCTTCTCCGCCTCCGACGTGTGCGGCGCCGGCTCCGCCGAGCGCAGCAGGAAATAGGCCGCGACCAGCACCGCGCCGAGCCCGAACAACAACCCCACCGACGTGGTGAGGTCGTCCATCCACGTGACGCGGAACACCGCCGGGCCGCTCACGCCGATCAACGCCAGCGCCGCGTCGGCGAGCCTGCCCTGCCAGTCCAGCGGCTCCACGAACGCCCGCGGGGCGAACGACAGCAGCGCGAAGTTGATCAGCAACCCGGCCAGCGCCAGCTGCAGGAACACCCGCACCGCCCGCCACCGCCCGGTCACCGGATCGGGCAGCGCGATGAAGTGCCGCCGGTTCGCCAGCAACGCCACCGCCAGCGCGACCGACACCAGCCCCGCACCGAACACGTGGCGCAACCCCAGGTGCGACAACGCCAGCAGCACGCTCGCCGCGAGCGCCAGCTGCCACGCCCGGCGCTTGCGCCGCCGCAGACCCGACGCGAGCAGGATCAACAGCACACCGGTGACCAGCACGACCGCGGCCGCGGCCGTCGTCGCGTCCTGCGGCAACTCCAGCCACTCGGCGACGTGCCCGCGCAACCCCCTGCGCCCGGCGGGCAGCACCACCGACAGCACCGCGACCAGCCCGACGAGCCGCGTCGTCGACGTGATCGCGGCGACCGACGCGGCCCCGGTCAGGCGCCACAGCGCCGGCGACACGTGTCGTTCGCCCGCCAACGGCCTCCCCACCAACCCGCTCCCCTCCTGCTGCCTACCCCCTGGCCAGCTCCACGAACGGCCCCAACGCGTCCGGGTTGGCCAGCGCGTCGCGGCTCACCGCTCTGTCGAGTGGCATCCCGGCCAGGATCCGCTTGACCGGGACCTCACACTTCTTACCGTTGAGCGTCCTCGGCACCGCGGCCACCTCGATGAACCGGTCCGGCACGTGCCTCGGCGACAACTCCGCCCGCAGCGCCTTCCGCAGCGCGGGCTCGACGTCGGCGAGCACCGCGCCCTCCGCCAACACCACGAAACACAGCAGCTCACCGTTGGTATTCCCGACGCTGGTGGTGTCGATCACGAGGGAGTCGGCGATCTCGTCGAAGCCCTCGACGACGCGGTAGAACTCGGCCGTGCCCATCCGCACCCCGCCGCGGTTGAGCGTCGAGTCGCTGCGGCCGTAGATCACGGCGGACCCGCGCTCGGTGATCCGGATCCAGTCCCCGTGCCGCCACGCGCCCGGGTAGTAGTCGAAGTACGCGTCACGCAGCCGCGAGCCGTCCGGGTCGTTCCAGAAGTACACCGGCATCGACGGCATCGGCTGCGTCACCACGAGCTCGCCGACCTCCTCGACGACCTCGTTCCCGTCGTCGTCGTACGCGGCCACGGCGGCACCGAGCGCACGGCACGACAGCTCGCCCAGCCACACCGGCACGTCCGGCGCCGCGCACACGAAGGCCGCGCACAGGTCGGTACCGCCCGACACGGAGCAGATCTGGATGCTCGCGCCGACCTTCTCGGCGATCCACCGGAAGCCCTCGACGCTCAGCGGCGCACCCGTCGACCCGATGGCGCGCAACGACGACAGGTCGTACTCCGCGCCCGGTTCCAGCCGCGCCTTGAGGCAGCTCTGCACGAACGGCGCCGACGTGCCGAAGTACGTGATCCGCTCCCGCTCCGCGAGGCGCCACAGCGCACCGAGGTCCGGGTGGCCGGGGCTGCCGTCGAACAACACGATCGTCGTGCCCACCAGCAGCCCGCCGATGAGGAAATTCCACATCATCCAGCCGGTCGTGGTGAACCAGAAGAACCGGTCGCCGGGGCCGAGATCGCTCTGCACGGCCAGCGCCTTGAGGTGTTCGAGGACGATGCCGCCGTGCCCGTGCACGATGCCCTTGGGCAGGCCGGTGGTGCCGGAGGAGTAGAGGACCCACAGCGGGTGGTCGAACGGGACGGCCTCGAACTCCAGCTCCGCCCCGGCGTGCTCGCGCAGCTGCTCGTCCCAGTCGAGCGCGCCGTCGAGCTCGCCGCTGCCCGCGTAGCCGATGAGGACGGTCGCGGAGAGGGACGGGATTTCCCGGCGCAGCTGCTCCACCGTCGGCCGCACGTCGAACGACCGTCCGTTGTAGACATAGCCGTTGACGGCGATGAGCACCTTGGGCTCGATCTGGGCGAAGCGTTCCGTGACCGCGCGGACGCCGAAGTCGGGCGAGCAGGACGACCAGACCGCGCCGAGGCTCGCCGTGGCGAGGAACGCCACGAGCGTCTGCGGGCAGTTCGGCGCGAGCGCGACCACCCGGTCGCCCCTGCCGACGCCGAGCGCGACGAGCGCGGCCCGCGCCGCGGCGACCTGGCTCCGCAGCTCTCCGTAGGTCAGCCGCGCGCCGGCGCCGTCCTCCCGGGAGAAGATCACGGCGAGCTCGTCGTCCGCCTTCGTCGCGCCGGCCACGCCGGGCGTCAGCGCGTGCTCGGCGTAGTTCAGCGTGCCGCCGGGGAACCACGTGGCGCCCGGCATGTCCGCGCCGTCGAGCACCGACCTCGGCCGGTCGTGCCACCGCAGCGCCAGGAACTCCGCGAGGCCGCCCCAGAAACCGGCCAGGTCGGAGACCGAGTACCGCCACAGCTCGTCGTAGTCCGCCACCCGCACGCCTCGCTGGCTCGCCAGCCACTCGCGGAAGGCCTGGATCCTGCTGCCCGCGACCTGGTCAGGAGCGGGGCGCCACAGCACTTCGGGGATGTCAGCGTCGTTGGTCACACGCCGACTTTACGTCAGCGGAGGTGCGCGTCGAACCAGTTCAGCGTGCGCTGCCACGCCTCGACGGCGGCCTTCGGATCGGCGTCGAACCGGTGGTTCGCGCCGGGGTAGCGCACGACGTCGGTGACCACACCGGACGCGGCCGCGGCGTCCCGCAGCTGCTCCACCTCGGCCGCGGCGGGCTCGTCGCCCGCGTCGCCGAAGATCCCCAGCCACGGGCTGCTCAGCTTGCGCGCGCTCGCGACGAGGTCGCTGCCGCCCTGCCCGCCGACGCTGACGGCCGCGCCCAGCTTCCGGTTGGCGGCGACGACGAGCGCCGCGGTGCCGCCGAGGTCGAACCCGACGACGCCGATGAGGTCGGCCTGCACCCCGTGGTCGACGAGCCAGGCCAGCGCGATGTCGGTGGCGGCGAGGATGTCCTCCTGCTCCGGGTCGCCCTTCAGGTGCGGCGCGACGGCCAGCCAGCCCTCGGTCGCGAGACTGCCGATCAGCAGGCGCACACCCGCGGTGATGCCCTCGGCCTCGTGCAGTACGACCAGCCCGCCCCGCACGGCGTTCTCCGGCTCGGCGTAGGTCAGCTCGATCGCGCGACCGTCGTCACGCTCGTAGTGCTCGGTGTGCGTCTGCGTCATCTCCCTACTCAACCACCTGAGAGTGAACAGAAGTCAACATGAACTTGGTCGGAACTCACGGGTTACGGTGACAGCAGCCGCTTTTCGCCCAGAAGGAGCATCGCAATGCCCGTCCAGCCCCGCGCCGATCTCGTTTCCCTCCCCGACTACGTCGCGGGCCGGACCGTGCCGGGAGCGATCAAGCTGTCCAGCAACGAGGTGCCCGACGGGCCGCTGCCGAGCGTGGCGCGGGCGATCGCCGAGGCCGCCACGGGCCTCAACCGCTACCCGGACCCGAGCATCGGCAAGCTCGCCGCGCGGCTGGCGGCGAAGGTCGGCCTCCCCGTCGAGCGGGTCGCCGTGGGCTGTGGCTCGGTTTCCCTGTGCCACCAGCTGATGCACGCGATGTGCGCGCCGGGCGACGAGGTCGTCTACGCCTGGCGGTCGTTCGAGACGTACCCCATCGCCAGCCAGATCGCGCTCGCCGAGCAGGTGAAGGTGCCGCTGGACGCCAACCACACGCACGACCTCGACGCGATGGCCGCCGCCGTCACGCCGCGGACGAAGGTCGTCATCGTCTGCAACCCCAACAACCCCACGGGCACCGCGAACCGGCGCGCGGAGCTGGACCGCTTCCTCGACCGCGTCCCGTCGGACGTGCTCGTCGTGCTCGACGAGGCGTACCGCGAGTTCGTCACGGACCCCGAGGTGCCGGACGGGCTGGACTACGTGCGGGCGCGGGACAACGTCGCCGTGCTGCGCACCTTCTCGAAGGCGTACGGGCTCGCCGGGCTGCGTGTCGGCTACTTCGTCGGGCCGGAGCAGATCGCCGCCGCGATGCGGAAGGTGTACGTGCCCTTCAGCGTCAACTCGCTCGCGCAGATCGCCGCGATGGCGTCGCTCGACGCGGAGCCGGAGCTGCTGGCCCGGTGCGGGACGATCGTCGCCGAACGCGAGCGCGTGCGGGCCGCACTCCTCGACGCGGGCTACGAAGTGCCTGACACGCAAGCGAACTTCGTGTGGCTGCCGCTCGGCGACGCCGCGCTGGACTTCTCCGAGCACACGCTCGCGAACAAGGTCGTGGTGCGGGCGTTCGCCGGTGACGGCGTGCGCGTGACCATCGGCCGCCCCGAGGAGAACGACCTGTTCCTGCACGCCGCCCGCAGCTACCGCAGGACCAGCTGAACGATCGCGGCGAGTCCGACCACGACGATCACGGCCCGCAGCACGGCGGGCGGCAGGCGCCTGCCGATCTTGGCGCCGAGCTGCCCGCCGAGCGTGGAGCCGACCGCGAGCAGCGCCACCACCGGCCAGCTGATGGGCGCGACGAACGCGTAGATGGCCCCCGCCACCACGTTCACGACGGCGGCGAGCACGTTCTTGATGCCGTTGAGCCGTTGCAGCGGATCGGTGAGCAGCATGCCCATGATGCCCATCAGCATCACGCCCTGCGCGGCGGTGAAGTACCCGCCGTACACGCCGACGAGGAAGATCAGGAACAGCAGCAGCGGTGTGGTCTGCGGCACCTCGCCCGAGCCGCGCTCGCGCCGCTTCGCGACCCACGTCGACACCTTCGGCTGCACGATCACCAGCACCACCGCGAGCCCGACGAGCACGGGCACGACGGTCTCGAAAGCGTTGGGCGGCAAGGACAACAACAGCACCGTGCCGCAGCACGCGCCGAGGAACGACGGCACCGCGTACCGCACGATCCGCCACTTCTGGCCGGCCAGCTCGTGCCGGTACCCCACCGCGGCGCTGATCGTGCCCGGCGCGAGCCCGATCGCGTTCGACGTCGTCGCCGTCACCGGCGGGTAGCCCAGCGCCACCAGCACCGGGAACGTCACGAGCGTCCCGGACCCCACCACCGCGTTGATCGCACCCGCCCACACCCCGGCGAGCAGCACCAGGACCCCGTGCCACCAGGTCATCGGGCGAACACGCAGAACTCGTTGCCCTCCGGGTCGGCGAGCACGTCCCACTCGATGTCCTCGTCCCGCGCCCTGACCAGCGTCGCACCGGCGGCGAGCAGCTCCTCCGCCGAGCCCCACACGTCCAGGTGCATCCGGTTCTTCACGGTTTTACGCTCGGGCACGGGGTTGATCCAGATGAGCGGGCCGCGGCCCGCGGGGTCCTCGATGGGCACCGGCGACGCGGGGTCGCCGTCCGGGTCGTGCCGCCGGTAACCGAGGGCCGCGCACCACCAGTCCGCGAGCGCCTGGTGATCGTTCGCGTCGAGGCACAGATCCTTGAACTCAGCCGCCATACCCCCATCGAACAGCACGTTTTGCCCTGCTCGCACCGGGGTACCACCGGGCCATGCAGACGACGACGTTACGACAGCTGGTGACCACCACAGGTCCGTTCACGTCCGTCTACTTCGAGGACTCCCACGACACCGAGGACGCGGCGAAGCAGCTCGAACTCCGGTGGCGGGAGCTACGCGACCAGCTGGCCGCCCAGCACGCCCCCGACGAGTCGCTCGACGCGCTCGAAGCCGCCGTGCGCGACAGCTCGCGCCCCGTCGGCCGCAGCGGGCGCGGGCTCGTCGCCGCCGGGAACGCCGTCGTGGTCGACGAGCAGCTCGACGAGCCGCCCGCCGCGCCCGTCACGCGCGTGTCGGACCTGCCGTACGTCCTCCCGCTGACCCGTTACGCCAAGCCGGGGCTGAAATACGTCGTCGCGACCGTCGACCAGGTCAACGCGACCGTGCGCGCGTACGACGAGCACGGCGGCGAAATCGCCGCTGACGACGTCACCGGCCGCGAACACCCCGTGCACCACGTCCGCGGCGGCGGGACCGCGCAGTACCCGATGCGCCAGCACACCGAAGAGACCATCCGGCGCAACGTCGCCGACGTCGCCGAGGACGTCACCAGGCTGGCCGACCGCATCGGCGCCGAGCTGGTCGTGATCGCCGGCGAGATCCAGGGGCGGCGCGCGGTGTGCGAGGCACTGCCGAAGCGGCTGCGGGAGATCACGCAGGAAGTCACGCACTCCGACGTCGCGAGCGAAGTCGTGCTGACCGCGAAGCAGCGCCGCCTCGACGAGGTGCTGGAACGCTTCCACAACGCCCTCAACAGCGAGAGCGGCCTGGCGGTCGACGGGCTCGAAGCCGTGACGGCCGCGCTGGTCGAGGGCAACGTCGAGACGCTGCTGATCAGCGACCCCCAGGACGCCACCGTGTACGTCGGCGACTCGCCCACCCACATCGCCGTCGCGGAGGCCGAACTGCGCACGATGGGCGCGCGGGAGGTGCGGCAGCGGCGGGCCGACGAGGCGGTCCCGGTGGCCGCCATCGCGGTCGGCGCGGACCTCGTCTACGTTGACAGCGCACTGACGGAAGGCTTCGGCGCGATCCTCCGCCACAACTGATGATCATCAGCGGGCGGAAGTCCCCCGTTCGAGGCATCATGGTGCGCAGCGACATCCGAACTACGGCGAGGTGAAAGTGGCAGACTGGGAACCCCCGCGCCTGCACGCGAACAACGACATCGAGCTGTGGCTCGCTGCCGACCTGGTGCACCTGCCGATCGTGCGGTCCGTGGTGGCGACCATCGCCACCCGCGCCGACTTCGACCTCGACGCCATCGCCGACCTGCGGCTGGCCGTGGACGAGGCGTGCTCGACGTTGATCACGCGGGCGGTCCCCGGCAGCACCATGCGCTGCCGGTTCACCGTGTCCGGTGACGAACTGCGGTTCACCGGGACGGTGCACTCCGACAGCGACAGCTCCCCCAGCACGAAGTCGTTCGGCTGGCGCGTGCTGACGACGCTGACGGACTCCGTCGACAGCCGCGTCACGGCGAACGGGCAGCAAGGGCACCAGGTGGACATCGAGCTCGCCAAGCGGCGGGTCGTGGTCGACCCCTCAGGGGCGGGCGCGTGACCGGCTCCCGAGCCGAGCCAGCGAAGCCCACTTCTTCGAACGAATACGAGCACCTCGCTCCGCTGTTCGAGGAACTCGCGGCGCTGGACAAGGACGACCCCCGGCGGGCCGCGCTGCGGGACGAACTGGTGACCGGGCACCTGCCGCTGGCCGAGCACATCGCGCAACGCTTCTCCGGGCGCGGCGTGGCGAAGGAGGACCTGGTCCAGGTCGCCACGGTCGGGCTGATCAACGCCGTCGACCGGTTCGACGCGAGCCGCGGCTCGGACTTCCTGTCCTTCGCGGTGCCGACGGTGATGGGCGAGGTCCGCAGGCACTTCCGCGACACGGGCTGGCTCGTGCGGGTCCCGAGGCGGCTGAAGGAACTGCACCTGTCGATCTCCGCCGCGAACACCGAGCTCACGCAGTCGCTGGGCCGCGCCCCGACGCCGAGCGAGATCGCCACGCACCTGGGCATCAGCCAGGACGAGGTGTTCGAGGGCCTGGAGGCGGGCAACGCCTACCACTCGATGTCGCTGGACGAGGTGCTCTCGGGCGACACGGAGAACCTCGCGCTCGGCGACACGCTGGGTGAGGAGGACGCCGCGCTCGAGGGCGTCGAAAACCACGAGGCGCTGCTGCCGCTGATCCAGGAACTGCCGGAGCGGGAACGCAAGATCCTCGGGCTCCGGTTCGTGCACAACATGACGCAGACCCAGATCGCGGAACGCATCGGCGTGTCCCAGATGCACGTCTCCCGGCTGCTGGCCAGGACGCTGGAACGGCTGCGCGACGGGCTCACCGAGCAGGACGAGGACTCCGTCTCGCGCTGAGGTGACAACGGTTTCCAGCCGGCCCGGCAGGGGTACACCGCCGATCATGGAGACCGAGGTCGGCTGGCGTGAGCCCATGCTCGCGACGCTGACCCAGCGCCGCTTTTCCAGCGAGGACTGGCTGTTCGAGCGCAAGCTCGACGGCGTGCGCGTGCTCTGTTCGCGCGACGGCGGCCGTCCGACGCTGTGGTCGCGCAACGGCCACGTGCTGAACGACTCCTACCCGGAGCTGGTGGAAGCGCTGACCACGCACGGGGGTCCACGCTTCGTCGCCGACGGGGAGATCGTCGCCTTCGACGGCCCGCAGACCAGTTTCGCGAAGCTGCAGCCCCGCATCCACCTCACCGATCCCGCGCGCATCGCGGAAACCGGTGTGCAGGTCTACTGCTACCTGTTCGACCTCCTCGTGCTGGACCACGCCGACGTCACCGGGCTGCCGCTGCGCAAGCGGAAACAGTTGCTGCGCAACGCTTTCGGCTGGGTCGACCCGCTGCGTTACAGCAACCACCGCAACGCCGACGGCGAGCGGTACTTCGACTACGCGTGCTCCCACGGCTGGGAGGGTCTCGTCGCCAAGCGTGCCGACTCCCCCTACCGCGGCGGGCGCGGCTCGGACTGGCTCAAGTTCAAATGCGTGAAGGACCAGGAGTTCGTGGTCGGCGGGTTCACCAAACCGGGCGGTTCCCGCAGCGGTTTCGGTGCCCTGCTCGTCGGCTACTACGACTCCGGGAAGCTGCGGTACGCGGGCAAGGTCGGCACCGGCTACACCGAGACGACGCTGCGGGACCTGGCGGGCACGCTCGGCGAGCTGCGCCGGGACACCTCGCCGTTCGACGAGGTCGTGCCCGAGCGCGGGCCGCGCTGGGTGGAGCCGAAGCTGGTGGTGCAGGTGCGGTTCTCCGAGTGGACGGCCGACGGGAAGCTGCGCCATCCTCGGTTCACCGGGCTGCGCGACGACAAGCCGCCGACGTCGGTCATCCGGGAGGGCTGAGCCATGGCACGGGCGATCTGGAGCGGTGCGATCAACTTCGGGCTGGTGACGGTGCCGGTCGAGCTGTACAGCGCGACCGAGGACCACACCGTGCACTTCCGGCAGTTCGAGCGCGGCACGTCCGACCGGATCCGGTACCGCCGCGTCAACGAGCGCACCGGCAAGGAGGTCGACTTCGGCGACATCGTGAAGGGCTACGACCTCGGCGACGGCGAGTACGTGCTGGTCGAGCAGGAGGAGCTGGACGAGATCGCGCCGGGCCGCTCGCGCTCGATCGACATCGAGGCGTTCGTGGACCTCGACGACATCGACCCGATCTTCTTCCAGAAGAGCTACTGGCTGGCGCCGTCTAAGGAGGAGTTCGGCCGTGCGTACGGGCTGCTGCTGCAGGCGATGGACCGGACGAACAAGGCGGGGATAGCCCGGTTCGTCATGCGCGGCAAGGAACAGATCGCCGCGATCCGCGCGGGCGCGGACGGGGTGCTGATCCTGGACACCCTGCTGTTCGCCGAGGACCTGCGGGATCCGGCGAAGGAGCTGCGGAAGCTGCCGTCGAAGACGGAGGCGCGGGGCCGGGAGCTGGACATGGCGGTCAGCCTCATCGACTCGATGACGGAGGACTGGCAGCCCGAGGACTACCACGACACGTACACCGAGCGCGTGCACAAGCTCATCGACGACAAGAAGGCGGGCCGCAAGGTGTCGGTCGAGGCGCCGCCCGCCGAGCCGACGAAGGTCGTCGATTTGTTCGAGGCCCTGTCGCGGAGTGTCGAAAGCCGCAAGGGCGGGGGCGGCAGGAAGAAGTCCTCGTCGGGCTCGTCGTCGCGCAAGCAGAAGGCCCCGGACCTGTCGGGGCTGAGCAAGACCGAGCTGGACAAGATGGCGCGCGAGCTGGACGTCAAGGGCCGGTCGAAGATGTCGCGGTCGGAGCTGGAGAAGGCGGTCGGCGAGGCTCAGAGCTCGCGCAAACGGGCTTCCTGAATACGATCACGAGGTGCGCCGGTCCACGCGATTCACGAGGTTCCGGGTCGCGCTGCGCACGGCGGTCGGCTTCGCGGTGCTGGGCGTCGGTTCGAGTGTGTGCGGCGCGGCGGCGGTGGCGTTGCTGCTCGTCCTGCAGGGGCTGCCTGCGGACATGGGGTCGCACAACCTGATGTTCGTGCTGGTCGCCGCCGCGTACGTGGCGCTGGCCGTGGTCGTGGGTTCACTGTGGACGGCGCTCCTGCACCGGCGTACCGCGGTCTGGTTCGCCGAAGGCCGCCGTCCGACGCCGGAGGAGGCGGACAGGGCGCTGCGGCTGCCGGTGCACATGGCGCAGGTCAGCGGCACGCTCTGGCTCGGTGGGACGGTGTTGCTGGGCTCGTTGACGGCCTTGCTGGCGACGTGGCTGTACGCGTACGGCGTGACGCTCACGATCGGGCTGGGCGGCCTGCTCACGGTCGGGTTGATGTACCTCGCGGCGGAGTGGGTGGCGCGCCCGATCCTGACGGTCGCGCTGGAGGTGACGCCGCCGGAGCGGGCGGCGTCGGTCACGGTGTTGTCGAGGCTGGTGCTGACGTGGGGCGTGTCGAGCGGTGTGCCGCTGCTCGGGGTACTGGTCGTGACCTCGCCGCCGGATCTGGGCCACGCCAACGACCGGGCGACGCTGCTCATGCTGGCGATCGTCGGGTTGCTGTCGGGGGCGGTGGGCACGGGGTTGCTGGCGAGGGCGGTGGCGGCACCGTTGCGGCGGTTGCGGGTGGCGCTGGAGCAGGTGACGCGGGGGCGGCGGGACGTCGAGGTGCAGGTCGACGACGCCAGTGAGATCGGGCAGCTGCAGGTGTCGGTGAACAGCATGGTCGCCGGGTTGCGGGTGTCGCGCGTCAGACTTTGTGGCTCAGGGGTTATGTAGGTTCCTGAGCAGGAGGTATGACGATG
>NZ_BAABIB010000119.1:0-114302 GCF_039542405.1 Amycolatopsis dongchuanensis
CACCCTCGGAGCCGCCATCACCTGCTACAAGAAACTCACCAAGTGAGACAAGCTCTAAGTCAAAACTAGTAGTGATCTAGTAGCCGCGTAGCCGTCCTGTGGCAGCCGGACAAACGGCTACCACAGGGCACGCGGAAATGCCGAACCAAGGGGGGTCGGACAATGGCGCGATCAACAACCGCGCAACGCACCAAGAAAGCAGCGATAACCACACTCGGCGATGACGTGCGAGTGGGGATCTACGTGCGGCGCTCCACTGACGACGAGCACCAGCCCTACTCGATCGAAGCTCAAGATGCGCGCCTGGAAGCCTACATCGGCTCCCAGCCCGGTTGGCGGCTCGTGGCGCGGTTCCCTGATGACGCCTCCGGTGCCACTACCGAACGCGACGGGTTGCAACGCGCGCTCGCCGCCGCCCGTGCCGGGTTGATCGACGTGCTGTTGGTGTACCGGGTGGACCGGTTCTCCCGGAACCTGCGGGACATGGTGATGCTGCTTGACGAACTGGACTCAGCCGGGGTGGTGTTCCGCAGCGCCACGGAACCGTTCGACACCTCGACGCCGATGGGTCGGATGCTGGTGCAGATGCTCGGCATGTTCGCCCAGTTCGAGCGCGACACCATCATCGACCGGGTCATCGCCGGGATGGAACGCAAGCACGCCAAGGGCAAGTGGAAGGGCGGCAAACGCCCATTCGGCTACCAGGTGGACAAGACCTCGCACACGCTGATCGTGGACGAGCACGAAGCGGTGATCGTCAGGATGATCTTCGACCTCTACACCAAAGACCGGCTCGGGTCCCGCGCCATCGCCAAAGTGCTCAACGACCGGGGCCACCGCACCAGCTCGGGTGGCAAGTGGTCCGGCTACCAAGTCATCCGCGCCCTGAACAACCGCGTCTACCTCGGCGAACTGACGTTCCGGGAGACCACCGTGACCGACACCCACGCACCCATCATCGACCTCACCCGGTGGGAGCAGGCCCAAGCCATCCTCGACGCCCGCGGCGAATCCCACGCCCACCGGGCCGCGTCCGGCTCCGACTACGTGCTCACCGGACGCCTGCGCTGCCCCCAGTGCGGCAAAGCCATGATCGGCACCCGCGCCACCGGACGAAACCGCACCTACCGCTACTACACGTGCTGGAACCTCGCCCGCTACGACGCCAGCAAGTGCGACATGTCGCGGCTCAACGCCGACGCCGTGGACGCAGCCGTCCTGGATGCCCTGGCCACCTTCTATCGCACCCGGCACGACCTCATCGCCGACGCCATCACCCACGAACAGAAACAGCACCAGGCGGCGCACGCCGACCGGCACGCCGAACTCGCCGCCGTCGAGAACGAGATCACCAAGACCGGGCAGGCCATAGACCGGTACCTGTCCGCGTTCGAGCGCGGCACGATGGACGAAGAACTCGTCGCCGACCGGCTCACCGAACTACGCGCCAAGACCAAGCAACTCCGCATCCGCCGCGACGAACTCACCCTCGCGCTCGACGACGAGCCCACCACCCCCGAGCCCGCCACCCTGGCAGCGGTGGCCGATCACATCACCGAGATCATCACCAACGGCACCCACAACCAAACCAAGGCACTTGTCGAAGCCCTCGTCGCCAAAGTCACCATCACCGGCCCCGACCGGCTCATCCCGGTCTTCCGCATCCCCCAACCCCGCAACAACGACGGGGCAGCACCCGCCCTACCAACGGAAACGGCCCCGAACGGAGTGGTTCGCACAATGACTAAATCGGTGGGGCGTTTTCCAGGTAGAGCACCGCGTCGACGATGTCCGAGATCTCGCCCATTCGGCGGACCGGGTGCAGGCCGGCCAGCGACTCGTGCGTTTCCGGGGCGTGCATCGGGGTCTTGACGATCCCGGGGGACACCGCGTTGACGCGCACACCGCGGTCGGCGTACTCGATGGCCAGCGCCTTGGTCGCCGACTGCAGACCGCCCTTGGTGAGGGAAGCCAGGGCGGACGGGACGGTGGACAGGGCGTGGTCGACCAGGCTGGTGGTCAGGTTCACGATGTGGCCACCTCCGTTGTCCAGCAGATGCGGGATCGCGCGCCGCGTGAGGCGGAAGAACCCCTCGAGGTTCACGCCGACGTGGACGCTTCGTCACCGCCGCCGTGTCAAGTGATTGTCCAAAAAAGACCGCTGTCGGCATGGTCCCGCCATCCGTTGACAAGGATTCTCTTCCCCGTCAAGCACAATCCGGTCGAAGCAGAAAAAAATGCATAGACGGCTTGACATTCGTGCGTGTATCGAGCGTGGATGGACCCGTATCGCATTGCCATTCATCGAAGGGGGCTGCTGTGCAAGAGAATCTGGTGACTAAGCCGGCCGAGAGTCTTGTCGATCTTCGTGTGCGCGAGGGGCTGCAGCGGGAGGCGGTGGTGTTGATCGCCGACGGCGCTGCCCAGGCCGCGCCGATGGGCATGCCGCCTGGTGCGTGGGGGCTGTTGGTGACCGCTGTCGACCGATCAGCGGCCGACGGCGAGGTGCTGCTGTTCGCCGGGACGTGGTGCGAGCAGGATTTCGAGTCGACTGGCTTCGATGGGGACCTCGTGGTCCAGCTGCAGCATGCCGGTGATGGTCCTGACGACTCGGATGCTGTCGAGGTCCGCATGCTGACGGCCGAGGGCGACGGTTGGGAGGCGGTCCGGACCTGGCCTCGGCTCGACCGTACGTGGCCCGCCACGGCGGGGGCGGAGGCCGCGACCGTCCTTGCCGACGGTGTCGATTCCACACCGATCGAAGTCCGGCTGTCACCGCCGCTGTTGTCGGGTAAGGATCCGGATGCGCGCCTGAGTGTGCGGGACTTGGTCGCTGTCGGCGCGCTTGCGGTGGGCGAGGAGCTGGTGTATGAGCGACCCAGGCTCGGCCTGCACCGCACGGCACGCGTGACCAGCGACGGGAAGCTGCGTTTGGACGACGGTCAGGTGTTCGCGACCCCGTGCGGGGCGACTACTGCGCTGGGTAGTCCACACCAGAACGGGTGGTACTTCTGGTCGCGCGTGAGCGATGGTCGTCCGTTGTTCCAGATCCGCGCATGCTACGCGGAAGTCGTCTACCGTCGGCGGGCTTCGGAGTGGTGGAACGCCGACGTCGGAAGTTCGTACGCGGGCTGACGGCGCCGCAAGTCGCTGCTCGTCACGTCACACCAAGCTGCACTACCTCGACGGCCGTGTGGCGCCGACGTAGTCGTCATTCGGGTGGTGGTAGTTGTCGATCTGAACGGGACTGCCGAAGGTGGGGGCATTGATCATCTTGCTGTTGCCGAGGTAGAGCGCGACGTGGGTGATGCGGGCTGGGGTGCCGTAGAAGACGAGGTCGCCGGGTAGTAGCGGGGATCCGCCGGGAACGTGGGGTCCGGTGTGGAAGTGGGCGTGGGCGGTGCGGGGCAGAGTGATTCCGGCGGCGTCGTAGGCGGCCTTGGTCAGGCCGCTGCAGTCGAATCCGCGGTCGCCGCTGTCGGGTCCGTCGCCGCCCCAGATGTAGGGCAGTCCTCGTTGGCCGCAGGCGTAGTTGATGGCGGTCAGCGCCGCCGAGGTCGGGCCAGCTCTGCGCGTTCGTGCGGATGGACGGTGTGCCCATCCAGGCGGTCCAGATCGCGCAGGACAAGGCCTACACCGCCGCCGGGTTCGGGATGCCGACCGCCCAGTGGCACGAGTTCCTGGCCCACGGGCGGGCACTGGAGCGAGGACACCGAGGTCGCCGAAGCCGGCGCCGCCGTGCTCGCCTGACACCTCGCCGTCGGACTCGGCCCGCCCGCGGCTCGCGCTGGTCGAATCGGGGGAGATCGCGCATGCCCGCACCCGGACCTAGCCGCTCACGGCCATCGACGAGATCCTGCAAACTGGTCGCACGAGCGGGTGAACTCCGTGCCGATGTCCCCGCCGAGACGTCGCTGCCGCTCTCATCGGCATCATCACCGTAAGAGGTTCGCCCGAGCACGAAGCGATGGCAGCTCGCCTGCTGCTCCTCTCGCTGGATGTCCGGCCCGTGGTCGGAGCGAGCACTTCGGCGTTCTCTCCATCCAGGGCCGACCTCCGTCCCTGCTGAGCAGCGCGGTCCGGGAAACACCGTTCAGAGGTGGTAGGCCTGGATCTGTTTCGTCAGCTCCGCCGCGGCCTCGCGGAGTGCCTGGGCTATCCGCTCCGCCCAGCTGTCGTCCACTGTGGAGGCTGGCCCGGAGACGCCGAGACCGGCGCGGATGTCGGCTTCGGGGACCGTGCAGGCGATTCCCATGGCGAGTACGCCGGTTTCGCTTTCTCCGTGGTTGATCGCATAGCCCGTGCGGCGGATCCGGGCCGCTTCGCGGAGGAGGGCGGTCAGCGAGGAGATGGATCTGCCGGTGAGGGCTTCCGGTGGGTTGTCCGCGTAGAGCCGGCGGAGCTCGTCGTCGGTGAGTGTGGCCAGCAGTGCCTTGCCGGCGCCGGTAACGTGGGCGGGCAGGGTGCTGCCGGTGCGCAGTGCCGCGCGGATGGTGCGCCCGCTTTCCACGCCGTCGGCGAAGAGGACCTCCCGGCCGCGGGGGAGGACGAGGTGGGCGGTCATGCCGGTGGACTCGGCCAGCGTGGTGAGGATCGGGCGGGCCAGCGCACGGATGTCGAGGGTACGGGCGGCGGTGAGGCCCACGTCGATGAGCGCGGGTCCGGTGCGGAAGGACCGGTCGACCGGGCTCTGCCGGACGAAGTCGTAGTAGGTGAGCATGGCCATCAGGCGGTGCGCGCTGGAGCGGACGATGCCCAGTTCGGCGGCGACGTCGGCGAGGGTGAGGGTGCCGCGATCGCGCAGGAGCAGCAGGATGCGCAGGGTGTTGTCGACCGACGCGATCGGGTACGCCGGTGCGGCCCTGTTCTCGGGCTGGAGCAGTTCGCCCAGGTGGTCAGGCCCGGTGGTCATGGTGACAGCATCTCATCCGTGTCGATGACCGTGGGCAGCCCGTTCGGCGGCGCGGACGACGTTGGCCAGGAGCATCGCGCGGGTCATCGGGCCCACGCCGCCGGGGTTGGGGGAGCGCCAGGCGGCGAGGTCGCCGGCGGCGGGGTCGATGTCGCCCGCCACCTTGCCGTCCGGTCCGCGGCTGACGCCGACGTCGACGAGCACGGCGCCCGGCTTGACCATCTCCGGCCGGACCAGTCCAGGCACGCCGGCCGCGGCAATGACGATGTCCGCGGCCCGGACTTCGGCAGTGAGGTCCCGGGTCCCGGTGTGGCACAGCGTCACGGTCGCGTTCTCGCTGCGCCGGGTGAGCAGCAGGCCCAGTGACCGGCCGACTGTGATGCCGCGGCCGATCACGCACACCCTGGCTCCGGCGAGCGGGATGTCGTACCAGCGCAGGAGTTCCACGATCCCGGCCGGGGTGCAGGGCAGCGGTCCGTCGGCGCCGAGGACGAGCCGGCCGAGGTTGGCGGGGTGCAGGCCGTCGGCGTCCTTCGCCGGGTCGATGCGCTCGATGACCTCGAACTCGTCAAGCCCAGAGGGAAGGGGTAGCTGGACGATGTAGGCGGTGCACCGGGGATCCGCGTTGAGCTGCTCGACCGCCCTGAGCACGTCTGCGCGCGTAGCGGTGGCGGGCAGATCGAGCCGGATCGACTCGATCCCCACGTCGCGGCAGTCGCGGTGTTTGCCGTTGACGTAGAGCACACTGCCCGGGTCGTCGCCGACGAGCACCGTTCCCAACCCAGCCGTGTGCCCCCGTGCCGTCAGCGCTGCGACGCGGCCGCGGAGATCGTCTTTGATCTTCGCGGCGACCAGCTTGCCGTCGAGCAGGCCGGCGCCCATCAGAACACCACCGTGGTGTTGCCGTCACGCATGATCCGGTCTTCGCAGAAGGCCTGGACCGCGCGCGCCAGCACGAGCCGTTCGACGTCGGCGCCGCGGCGGACGAGGTCGTCGGTGGAGTCGGTGTGGCTGACGCGGACGACGTCCTGTTCGATGATCGGTCCTTCGTCGAGGTCCTCGGTGACGAAGTGGGCGGTCGCGCCGATCAGTTTCACGCCTCGTTCCTTGGCCTTGCGGTAGGGGGCGGCGCCGACGAAGGCGGGCAGGAACGAGTGGTGGATGTTGATCACCGGCACGCCCAGCGCGGCGAGGAAGTCGCCGGAGAGGATCTGCATGTACCGGGCCAGCACGACCAGGTCGACGGTGCCCTTGAGCAGGTCCAGCTGCGCGGCTTCGGCCTCGCCTTTGGCGCCCCTGGCCACGGGGATGTGGGTGAAGGGCACCTCGAACCGGTCGCCGACCCACGCCAGGTCGGTGTGGTTGGACACCACGTGGGTGATCTCCATCGGCAGGTCGCCACGGCGGTGCCGCCACAGCAGGTCGAGCAGGCAGTGGTCGAGTTTCGAGGCGAACAGCGCCACCCGTTTCGGGACCGCGGTGTCGACCAGGGACCACTGCAGCCCGAACCGTTCGCCGAGTTCGCGGTGCAGGTCCACTTCGAGCGCGGAGCGCTGGTCGGCGAGCCGGTCGAGGTGGAACACGGCCCGCTGGAAGAAGCGCCCACCGGACGGGCCGGTGGAGTGCTGGTCGAGGGAGACGATGTTGGCGCCGTGACCGGTGAGGATGGCCGAGACGGCGGCGACGATGCCGGGTCCGTCCTCGCCGGACACCAGCAGTCGCCCCTCGCCGGTGGTGGTCGTGGTTCGCATGAGGGTGCCTCCTTCAGCCGGCGTCGAGGCGGGCCAGCAGTGATCGCCGCCAGGCTTCGGCGCCGGCCAGTTCGTTGAAGGTGAACAGGTGGATGCCGGCGATGTTGACGTCCGGCGCGGCGAGGTGGGGTTCGAAGGCGCGCAGGAGCTTGTCGGGCCGGTATCCGCCGGGGCGGATCAGCTTCCAGATCGTGTTCTGCTGCTTGCGCAGGAACCGTGCCGACTGTCCCAGACCGATGCCGCCCGCGATACGCACGAGCTTCTGCCTGCTCACCGGAGCGGGCACCCCGATCACGACTTCCAGGTCCGGGTGGCCGCGGTGCACGCGGCGCGCCCAGTCCACAGTGGTCCTTGCGTCGAAGCAGATCTGGGTGATGACGTGCGTGGCCAGCGGGGCTTTCGCGGTGAGTGCGGCGTCCAGATCCTGGTCGGTGATTCTGGCGTGCCCCTCCGGGTAGCCGCCGATCCCGGTCCGTGTGAACATCCCGGTCTCGGCGAACACACGCAGCAGGTCGAGCGCCTCGGTGAACTCCCCGGCCGGGACCGGCGCGTCGCCGCCGACGACGAAGACGCGATCGATCCCAGCTTCGGTGAGTTGTGCGGCCAGGTCCTTGGCGTGCGCGGTATCCCTGACCATACGGGCCGCGACGTGCGGGGAGACCCGGTAGCCGCGCGCGGTCAGGTTCGCCGCGAGGGCGATGGTGGTCTCGATGCCCTTCGCCTCGGTGACGGTGACGGTCAGCGGCACGTCCACCGGGACGTGTTCGAGGACGGCGTCCTCGGTGCCGCGGAACGGCATGATCTCGTAGCTGATGGTGCGCAGGATGTCCCGTGTCGAGCGCGGCGCCCGCCGGCGTGTCGTTGTTTCGGTCACAGCGCGCGGTAGCTCTCGCGGGCGAACTGCACGTACGGGGCCGGTGCGACGGTGGCGCGGATCTCGACCTGCTTGTGCTGCTCCACCAGCGGTTTGGTGGAGTTGGGGTCCTCACCCCAGGCCACGGTCACCTCGGTGCCGGGCTCACTGTGTTCGATGTCCACAGTGGCCAGCGACACCATGACGTGCTCGTTGGCCAGGTAGCCGGCGTCCATGGAGATCCCGGCGAGCTTGCCCCCGGCCAGGACCTTGTCGCTCTGGTGCAGTCCGTACCGGGCCTTGGGGACCTCGATGTACTTCGCCGGCAGCCCGGGGCGGTAGAGCGAGCCGATCGCCTCGGTGACGTCGTCGCTGTTCCACACGAGCGTGACCTTTTCCCGACGGGGGTTCTTGGCGATCTCTTCGAGGGCCTCGCGGCCGACGAAGTCGTGGTCGAAGGCCACCAGCCGGCCGTATCCCACGTCGTAGGGGGTGACGTAGTAGTCCTCGATGTCCGGGGAGTCCATCGAACCGGCCAGCGAACCCATCGCGGTGGTCGGCAGCCATTCCCGGTAGGCCTTCATCTTCTCGCCGGAGAAGATGGCGGGCAGCGGCGCGGGAATCCACGCCGACTCCAGGTTCGCCGCCGAGTACGCCTTCGCGCCCACCCGAACCAACCCGAAGTCCCCTCCGGCTGCCAGGATCGCCTCGCGGACCCGGTCGCCTTCCTCCCACGGGCCGAACAGTTCGTAGCCGGGCTGGCCCGCCATGCCGTGCCGCAGGCCGCGCACGGTGCACCCGGCGATGGTGAAGGTGGCCATGTTGAAGAACTTCACGTCCGGCAACGGGCCGTCGATGACCTTCTCCATCACCGCGGATGCGGTGGGACCCTGCAGCTCGTACCGGTAGACCTTCGGCGGTCCGGAGACGCGGTCGAAGGAGTTGTCGTCCCGTTCGGTGGTCGCGTCGTAGTTCCCCGTTTCGAGGTTGAACTGCACCCAGTCCAGCACCATCGGGTGCCCGACCAGGTCGAAGTGCTGCTCCTCCAGGTGAAACAGCACCGCGTCCCCGATCAGCTGACCGTCGTGGTTCACCGCGACGTACTGCTTGGCCTTGCCCGGTGTGAACTTCGCGAAGCTGTTCACCCCCAGGTCGCTCAGCAGCCGCGAAGCGTCGGGGCCGCTGACGTAGAGGTCGGTCATGTGGTGCGACTGGTCCAGCAACGCGCACGAATCCCGCCACGCCCGCTGCTCGCTGCGCCAGTTGGTGAACTCCGCGGTCACCGGGAACGTGTGCGGGCGGATCGGGGAGTTCCGGAGCAGCTCGACCGCTCCTCCCGCGCGCTGGATCCCCTGTTCCACGGTTTCGGCACTCATCTAGGGCCACCTCTCCACTGAGACTGCTGATGTCTGTACACCAGACGCGCTGACTGCTATACAGACGCTACACGGAAGCAACATTGGCCGCAAGATTGTCAACAATGCCGGTGAGAGGAGGTGACGATGAACCTCGCTGCGAGAAGCGGAGCTGCGGGCGCCACCCATGTCCGGAACTCCCTCCGGCGGGCGATCGTGACCGGCGATCTGGTCCCGGGACAGCGGATCGTCGCCGCGGAAGTCGGCACGGCGCTGGGAGCGACCCGCAGTTGTGTCCGCCAGGCGCTGCACGAGCTGGCGGCCGAAGGACTGATCGACCGCGTGCGCGGCAGCAACGCCCGGGTACGCGCGGTGCCGATCGGGGAAGTGGTCGAGATTCTGGAGTGCCGACAGGTGCTGGACGGCCTCCTCGCCGCTCGCGCGGCGGTGCGGGCGACCGATGAGGAACACCGGCGCCTGCGCGCCGCCGGCAACCGGCTGGCTGCGGCCGCGGAACGCGGCGAGCCGGTCGAGTGCTTCCGGTTGGGCGACGAACTCCACGACCTGGTCGTCGGCCTGTCACGTCACCCGACGGCCGCCGGAATCGTCTCACGGCTCGACGCCCGCGTCGCCCGGCTGCGGTTTCGCGTGTCCCTGCGCCCCGGTCGCCTCCGGGACTCCGCGCGTGAGCACGCTGCGATCGTCCAAGCCGTAGCCGGGCGTCATCCAGTCGCCGCCGAGCGTGCCGCGCGCGAACACGTCCGATCCCTCATCGCCGCCATCGTCGGCCACCACGAGAAGGAACCCTTGTGCTGAACCGAAACCCCGCCGCCCACGACGTCGCCCACCTCGGCCATCTCCAGTTGTTCACCCCCGCCTTCGACGAGAGCGTCGAGTTCTTCACGCACTACCTCGGCATGAGGACGCACGGGTCCCAGGGCTCCTCGGTGTTCCTGCGGGCCTGGGACGACTACGAGCACCACACGATCACGCTCACCCCGCGCACCACTGCCGGAATCGGTCGCACCCATCTGCGCGCCGCCGACGAGGACGCGCTCCAGCGTCGCGTCGAGGCGATCAAGGAGGCGGGCCTCGGCATCGGCTGGACCGATGGTGAACCCGGGTACGGGCCCACCTACCTCTTCCACGACCCGGACGGGCACGAGTTCGGCCTCTACTACGAATCCGAGTGGTTCCAGCCCGAGGAGGACACCCGGCCGGCGCTGAAGAACCAGGCGGAGGCCTACCCGGGCGCCGGCGTCTGCGTCCGGCGCCTGGACCACGTCAACTTCCTCGGCGTGGACGTCGAGGCCAACCGCGACGTGCTGCGCGACCTGCTGGGCGCCAAGGTCACCGAACAGATCGTGCTCGACGACGGGTCGGTCGCCGGGAGCTGGACCACGTTCACGAACAAGGGTTACGACGCGGTGTACACCCGCGACCGGCTGGGCATCACCGGACGCTTGCACCACATCGCGTTCGCCACCGACAGCCGGGCGGACATCCTGCGCGCCGCCGACCTCGCGCTCGAACAGGATGTGTTCATCGAGACCGGCCCGCACAAGCACGCGATCCAGCAGACGTTCTTCCTCTACGTCTACGAACCCGGCGGCAACCGCATCGAGCTGTGCAACGCCGGAGCCCGCCTCGTGCTGGCCCCGGACTGGCGCACCATCGACTGGACCGAAGCCGAACGGGCCAAGGGCCAGGCGTGGGGACTGAAGACCATCGAGTCCTTCCACACCCACGGCACACCGCCGGCACCGGGCCAGTGACCACGACCGCCGCCCCCACGGACCTTGCGGCCGCTGCCGGACTGCCGTCCCGGAACCGGTGCCTGGTCATGGGCATTCTCAACGTGACCCCCAATTCCTTCTCCGACGGCGGCCGCTATCTCACGACCGGCCGGGCGATCGCACACGGCGTGGAACTCGCCGCGTCGGGGGCCGACATCGTCGACGTCGGGGGCGAATCCACCCGGCCCGGCGCCGGGCGCGTGTCCTGTGCGGAGGAGAAACGGCGGGTGCTGCCGGTGATCCGGAGGCTGGCCGCGGCGGGAGTCACGATCAGCATCGACACGACGCGGGCCGAGGTGGCCGACGCCGCGCTGGAGGCCGGCGCGGCGATCGTCAACGACGTCAGCGGGGGACTCGCCGATCCCCGCATGGCTTCCTGCGTTGCGGCGGCGGACGTCCCTTACGTCGCCATGCACTGGCGGGCGCCCAGCTCCCGGATGCACGAGCACGCCCTCTACGACGACGTGGTCGCCGAGGTCGTCGGTGAACTGTCTCAACGGGTCGACGCGCTGGTCGCCGCTGGTGTGCGCCCGGAACGGATCATCATCGACCCCGGGCTCGGGTTCGCGAAGAAACCCCGCCACAACTGGCAGCTACTGGCGGATCTGCGGGCGCTGAGCGTGCTCGGCCGCCCGGTTCTCGTCGGCGCCTCGCGCAAGTCGTTCCTCGGAATCGTGCGGGACCGCGACGCCGCCACCGCGGCGGTGTCCGCGCTCGCGGCCGCTGCGGGCGCCGCCTGCGTCCGCGTGCACGACGTGCGCCGCACCCTCACCGCCGTGCAGGTCGCGGCGGCACTGAACGTCTGACCCATCAGCGGATCGCTCAAGGAGGAGTGTCCCATGACGACAAAACCAGGACCGGGCCGGATCGCGCTCGCCAGCTACATCGGCAGCGTGATCGAGTGGTACGACTTCAACATCTACGGGCTGGCCACGGCGCTCGTGTTCAGCAAGCAGTTCTTCCCCAGCTTCTCCGAAGCCGGCGGCACTCTCGCCGCACTGGGCGCGTTCGCGGTCGGGTTCGTCGCCCGGCCCGTCGGCGCGCTGATCAGCGGTCACTTCGGCGACCGGATCGGTCGGAAGGCGATGCTGGTCGCGTCCCTGCTGACCATGGGCATCGCCACGACGCTGATCGGCCTGCTGCCGACCTACGCGAGCATCGGGGTGTGGGCGCCGATCCTGCTCGTCCTGCTCCGGCTGGTCCAGGGCATCGGAGTCGGAGGCGAATGGGGTGGCGCGGCGCTGATGGCCGTCGAACACGCGCCACCGAACCGGCGCGCGCTCTACGGCGCCTTCCCGCAGATCGGCATCCCCTCCGGGATCCTGGTCTCGCAGCTGGCGTTTCTGCTCCTGACGCAGGTTTTCTCCGCCGACGCGCTGCAGTCGTGGGCTTGGCGGCTGCCGTTCCTGTTCAGCGGGGTGCTCATCGTGGTCGGCCTGATCGTGCGGGCGTCCATCACCGAGACCGAGGAGTTCGAACGGGCGCGCGAGGCGCGCGACATCGCCCGGCTGCCGCTGGTGGAGGTCTTCCGCCGCTCTCCGCGGCAACTGCTCGCCGGAAGCCTGCTCTCCTTCGCCGGCCCCACCCTCGGCACGTTCCTGTCCGTGTACATGGTCAGCTACGGCACCAAACAGTTGCAGCTGTCGTCAGGAACAATGTTGTGGATCACGGTCGCGCTGAGCCTGCCGTGGATCGCGATGATGCTCGCCGCGGGCCGCGCCGCCGACCGGCTCGGCCGCAAACGGATGTTCGTCATCGGCAGCGGACTGGCGGCCGTGGGGGTGTTCCCGATGTTCCTGCTGGTCAACACCGCCGCCGTCCCGCTGGTGTTCGCCGGGCTCCTGCTGATGACCGCCGCGAACTCGATCATCAACGGTGCCCAGCCGGCCATGCTGACCCAGATGTTCCCCGCGGCAGTGCGCTACAGCGGCGCGTCCATCGGCTTCCAGGTCGGCTCCATCGTCGGCGGCGGCATCGTTCCCCTGGTGGCCGCGTCGTCCTACGCCCGATTCGGCACCTCCACCGCCGTCGCGATCGTGATCGGCCTCGTCTGCCTGGTGAGCATGCTGGCCGTCCTGCCGGTGAAGAAGGAACTGCTCGACGTCGGGGCGCCATCACCGCAGCGCACCGTTGACCATTCACTATCTGAACAATAAAGTCGGTGTATGGGTCGTCGGCAGGAAGCGTCCGCGTGGAGCGGAACGGGTCGCAGTGGCAGCAGGGCCCGCGTGCTGGAGGCGCTTCGCAGCGACGGGCCTTCGTCGCAGGCGGCGCTGGCCCGTCGCACCCGGCTGTCGGCGGCGACGGTCAACAACATCGTCAAGCAGTTGCGCGCTGAGGGGGCCGCGGAGATCCGCCCGGTCAACGGGCGGGAGTCGGTGGTCTCCCTGGTGTCCAGCCGTGGCGCGGTGGTGTCGGTCCAGGTGAACGTCGCGTCGCTGCATGCGGCCTTGTTCGATTTCGTCCACCGGGCCCGGTACGACGTCATGATCCCGTTCGGCGCCGGGCACGAGGGCGGCAGTCCCGCGCTGGTGACCGAGGTGGTGGGGTCGCTCGTCGCCGAGGCGGGGCTCGGGATGGCGGACCTGTCGGGCGTGGCGGTCGGCATGCAGGCGCCGATCGCCCGCCCGACCGGGGTGGTCACCTCCTGGGCGCGTCTGCAGCTGCCCCGGTGGAAGGACGTGGTCGTCGCCGATCATCTCGGTGCCGAGCTGGGAGTTCCGGTCGTGGCGGACAACGACGCCAACCTGGCCGCGCTCGCCGAGTGGACCTGGGGCGCCGGGCAGGGGACTGACACGTTCCTCTACGTCCTGTCGTCGGAGCAGGTCGGCGGCGGTTTGGTGCTCGGCGGCCGCATCCACCGCGGCGGGGACGGCCTGGCCGGCGAGATCGGGCACGCGGTTCTCGAACCCGGCGGCCCGGTGTGCTTCTGCGGCAACCGCGGTTGCCTCACGACGTTCGTGGCCGAGCGCCCGATCCTGGCGACCCTGGAAGCGGCCGCGGGCGCCCGGGCCTCCTCGCTGGCCGACGTCATCGCCGCCGCGCGGGGCGGCGATCCGGCCTGTGCCCGCGTCCTGTTCGAGGCCGGCCGTCACCTCGGGCGAGCGTTCGCCAACGCGGCCAAACTCGTGGCACCGTCCGTGATCGCCGTCGGGGGTCTGCTTGGCGAAGCCGGGGAGCTGGTGTTCGACGGCCTGAACTCTTCGGTCGAGATCAGCAACCTGCGTACGGTGGCGCCTACGCTGTCGGTCCAGCTCGCCCGGCTGGGAGCTGACGCCACTTTGCTCGGCGGGCTCGCCGCCATGATGGACCACCTCGGACAGGGTCTCAGCGTCCTTCCCGAGTGGGCGAAGACGACTTCCGCGGCTCGATCATTCAGCAACTGAACGTTTTTCGCGCTCTTTGTTGACTTCACGCTGAACGTTCTTACGATGACGTCATCTGCTTCCCCGGACAACGTTCATCGTCCGAACGGTTCAAAGGAATCTCAATGATGAGAACGTCCACGCTGCCGGCGACCACGCCGGGCAGCGGCACCAAGATCGTCTTCGCCCGCCTGACCCTCATGATGCTGCTGGAGTTCGTCGTCTTCGGCTCCTGGTTCGCCACACTGGGCCTGGTCCTGGCGACCTACCAGCTGCCGGCCATCATCGGCACCGCGTACTCGCTGGCCGCGGTCGCGGCCATCGTGTCCCCGATGTTCCTGGGCGCGATCGGGGACCGGTTCCTCGCCTCGCAGAAGAGCCTCGGCCTGGCGCACCTCGCCGGTGGCGTGGTGATGGTGTTCCTGCCGGCCGTGGTGGAGGCTGGCAACGGTGGCCTCGCCCTCGCCCTCATCTTCGTGTACTGCCTGTTCTTCCAGCCGACACTGGGCCTGACGAACGCGATCGCGTTCCGGCACCTCGGCGCCAACAACCGCTGGTTCCCCTACATCCGGGTGTTCGGCACGTTCGGCTGGGTGCTGGCCGGACTCGGCGTCGGTGCGCTCGGGCTGTCGGCCTCGGTGGGCATGTTCACCGTCACCGCGATCGTCAGCTTCGTGTTCGGTCTGTACTCGTTCACCCTGCCGGCCACGGCGCCTGCCGCGAAGGGGGTGCGGTTCTCGATCGGTGACGTGATCGGCTCGAAGGCGTTCGCGATGTTCCGGCACCGCAACTTCACTGTGCTGATCATCTGCGCCTTGCTGACGTCGATCTCACTCGGGGTCTACAACACCTACGCCTCGCCGTTCCTGGGTGCGCTGGGCATCCAGAACGTGGCCGGGGTCCTGGCCATCGGGCAGGCGGCCGAGGTGCTGTTCATCATCACGATCCCATTCGTGCTCAAGCACATCGGGATGAAGTGGGCCCTGCTGATGGGCATGGTGACGTGGGGCATCCGGTTCGGTGTGCTCATCGCCGCCGCCGGTGACCACTGGCTGGCGATCTTGGCCGTGGCGTTGCAGGGCATCTGCCAGGACTTCTTCCTGGTCCTCGCGGCGATGTACATCGGCGAGATCGCCCCGGCCGAACTCGCGAACCAGGCGCAGACGATGTTGATCGCGGTGGTGTCGGGCTTCGGGCAGCTGATCGGGGCGCTCGTGTCCGGCGAGATCTACGACTCGGTCGTGGCGTCTGATCCGTCGGCGGGCCCGTCGGCGTGGACTCCGATGTGGATCGTCCCGATCGTAAGCGCGGTGATCACCGCGATCGTCTGGGCGAGCTTCTTCCGCCACGGCCGCAAGGACAAACCCGTGCCGTTCGTTTCCGCCGCGACGGCGGGCTGAACCACGCATTCGACAAGGATCGGAACTTCATGAGCACCACATCGAACAAGCGCTATGACGCCCTCGTCGTCGGCTCCGGCGCCGCGGGCAGCATCGCGGTCAAGGAGCTCACCGAGCGCGGGATGGACGTCCTGCTGCTCGAAGCCGGACGCGACATCACCGAGGCCGACTTCGTCCCGCAACCCCCGAAACCGCCGGCGGCGATGAGCATCGACCTGGGCGCGCGCCTGCGCGCGGTGCTCAAGGGACAGTACATCCAGTCGCGGCGCGCGATGTACCAGGAACAGAAGAACCCGTTCCTCGTCAACGACCTCCAGCATCCCTACGCCACCGAAGGCGGGGACTTCCTGTGGATCCGCGGTCAGCAACTGGGCGGACGCCTGCACTCCTACGGGCGCGTCCTGCTGCGGGCCTCCGACCACGAGTTCAAGGGCGCCGGCATGGGCCTCGGTGGCGAGGACTGGCCGATCTCCTACGCCAATCTCGCGCCCTACTACGACCGGATCGAGGAGTTCATCGGCCTGTACGGGACCGACGAGGGCATCCCGAACCTACCGGACGGCAAGTACCGTGGCACGTCCTTGTTGACCGAGGCCGAAAAGCACTTCAAGAGCACGGTTGAGGCCCGCTGGCCGGGCCGGCGCGTGGTGCCCTGGCGGTACGCGGCGCCCAACCCGCACCGGGTTCCGCTGGGCATCGTGGCCGCCAGGGCGACCGGCCGACTGACCACCCGCACGGACGCGATCGTGCGTCGCGTGACGCTCGATCCGAAGACCGGGCGGGCCGACGGCGTCGTGTTCGTCGACCGGCACACCAAGAAGGAACACCGCGCCCACGCCGACGTCGTGGTGCTCTGCGCCTCCACCATCGAGTCGGTGCGGCTGCTGCTCAACTCCGCCACCGACGGCCACCCGGACGGGCTCGCGAACTCCTCAGGCCTGCTCGGCCGCTACTTCATGGACCAGACCCCGAGCCTGCTGTTCGGCCACGACCCGCACCACCCCGGCTTCGAGACGATCGACCCGGCCCCGCCGGATCCCTACTACCCGCCCGTCGGCGGCGTCTACATCCCGCGGTTCGACAATGTCGAGAAGATCACCAACCCCCGGTTCGCGCACGGCTGGGCGGTGCAGGGCACCATCGGCAGGCTGCCCGTGCCCGACGGCAATCCCGGCACAGTCGGGCTCATGGGCTTCGGCGAAATGCTGCCCTACCGGGACAACCGGATCACCCTGCATCCACGGCGCAAGGACGCCTGGGGAATTCCGATCCCGCGGATCCGGCTCGGCATCACCGACAACGAGCGCGCCCTGATGCGGGCGCAGGTCGCGGGCCTGCGCGAAATGGCCGAGGCCAGCGGCTTCCGGGTCAACTTCGCCGGATCGGCGCTGGGACTGGACTCGCGCAAGGTGTGGCCGGACGCCGACCCGCTCAGCCGGGCGATCTTCCGCCTCGGCTTCAAGAAGAGCCTGGCGATGGGCGCCGCCATCCACGAATGCGGTGGCGCGCGCATGGGTTCGGACCCGAAGACCTCGGTCCTCAACGCCTACAACCAGACCTGGGACGTGCCCAACCTGTTCGTCACCGACGCCAGCTCCTACGTCACCAACGGCGCCGTGGGCCCGACGCTGACCATCATGGCCCTCACCGCCAGGGCCTGCGAGTACATCGCCGACCAGCACGCCACCGGCGCACTGTAGAGGAGCCACCCGATGTTCGAGAACTTCCTCATCCGCGAGGACAGCCTGCGCAACGACCGCCGCGACGGCGAGGTTGTCGGCTTTTCCCTGGCCGCCCGCAACGCCAACTACCGCGGCGTGTACCTGTCCCTGCACAACGGCTACTACCTCGAGGTCGACGGCGTCGATTACCCGGTGAGCGCCCAGACCTTCGAAATCAACGGCAAACCCCCGCGCGGCTTCGACGAAATCCGCACCGCGGTGTGGGAGCACTGGGACTACGACGACGAGGGGATCCTGCACGTCGCCGCACCCGGTGGCCTGGCACCGGGGAAGCACACGATCCGGTTCCAGCAGTCTGTTCTCGCCGCCTACGGGTACCAACCCACCGACGAGGAATGGGTGAAGAACCCGCCCAAACCCGGATCCGGGGCCGGCTCGGACAAGGCGCCGCAGATCATGACCTACACCCTGACGCTGACCGAGGAGGAGCACTGATGACCATCCAGCGCGGGGTGTCGCTCTACAGCTACCAGCAGGCCCAGTTCTTCAAGGACCTCGACCTGCACGCCGAGATCCGGGAGGTCGGGCAGAACCTCGACGGCGCCGACGGCATCGAGATCGTCGACGAGATGTCCCTGCGCTACCCCGACCCGGGCGAGGAGTTCGTGCGCCAGTGGTTCGAGTGGATGCAGGCTTACGGCACGCGGCCGGTCGCGATGGACGTCGGTATGGACGTGCTGCAGTTCCGCGACCACGTGATGACCATCGAGGAGTGCGCCGACCGGCTCCGCCACGACCTCCACCTCGCCCAACGCCTCGGGTTCGGCTGCGTGCGCGTCCTGTCGGTCGTGCCGATCGACGTGCTCACCGCCGCGCTCCCGCTGGCCGAGGAGCTGAACATCCGCCTCGGCAAGGAGATCCACCAGCCCATGCCCCTGGAGGGCAAGCAGGTCGGCGAAATCCTCGACGTCATCGAGCGCACCGGCACGCGGCACCTCGGCATCGTGCCCGACCTCGGCATCTTCCAGTTCCGCCCGTCCGAGGTGCAGCTGGCCTGGTTCGGGCGCCGCGGGGCCCAGGAATCCGCCCGCGACGCGTCGGTCGAACTGGCCGAACAACTGCACCGGCACGAGGCGCCGTTCGGATTCGTCGACCTGTCCTACAGCACCGCGGGCAACCTGCGCAGCGACTTCCGCCGGTTCCTCACCACCGGCGAGTGCGACCCCGCGTTCACCGACACCTTCCACGGCCTGCGCAAGTACACCGACGAGCGCGTCGAGAACCCGCAGGAGATCGACTACGTCGTGGTCGCCGAAGCCATCATGCTCTCCGATACCAAGGCCGACACCCTGCGTGAACTCGCTCCGCACGTCACCCACGTGCACGGCAAGTTCAACAACATGTCGCCCGTCCCCGGGGAGCCCGGCCGGTTCCAGGAACTGTCCATCGACTACGAGGCGGCGATCGGCGCGCTCAAGGCCGGCGGGTTCGACGGCTACATCAACTCCGAGTACGAGGGGCAGCGCTACTTCCAGGACAGCGGCCGCGAGGACCTCGCCGACGAGGTGGACCAGGTCCGGCGGCACCAGGAAATGCTGGGAAGGTTGCTGGCGGCATGAAACTGGTGGCCTACATCGGTTCCTACCGCGACGCGTCCGGCGACGGCGGCGGCATCACCGTGCTCGACGTGAGCCGCGACGGCCGGTCCCTGACCCCGGTGAGCCAGGTGCCCGAGCCCAGGGAAGCCGGTTACCTCGCCTACCTCGACGGCACCCTGTACGCGGTCGACGAACGCAAAACCGACGGCCGGGGACCGGTCGAACCGGCGGCGAGCGTGCACGCGTTCTCCGTCGACCCGCGCGACGGCAGCCTGACCTGGCTGAACTCCCGGCTCGCGCCCGGACCCCGGCCCACCTTCCTGTGCACGGACGGGCGGGTCCTGGTCACCGCCAACCACGGCGACTTCGACCACGTCGAACACGTGGTGCGCACCCCCGACGGCGGGTGGACCGTCGAGTACCTCTACGACGACTCCACCGTCATCCTCTACGGCCTGGAGGACGACGGGCGCCTCGGCGAGATCCGGGACCTGCACGTCCTGACCGGGCACGGCAAGGACCCCAACAGTTCACCCCAGGCGGGCGGGCACGGGCAGGCCAGCCCGCACGCGCACTGCGCCGTCATCGACCCCTCCGGCCGCCACGTGCTCGTCTGCGACAAGGGCACAGACCGGATCCTGGTCTTCGCCCTCGGCGACACTCTGGAGCTGGAGTCCGCCTACGCCTTCGAGGAGGAGACCGGGCCGCGACACCTGGCCTTCGAGCCGGGCACCGGCCGGGTGTTCGTCACCTGCGAGTTCTCCTCCGAACTGGCGTCGTTCGACTTCGACGCGACGTCGGGAGCGCTGCGATTGCTGGACCGGGTGTCCACTGTGGCGTCCGGCTACCAGGGCCGCAACGAACCGGCTGAGGTCCGTGTCCACCCCAGCGGGGGCTATGTCTACGTCAACAACCGCGGCGAGGATTCACTGGCCTGGTTCCGCGCCGACCACGAGGGACGACTGCTCCGGCTCGGGCACGTGCCACTGGCACGCTCGGTCCACCCCGGTCTCGCGGCGCGCAGCTTCGCCTTCGACCCCACCGGAAGTTTCCTGCTGCTGGCCGACCGTCCCGCGGGACTCGTCCGCTCCTTCGCCGTCGACGCCGACGACGGCCAAGTCTGTCCACTCACGACGGTGGCCGTCGCCGAGCCGTCGTTCGTCGTCTTCGCGGAGGTGAGCGGATGAACGTGGTCATCCTGGGAACCGGAATGATCGGGGAGGTCCACCGCCGGGCGGCCGTCCTGGCGGGCGCGCGGATCATCGGCGCGATGGCCTCCACACCACGGCGTTCGGCGGAGGTCGCGCTGCGGTGGGGGACCGAACCGGTCCGTTCCCTCGACCAGCTGGCCCGGCTGGCACCCGATGTCGTGCACGTGTGCAGCCCCAACAGCCTGCACGCCGAGCACGTCGAAGCGGCCCTCGACGCCGGCGCGCACGTCATCTGCGAGAAGCCGCTCGCCGTCGGCAGGTCGCTCACCGAGCGCCTCGCCCGGTTGGCCGAGGAACGCGGCAAGGTCGCGACGGTGCCCTTCGTGTACCGGTTCCACCCCCTGGTGCGGGAGATCCGGGCGCGGGTCGTCGCGGGCGAGTTCGGGCGCTGGCAGCTGCTGCACGGCAGCTACCTGCAGGACTGGCTGCTGTCCCCTGAGGCCACCAGCTGGCGCGTCGACTCCGCGGCCGGCGGACCGTCCCGCGCCTTCGCCGACATCGGCTCGCATTGGTGCGACCTGATGGAGTTCGTGACCGGCGAACGCATCGCGACCGTCCTCGCGGCCATGACCACCACGGTGCCCGAACGCCCGATCCGGGGCTCGGTGCGCGCAGTGGACACCGAGGACGCGGCGACCGTGCTGTTCACCACCCACTCGGGTGTCCTCGGCTCCGTGACGGTCTCGCAGGTGTCCGCGGGCCGGAAGAACCGGCTGTGGTTCGAGTTCGACGGGCAGCACCGATCGGCGGTCTTCGACCAGGAGAACCCGGAGACCGTCTGGCTCGGCTCGGAAGCCTCGGCGGAAGTCCTCGCGCGGGGCGCCGATTCCGCCTCGGCCGAGCACCGCAGGCTGTCGACGTTGCCACCCGGCCACCCGCAGGGCTACGCGCAGTGCTTCGACAACTTCGTCGCCGACACCTACGCCACCATCCGCGGTGAGAAGCGCGACGGCCTGCCCACCTTCGCCGACGGCAACCGCTCGGCACACATCGTCGACGCCGTCGTCGAATCGGCACGAACCGGGCAGTGGACCCCGGTGCGGGAGGAATCATGAACCAGCCGGTCACGCTGTTCACGGGGCAATGGGCTGACCTGCCGCTGGAGGAGGTGGCGAAGCTCGCCGCAGGATGGGGCTACGACGGTCTCGAACTCGCCTGCTCCGGCGACCACCTCGACGTCTGGCGCGCCGCCGAGGACACGGACTACCTGGACAGCCGGCGCCGCATCCTCGACCAGCACGGGCTGAAACTGTTCGCCATCTCCAACCACCTCACCGGACAGGCCGTCTGCGACGACCCCATCGACTTCCGGCACGAAGCCATCGTCCGGCCGCGCGTGTGGGGGGACGGGAACGCCGAAGGCGTCCGGCGGCGGGCCGCGGAGGAGATGCGGCTGACCGCACAGGTAGCCCGCAAACTCGGCGTCGACACCGTCGTCGGATTCACCGGCTCGAAGATCTGGCCCTACGTCGCGATGTTCCCGCCCGTCCCGGAGTCCGTCATCGACGCCGGCTACGAGGACTTCGCTCGACGCTGGAACCCCATCCTCGACGTGTTCGACAGCGAGGGCGTCCGCTTCGCCCACGAAGTCCACCCCAGCGAAATCGCCTACGACTACTGGTCCAGTGTGCGCACCCTCGACGCCATCGACCACCGCGCCGCCTTCGGGTTCAACTGGGACCCCTCGCACATGATGTGGCAGAACATCGACCCGGTCGGCTTCATCTGGGACTTCCGCGACCGCATTTACCACGTCGACTGCAAGGACACCCGTCTCCGCCCACCCCACGGCCGCGCCGGTGTCCTCGGTTCACACCTGCCCTGGGGCGACCCGCGCCGCGGGTGGGACTTCGTCTCCACCGGCCACGGCGACGTCCCCTGGGAGGACGCGTTCCGGACCCTGCGCGCCATCGGATACACCGGCCCGATCTCCGTCGAATGGGAAGACGCCGGCATGGACCGCCTCCAGGGCGCCGCCGAAGCGGTCGGCTTCGTGCGCTCACTGTTGTGGCAGCCCCCGTCCGCGCGCTTCGACGCGGCCTTCGATCAGCGCCAGTAAGGTTGATCAGCGGTTGGTACTCGCTGGCTACCGCCAACGGCGGGTGAGAGGTGAGGTCACCCCGACGAATTCCTGGGAGTCCTCGACCCCGGCAGCCCTCTTCGTGGACGGCGCATGAGCACCACTGAGCATGGTAGCCCGATCGAATGCACCGAGCCCGTTACGCGGGTTCGCGGTTCGTGTTCCAGATAGAGCTGCGCAGCTGGACCGACGTCGGGCGTTCGAACGCGACACTCCGCGCGGTGGCGATCTGGCGATTCACGCGCCCGTGGCGACGAGGGTGTGAAGTGGTTCGGGGTCGTGCTCGGCGAGGTAGCGGTAGCTCTGCGGCGGCCGAAATGCAGCGTAGTCGCGGAGCCAGGCGAGTTCGTATGGCGTGTGGAGGCGCTGTGGTGAGTCGAGGGTCAGGCAAGTGCCGGCTTCGACGCCGGCGAGGTAGTTGTCGAACTCGGCGCGTGACAGTGCGAGGTTCTTCCGATGGCGCCGCCACAGTCGGGTGGGGGTGTCGGTGTGTACCGAGGTGAGCCGGGCGACGCCGACGACCGACATGATCGGGGCGCTGGCGTAGATGATGATGGTGGTACCGGGTTGGGCCGAGACCCGGGTTCGGCGGAGTTCCACGGTCTTGCTGCCGTCGAGGATGGCCTGGGCGAAGCGTGGGCGGAGCGACATGAGCAGTGGTCGTTCGTCGGTGCGCTCTGAGGCCTGCTTCGTCACAGCCGGTGACCTTACCGGGAGGGGAAGCGGTAGCTGACCCCTGGTGCGACCGGACATGAGGGGAACACTAGTTCGATTGATCGACATTGTCACGGGGCCGCGGCTGCTACTGCGTGCCGGTTCCCTCCCGGTAGATCTTGCCGAAGAGCTTGGCCGGGATGCGCCGGGTGCTCATGAACGCCGTGGGCCCTTCGCCCACTTGCTCGCGGTAGCGGTGGTAACGGCGCAGTGATACGGGTGCCCGGAAGATCTCCGTGTTGGAGATGCGGAGGGCTTCGGCTTGCTGGCGACCTCGTGCTGCGCGGGTGACCGCGGCCAGGTCGAACACGCCGTAGTAGGACAGCGCCGCATGCAGATTCTCCGGGCTGTCGATCATCAGCCCATCGAGCTGTGAGGCGGCGAAGAAGTGCCCGCTGCCGGTGCCCTTGCCTGTCGAGAGCCAGAGGACGCGTCCGGGCTCGGCGAGGGGGCTGTTGCCGACGCTGTGGTAATAGACGTGTTCCCGTCCCAGGGACAGTTGTGGGTCGCGGGGCACGATGCCGTCGGGGTACCCGAACAGCTCGTGCGCGTACCCGCTTCTGATCGGAACGACGAAGCAGGGCAGCTCGCTGTCCAGCAGTTTGGCTGGCCACCAGGCGTGCTCGAGCCTCGCCGCCGCGTGAGCGGTCAGGGCAGGGTTCAGGAGTGGCGCGGCACCGAGACCGGCGGCCCGGAGGGCGCCGTTGGCCGCGCTCACCACCTCGCGTGCAGTGCCGCAGACGTCGACGACGGGTGCGTACCAACGGCCGTCCACGTGGGTCATCAACTCGAAGTCGGCCGCTTGCTCGACCCGCAGTGCCAGGTGGGGGTCGGCGATCTCGACGAGGTTGGCCCCCGCCTCCCGTGCTTGTTGCTTGAACAGCCAGAGGAGGTGCCTGGCGAGCGTGTCGCCCATAGGGTGGTCGGCTACCCGCAGGAGGGGCACGGACCAGCGCTTGCCTTCGAGGTAGCCGCAGTACAGGGCGATCGCGCGACCGTCGTCGCCGTGAACCAGCCACGGTCCTTGTCCGCCTTGGATCAGTTGCTCAACACGTTCTTGCAGGTCGCGCTTGCGTTCGCCGCCGGTTTTCGCGAGGAAGGCCGCGAGTTCGCGTCTGAGTCCGGCCCCAGCTCGGGCGTGGCTGAAGCTGCTACCGGACAAGGCTACCTGGCGAAACGCTTCGGCGTTGGCGAGTTCGTCCAGGTGGAGGACCACGTAGGTCGGGGTCATGATCTTCATGCCGGTGAGGTTCCGGATGGCAGGGGCGAGGAGCTTGATCAGGCCCTCGTCCCACGTGAGGAACACGCTGAGGCCGGCAGCCGCCGCATGCGACACCTGCAACAAGTCGCTGCGGTCCTGCTCGGTTGCCGGGTATCCGGGCTCATCCGCGCGAATGACTTCCAGCAGCTGATCGTGCAGCGATTCTGCTGCGGCGCGGTCGGCATGGATCGTTGGGTAGGTGTCGATCGCTTGTACCAGGGGTTGCCGGCCGTCGCGGCTGGTGCGATCGAGCTCGGCGTGCATACCCGAGGTGATCACCAGCTGAAGCCGTCCCGCGAGATGGTCGGCGATGAGGAAGTCCGAGCGGTGCCGTCGTGCCGCAGGGGCGGCCAGATCGCGGACGATGTTGAGGTCAACCGCCGCCCGTAGCTCGACCGGCTGCTCGAACTCGGTGAAGAGGTCCGGATGACCGTGGTCCTTCCACCACACGGTCATGGGGGCTCGGTCGCGCCCCCGGCCTGTGGTTCGTGCCCGGGCTTTGAAGCCCAGGCTGGACCACGTCTGCTCGAGCCCGTAGTCGTCACGGCACTTGGCGCGAACGCCCAGCCGATCCTGGTGGCGGCGCGTGATCTCGTCGACGAGAGCACGAGCGACGCCGGTGCCACGTGCGTCCGGCTCGACGCACAGGTGGGTCAAGGAGACCTCGTTGCGGGGGAGGCGGTACAGGGCATATCCGATCAACGCACCGGCCCGCTCGTCGCGTGCAATGAGCAACCGCGATTGCTCCGCGGCCTCTTCGAACGCGGCGTAGGGCAACTGCCCCAGCCGGCCGATGAACCGGTTGCCGAGATCGATGACGGCCTGATAGCCGTCTCGATCCTCGGGCGCAAGTGGCACTACCTGGACCTGCGAATCGCCCATGAGGTTCAAGCATGGACGATCAGCGGCGCCGCGGAGCCAGAACAGTGATCAACCACCCAGTTGGCATAGTGAGTGAAGCGGGCCGGTTAGGCTGTCCAGCCGTTCTCGAACCGCGGATTCGTTCGCGCAATGCGCCGTGGGGAGCACGGTGGGGGAGCACCTTGGGAGCAGCCTTGCGTGCCGAGCGGACCGGAACGGTCCTCAACCGACCTGAACCAACCGCGCTGACCTGCAGGAGTCAGATTTCCGCAGGTCAGCGCGGTAGCGCGTACATAGTTCACACCGAAGAGGTCACTGGTTCGATCCCAGTATCGCCCACCCCCCGAACCCCGGGTTCGGAGTCCGAGTGACATCGGGTTCCAACCCGGGGTTTCGTCGTTTTGTTTCCCCCTTCGAAGTTCCTCACACGGTCGGGTGAGGCGGCCGTGGCGGAGCGGCCTGTTCGGCGGCCCTTTTCCGGTATGCCCCAGGGCGCTACTATTCGAAACGCTTACTCTGCCCACTGAAACGAGGTGTGTGAGTCTTGTCGGCCGACCCCAACCTCGATCCCGAAGAAGGCGCCGGCGACGGGCCCCTCGCCGAAGATCGCGACTACTCGCTGCGTGCCGTGGACCGCGTCTGCGCGATCCTCGACCTGCTGCAGCAGTCCGTCGACGGTATCAGCCTGAACACGGTCGTCGAAGCCACCGGGATGCCCAAGTCCTCGGCCTACCGCTACCTGTGGACGCTGGAGGCCCACCGCTACGTCGAACGGGACGAGGAGACCGGCCTGTGCCGGCTGGGCCTGGGCTTCCTCGGGATGCAGTCCCGCCACCTCGAACTGCTGCGCGAGGTCGCGCGCCCGTGGCTGGAGAAGCTGCGTGACGAGTTCGGCGAGACCGCGAACCTGGGTGTGCTCGACAGCGACCGCATCATCTACGTCGACATCATCGAAAGCCGCCGCGGCGTGCGGCTCGCCGCGTCCCGGGGCGACCGGGACCCGTTGCACGCCACGGCACTGGGCAAGGCGATCGCCGCCCACCTGTCCGAGGAGCGGGTGCGGGACATCCTCGCCCGCTCGGGCATGCCCCGCCGCTCGGCCAACACCATCACCTCGGTGGAGGACTACCTCACCGAGCTGGAAACCGTCCGTAGCCTCGGCTACGCGGTGGACAACCTGGAGAACGAGGCCGACGGCCGCTGCGTGGCCGTGCCGCTGCTGGGCACCAGCGTGCCCGCCGCGATCAGCCTGAGCGCTCCCGCCGCGCGCTTCCCCGCGAAGGACGTCGGCCGGGCCGCCAAGGCTTTGCAGGACGTCGCGACGCGGATCATCTCGCGACCCCGCGCCCGCAGCAACGGCGCTGCCTGAACACCCCCTGAACAGGGAGGAACCCCGGCGCTCGGGGAGGGCGGATACTCGCGCCGGGGTTCCGGCCGGCTGCGCTGGTCAATGGCTGAAGAAGCGCACGCACCCGGCGGTTTTCCTATTCACGACCAGCTCTCGCTGACGGGTTCCATCGTCGTTGCCGCGCGTGCGCGGCACAATGCTCCATTCGGGTTAAATCGAAACGGTGGTTTCAGCTACCGGCACTCACTCGATCGTGGTGGATTTACCGGCTACCTTGCGTGATTGTTCGCCGGTGGGTAACGGCTGCGCCGAACGGCGGGGTGCGGGGGCGACCGTTGGGTGAGAAGCCGGATCTTGCTGGGGTTGACGCTGTAACGCGTGCCCGATCACCGCCGACTCCCGGGCTGATGGAACGCCGGGAAGCGGAACGTCACAGGCAATCTGGTTACTGAGCGTGACTAATTCGGGGACGAGCGGGACGCGGTGCGGTCCCCGCTGCCGGATGGCGGGAGGTCGGATGGAAGAGCCGGTGGGCAAGCGGGTTCCGGGTACCCGAGGGGTGGCCCGGCTGCGGTTGCCACCCGCGTCCGCCGCCGGGACGGCGGAGGACGCACGGCCGCGCGCGGCCGGCACGTCCTGGGAGCGCCGGTACTCCGCCTTCGTGATCGGCGGGGACGTCGTCGCGACGCTGGTGGTGATCGCCTCCGCCGTGCTGGTGCTGGTCGAGCTCACCGGGCGGCCGTACCTGCTGCACGCGTCGGGCACCACGGCCGCGGTCCTGTGCGCGCTGCCGTTCAACCGCGCGTGGAGCAGGCACGTGCTCGGCGAGGGGGCCGAGGAGTTCCGCAGGCTCGGCCGCGCCCTGCTCATGGCGGGCGTCGTCGTGGCGCTCGCCGGGCTGCTGTTCGGCGCGCTCGACGTGCAGCCGTGGGTGTTCGCGGTCGTGCCGCTGGTCGGGCTCGTGACGATGGTCCAGCGGTACACCCTGCGCCAGGTGCTGCACCACGCCCGCCACGTCCACGGCACGTGCATGCTGCCGGTGCTCGCGGCCGGTGCCCCCGGCAGCGTGCGGGACCTGATCGAGCGCACCCGCGCCGGCGCGCACGTCGGCTGGCGCGTCGAGGCGGTGTGCACCGACAGCGGCACGGGTGAGGTCGGCGGGGTGGCGGTCGCGGGGCGGCTGGACGAGGTCGCCGAACAGGTGTGCCGCGGGGGCTACCGCGTGGTCGCCGTGACCTCCGACCCGTACTGGACGCCGAAGCGGCTGCAGCGGCTCGCGTGGGACCTCGAAGGCACGGGGGCCGAACTCGTCGTCGCGCCGGTGCTGATGGAGGTCGCGGGGCCGCGGCTCAACGTGTCCGGGGTGCTGGGCATGCCGCTGCTGCGGGTCAGCGCCCCCGCCTTCACCGGCGTCCGCCGCGTGGTGAAGGAGATCTTCGACCGCGCCACGGCCGTCGCGGGGCTGCTGCTCATCTCGCCGGTCCTGCTGCTGATCGCGGTGCTGATCAAGCTCAACGACCGGGGCCCGGTGTTCTACCGGCAGCGCCGCGTCGGCCGGGACGGGCGCACCTTCATGATGATCAAGTTTCGCACCATGGTCGTCGGCGCGGACCGGATCCGCGACGAGCTGCTGACCGCGAACGAGGGTGCGGGCCCGCTGTTCAAGCTCCGCCGCGACCCCCGGGTGACGCGGGTGGGAGCGGTGCTGCGCCGGTACTCGCTCGACGAGCTGCCGCAGCTGTTCAACGTCCTCGGCGGCTCGATGTCGCTCGTCGGGCCGCGGCCGCCGCTGCCCGAGGAGACCGTGAGCTACGAACGCGCCGCGCGCCGCCGCCTGCTGGTCAAGCCGGGGCTCACCGGGCTGTGGCAGGTCAGCGGGCGCAGCGACCTGAGCTGGGACGAGAGCGTGCGGCTGGACCTGCGGTACGTCGAGGACTGGTCGCTGGCGCTGGACATGGTGATCCTCTGGAAGACGGCGAGGGCCGTCGTGAGCGGGCGGGGCGCCTACTAGGGCCAGCCGCTTCCCCACCACCACCCTCAACGGACACGCTCCGCGTGGCTTGCCTAATCTCAGCTGGTGCTTTCGCTCACCGCTCCCGAAATCCGGCACGTCGCGCTTCTCGGCGCGCACTGCGACGACCTGGCGATCGGCGCCGGGGGCAGCCTGCTGACGTTGTGCGAGGGGCGGCCGGAGCTGACCGTGCACGCGCTCGTGCTCAGCGGCGGGGGCACCGTGCGGGAGGACGAGGAACGCGCCGCGCTGGCCGACTTCTGCGCCCCGGCCCGCGTGGAGCTGACCGTGCTGTCCTTCCCCGACGGGCGGATGCCGGCGCACTGGCTGGAGGTCAAGCAGGCGGTGGCAGGGCTGCGGGAACGGGTCACCCCGGACCTCGTGTTCGCGCCGCACCGCGGCGACCGGCACCAGGACCACCGCCTGGTCGCCGAGCTGGTCCCGCAGGTGTTCCGCGACCAGCTCGTGCTCGGCTACGAGATCCTCAAGTGGGACGGGGATCTCGGGCAGCCCGCGGTCTTCCAGCCGCTGACCGGGGAGATCGCGCGCCGCAAGGCCGACCTGCTGGCCAAGCACTACCCGTCGCAGCACGGCAAGGACTGGTACGACGAGGACGCCTTCCTCGGCCTGGCCCGGCTTCGCGGGGTGCAGCAGCACACCCGCTACGCCGAGGGCTTCCACGTGGAAAAGCTCGCGCTCACGCTCGGCCGAGGCTGACCAGCAGGTCGCGCCACGACGGCGCCCGCGCGTCGCGCTCGCTGACGACGGTCACCGGCAGCGGCCACGCGATCGCCAGGTCCGGGTCGTCGTAACGCACCGCGATGTCCTCCGACGGGTCGTGCGGCCGGTCGATCCGGTAGCACACGTCGGCGGTCTCGGTGAGCGCCTGGAAGCCGTGCAGCATGCCCGGCGGGACGTAGAGGTGCGCGAACTCCGTGTCGTCGAGCCGGAATTCGAGGCGCCGCCCGAAGGTCGGGGAGTCCGGGCGGATGTCGACGACCGTGTCGAGCACCGCCCCGTGGGCGCACCGCACGAGCTTCGCCTCGCCGCGCCCCGAGCGCCCGTGCAGGCCGCGGACGACCCCGCGCCGCGAGCGGGACTGCGAGTCCTGTGCACGCTCGCCCAGTTCGATCCCGTGTTCCCTGGCGATCGCGGCGTCGAAGGTCCTGGTGAAGAATCCCCGCTCGTCGTGGTGGGGTCGCGGGCGCAACAAGTAGACTCCCGCGATCTCGGTCTCGCTCACCTGCACGGCTGAGTTGCTCCTGTCCGTCGTTCCGGAAATTCTCGTGAGGGGAAAGCTGGTGCCATCTTGCCGGGCCTGTGGCGCGGTCGTCGGCGACGTCGTACTCGACCTCGGCGAGCAGCCACCGTGCGACCTGTTCCCGCCCGCCGCTGATCCCGGCCCCGATCCGGTGTTCCCGCTGCGGATGTGGTTGTGCGGGCGGTGTTCGCTCGCGCAGCTCGTCGAGGACCCGGGTACCGCGGAGGAACCCGCCGGGGTGGAGCCGAGGGCGTTGACCGAGCAGGCCGCCGACGCCGTCCGCGTGCTCACCGAGGCCGGGCTGGTGCGGCCCGGCGCCACCGTCGCCGAGCACGGCAGCCCGCACGGCGGTTCGTGGCTCCCCCTGCTGCGCGCGGCCGGCATGCGCGAGGCGGCGCCGGGGGAGCGGGCGGATCTGGTCGTCGACTGCTTCGGGCTGATGCACGAACCCGTGCAGGACAAGGCGATGGCGGAGCGCGCGGAGCGGCTGGCGCCGGGCGGGGCGCTCGTCGCGCAGTTCCACTCGCTCGCCTCGATCCTCGCGCAGGGGCAGTGGAACGCCTTGCGGCACGGGCATTTCGCGTACTACTCGCTGCCCGCGATGACCGCGCTCGCGCGGACGGCGGGGCTGGCGCCCTGCCGCAGCTGGTCGTTCCCGCTCTACGGCGGGACCGTGCTGCTGGAGCTGCGGCCCGGCGCCCGGCCGGACCCGGAGACCCAACGCCGCGAACGGGCCGAGCTGGCCGCGGGGGTGACCGACGCCGCCACCGTCGCCGGCCTGGGCCGGGCGGCGGCCGACGGTGCCGCGCGGCTGCGGCGGGAGCTGGCGGAGCGGGCGCGCGGCGGAAAACGCGTGCTCGGCTACGGTGCCGCCTCGCGGGCGATCGCGCTGCTGAACCGGGCCGGAATCGATCATGAGCTCCTCCCGGCCATTGTGGACATTTCTACCGGCAAGCACGGGCGCAGAATGCCGGGGTGCAGAATTCCGATCACCGGGCCGGCCACCCTGAGGGGTGATCTTCCCGACGTCGTGGTGTTGTTCGTGCCGGACCTGTTGAGCGAGGTGAGAGAGTCCTTCCCCGAGCTGAAGGCCCAGGACACGGAATGGCTCCTGGCCTGACGTGGGGCCGTTCGGGTGACGAGTGGTCCTGTGCTGGTTACGCAGAGCTTCAACTTTCAGCCAATTGGCCGTCTGTCTTCACCCGGTTGCCTGTAACGCTGCCGGCAGACATACCTATAGTCATGTTGACAAAAGTCCGGGCGCAGCCTGGGGGAGAGCGACGAGGAGTGCGCAGCGACCATGCTGAGGGGCGAGGGGCCGTCGTGCCGCCTGTGCGGGGCACGGGATCTGGAGAGCGTGGTCGACCTGGGTGCCAGCCCGCCGTGTGAGTCGTTCCTCACCGGGGCGCAGCTGGACGCCCCCGAATTGACGCACCCGCTGCATTTGCGGGTTTGCCCGAATTGTTTCCTCGTGCAGCTGCCGCCGTTGATCGACCCTGCGGAAACATTCACCGAATACGCCTATTTCTCGTCCTTTTCCCACTCGTGGCTCAAGCACGCCGAGGCGTTCGTCGGCACGGCGGTCGACCGGCTGGGGCTCACGGACTCGTCGTTCGTGGTGGAGGTCGCCAGCAACGACGGCTACCTGCTGCGCAACGTCGTCGACCGCGGCCTGCGGTGCCTGGGCATCGAGCCGTCCGTCAACGTCGGCGCCGCGGCGCGGGAGAAGGGCGTGCCGACGCTCACCGCGTTCCTCGACGCGGAGACCGGCGCGGCGGTCCGGCGTGAGCACGGGCCCGCGGACCTGGTGGTGGCCAACAACGTCTACGCGCACATCCCCGACGTGCTCGGCTTCACGCGGGGCCTGCGCGCGCTCGTCGCCGACGACGGCTGGCTGTCGATCGAGGTGCAGCACCTGCTCAGCCTCATCGAGCTGACCCAGTACGACACGATCTACCACGAGCACTTCCAGTACTACACGGTCGCCACCGCGCAGCGGGCGCTCGCGACCGCCGGCCTGGCGGTCGTCGACGTCGAGAAGCTGCCCACGCACGGCGGGTCGATCCGGCTGTGGGCCCGCCCCGAAGCCGTCGCGGGCGAGCCGAGCGAGCGCATGCGCGCCGTGCTGGCCGAGGAGGAGGCCGCCGGGCTGCACGAGCTGCGGGGCTACCGGGACTTCGCCGGCCGGGTCGAACAGGTCCGCCTCGCGCTGCTGGAGTTCCTGATCCAGGCGAAGCGGCGCGGGCAGCGCGTCGTGGGCTACGGCGCGCCCGGCAAGGGCAACACCCTGCTCAACCACTGCGGCATCCGGCCCGACCTGCTGCCGTACACAGTGGACCGCAACCCCTACAAGCACGGGCGCTACACGCCCGGCACCCGCATCCCGATCTCCGAGCCGGAGCGGATCGCGCGGGACCGCCCCGACTACGTGCTCGTGCTGCCGTGGAACCTGCGGGCCGAGCTGACCGAGCAGCTGCGGTACGTCGCGGAGTGGGGCGGCAGGCTGGTCTTCCCGATCCCGGAACTGGAGATCGTCACCCCCGAGGAGAAGGTGAACTGACATCATGAAGGTGGTGCTGTTCTGCGGTGGCTACGGCATGCGCATGCGCAACGGTCCCGCGGACGACGTGCCCAAGCCGATGCAGCTCGTCGGCCCGCGCCCGCTGCTGTGGCACGTGATGCGCTACTACGCCCATTTCGGGCACAAGGACTTCGTGCTGTGCCTCGGTTACGGCGCCCGGCACATCAAGGACTTCTTCCTGACCTACACCGAGACCGCGTCGAACGACTTCGTGCTGCGCGACGGCCGGGTCGAGCTGCTCTCCACCGACATCAGCGACTGGTCGATCACCTTCGTGCACACGGGCACCGAGTCTTCGATCGGGGAGCGGCTGCGCCGCGTGCGTGAGCACGTCGCCGACGAGGAGATCTTCCTCGCCAACTACGCCGACGTGCTCTCCGACGCCCCGCTGGACGAGATGATCGCGAACTTCCGGGCCGCCGACGCCGGTGCCTCGATGATGGTCGTGCCCCCGCAGTCCACGTTCCACTGCGTGGAGCTGGAGGGCACCAAGGTGCGCACGATCAGCTCCGCGGCGAGCCTGCCGGTGTGGGAGAACGCCGGGTTCTTCGTGCTGCGGCAGGAGATTTTCGACCACATTCCCGAAAACGGCGACCTCGTGGAGGACGCCTGTGGCACCCTCGCGGGCAAGGGCAGGCTCGTGGCCTACCCGTACCGCGGGTTCTGGCAGCCCGCCGACACGTTCAAGGAACGGGCCGCGCTGGACGCCGCGTACGAAAGCGGCGAGCGGCCGTGGATGCTCTGGGAGAAGAAGGCACCCGTGGGGGCGAGCGCGTGAAGGTACTGCTGACCGGACACCAGGGTTACCTCGGCACGGTGATGGCGCCCGTGCTGCGGGAGGCCGGGCACGAGGTCTTCGGGCTGGACTCGGGTCTGTTCGCCGAGTGCGTGCTGGGCCCGGAACCGGACGACCCGCCCGGCGAACCCGTGGACCTGCGGGACGTGACCGCCGACCGGCTCGCCGGGGCCGACGCGGTGATCCACCTCGCCGCCCTGTCCAACGACCCGCTGGGCTCGCTCAAGCCCGAGCTGACCTACGACATCAACCACGCCGCCTCCGTGCGGCTGGCGCGCCTGGCCAAGGACGCGGGCGTGCGCCGGTTCCTCTACGCCTCGACGTGCTCGGTGTACGGCGCGGCGGGGGAGGAGCTCGTCACCGAGGATGCCCCGCTGCGGCCGGTGACCCCGTACGCCGAGTCGAAGGTGCGCGTCGAGGACGACCTGCACGAGCTCGCCGACTCCGGGTTCAGCCCCGTGTACCTGCGCAACGCGACCGCCTTCGGCTTCTCGCCGCGGCTGCGGGCCGACATCGTGCTCAACAACCTCGTCGGGCACGCCGTGCTCACCGGCGAGGTGCGCGTGCTGTCCGACGGCACGCCGTGGCGGCCGCTGGTGCACGCGCTCGACATCGCCGCCGCGTTCCGGGAAGCGCTTTCCGCCCCTGTCGACGCGGTGCACGACCAGGCGTTCAACGTGGGCACCGAGGTCAACAACCTCACGGTGCGCCAGATCGCGGAGGCCGTGACCGAGGCGGTCCCCGACGCGAAGCTCGTCATCACCGGGGAAGCGGGTCCCGACCCCCGCTCCTACCGGGTCGACTTCTCCCGCATCCGCGCGGCGCTGCCGGGCTTCACCGCGGCGTGGAGCGTCCCGGACGGCGCGCGCGAGCTCGCCGACGCGTACACCCGCCACGGGCTCACACCCAACACGTTCGAGCAGCGTTTCACCCGATTGGCATGGCTGCGTGAACAGCGGGAACGGCAGCTGCTGGGAGATGATCTGCGGCGTCGCCGAACCTGAGCCGCCGCCAGGCGTCCGAGAAAATGTCTTCCCCGATAACCCCCGCCCGTGAGGAAACCAGCGCGTGACGACCATCGACTCCCCGCGTCCCGTCACCGGCGCCCCCCGGCCCGAGTACGAGAACCTCGGCGACGCGATCGCCCTGGCCGCCCGGCACACCCCGAAACGCCGTCTCGAACCCGCCGTGACCGTCGTCGTCCCTGCCAAGAACGAGGCAGCCAACCTGCGTGTGGTGCTGCCCGAGCTGCCCGAGGTGCACGAGGTCCTCGTCGTCGACGGGCACTCCGACGACGACACCGCCCGCGTCGCGCACGAGGTGCGGCCGGGCGTGCGGGTCATCCAGCAGACCCGGCGCGGCAAGGGCAACGCGCTCGCGTGCGGCTTCCTCGCGGCCACCGGCGACGTCATCGTCATGTTCGACGCCGACGGCTCCGCCGACCCCGCCGAGATCCCCCGCTTCGTGGACGCGCTCGTCGGCGGCGCCGACTTCGCCAAGGGCAGCCGGTTCGCGCCCGGCGGCGGCAGCCACGACATCACGGCGCTGCGCGCGGCCGGCAACTCGGGCCTCAACCGGCTGAGCAACACGCTGTTCAGCGGCGCCTTCACCGACCTGTGCTACGGCTACAACGCCTTCTGGCGGGACCTGGTGCCGCTCCTGGCGCTGCCGCCGGTGTTCGCCCCCGACGGGCCCGCGATGCGCTGGGGCGACGGGTTCGAGATCGAGACCGTGATCAACTGCCGGGTCGCCGCACTGGGGCTGTGGATCACCGAGGTGCCCAGCGTCGAGCGCGCGCGCATCCACGGCGAGACGAACCTGCGCACCTTCAGCGACGGCGGCCGGGTGCTGCGCACGCTCGTCGCCGAGTGGCAGCGGGTCGGCAAGCAGCGCCGCAGCCGCCGCTTCGGCACCTTCAACCCGTTGCCGCTGCCCGCCACCGAGAACGTGGGCGAGCCGGTATGAGTCCCACCGAACCCGCGCCGACCGTCGTCCTGTGCGCCTACACCGAGCGCCGCTGGGACGACCTGGTGGCGGGGCTGTCGTCGCTGCGGGCGCAGACCGTGCGGCCGGGCGAGATCATCCTCGTCGTCGACCACAACCCCGAGCTGGAGCGGCGGGCGGCGGCGGAGTTCCCCGACGTCCTCGTCGTGCCCAACGCGGGGCGGCGCGGCCTGTCCGGTGCCCGCAACACCGCGATCGAGCTGGCCAAGGGTGAGGTCGTCGCGTTCCTCGACGACGACGCGGTGCCCGAACCGGACTGGCTCGAGCAGCTGCTCGCCGGGTACCGGGATCCGCGCGTGCTCGCGGTCGGCGGCTCCGCGCGGCCGGTGTGGCCGGACGGCGAACGCAGCCCGCTGCTGCCCGCGGGCGGCGACGGCACGGGGGAGCTGGACTGGGTCGTCGGCTGCACCTACACCGGGCAGCCGACCTCGGAGACGCCGGTGCGGAACCTGATGGGCTGCAACATGTCCTTCCGCCGCGAGGCGTTCCAGCTCGCCGGGCTGTTCACCGAGGACCTCGGCCGCGTCGGGCGGACCCCGCTCGGCTGCGAGGAGACCGAGCTGTGCATCCGGCTGCACCAGGCCTCGCCCGGTTCGGTCGTGTTGTTCCGCCCGGAGGCCGTCGTGCGGCACCGCGTCACCCCCGACCGGCTCACGTGGGGCTACCTGCGCCGCCGGGGCTGGGGCGAGGGCGTGTCGAAGGCGCTGGTCTCGCGGTCCGTCGGCGCCGACGCGGCGCTGGCGACGGAACGGGACTACCTCAGCCGGGTCATCCCGGCCGCCCTGCTGCGGGAGCTGGGCCGCCTGCTGCGCGGGCGCGGCTCCGGCGCGCTGGGCGTGCTCGCGCTCTGCCTGGTCGTGGGCTCGACCGCCGCGGGTTACGCGCGCGGGAAGCTGTCGCGCCGCCGGCTGAAGCTGGGTGCGCCGCCCAAGCTCGTGCACGGGCCCATCCACGTGGCCACTGTGGACATCAACCGGATGCCGGCACAGCTGCCGGTGCCCGCCCGCGCGGTGGGGCACTACCGCGCCGCGCAGGTGCTCGTGCGGGACGGGGACCGGACCTTAGACGTGGTGCTGCTGCCGGTGCGCCGCGGGGTGGTGCGGCTGGACCTGCTCGGCTTCGGCACGCCCGCCGCGCCGGCCCCCAAGCCCGACTTCGAGCGGCCGCTGATCAGCGTCGTGATCCCGACGGCGCACCGCAAGCAGCAGGCGGTCGCGAGCGTGCGCGCCGCGCTGGCGGCGGGGTACCCGCGGCTGGAGATCCTGGTCGTGGACAACCTGCCCGACGGCGAACCCTGGCTGCGCGAGGAGGTGGAGGCGCTCGGCGCGCGGTACCTGGTGGAGCCGCGCAAGGGCGTGAGCGTCGCCCGCAACACCGGCGCCCGCGAAAGCAAGGGCGAGTTCATCGCGTTCGTCGACGAGAACATCAGGGTCGAACCGGGCTGGTTCGACGCCGTGGCCGAGGAGTTCGTCGCCGACCCGCAGGTCGGCTGCGTCACCTCCATGGTGCTGCCGGCGAGCCTGGAGACCGACGCCGAGGTGCTGTTCGAGCGGCTTAAGGGGTACAGCCAGCACGTGCGCCGCCAGCGGCTCGACCGCGAGACCGTGCGCGAGGACCCGCTGTACCCGCTGTCGCTCGCGCGTTACGGTCCCGGCAGCTGCACCACGTGGCGCCGTTCGACGTTCGAGAGCCTGGGCGGGTACGACCCGCTGCTGGGCGCGGGCACGCCCGCGATGGCGGGGGAGGACCTCGACCTGTTCGTGCGGCTGGCCCGCGCCGACGGCACCGTCGTCTACACGCCCCACGCCGTGGCGCGGCACACCCACCGCGCCGACTGGCTGGAGCTGCGGGAGCAGATGCGCGGCTACGGCGTCGGGCTCACCGCGATGCTGCTGCTGTCCGTGCTGCGCCGGCCGATCGGGGTGTTCTCGATCCTGCGGCGGATCCCGCGTGGTGCGGCCCGCCTCGCCGCCCGCACGCCCGAGCTGCCGCTGTCCGACCGCGCCGCGCGCTCGCGGCTGCGCCAGCTGCGCCGCGACGAGCGCTCCGGCATGCTCAGCGGGCCGGTCGCGCTGGCGAAGGCGTGGCGGCGGTACCGGTTCGGGGCCCGGTCGGGCCATCGGTAACCATAGGCAGGGGCAGGAGAGAAGAGGCGGCGGGTGCTCGAGCAACTGAGGAACCGGCGGATCACCGCCTATTGCCTGCTCGGCGTCTGCCTGCTGACCGTGCTGTTCGTCGTCACCGGGCTGACCACCCCCGTGCGCACGCTGCTGGTGCTGGTGTTCGTCACCACCGCGCCCGGCTGGGCGCTGATCTCCTACGTCAACGTGCGGCACGTGTCGGTGACGTGGATCAGCGCGGTCGGCCTGTCGCTCGCGCTCACCCTCGTGGTGGCGCAGATGCTGGTGCTCACCCACGCCTGGCACCCGGAGGCGGCGGTCGTCGTGCTGGCGGTGCTGACGTCGGCGCTGCTGGCGCACCACGTCGTGCGCAGCAGGCCACCCCGTGAGGCCGGTGCCCGGTGACCCGCTGGCCCCGCCTGCGCACGCGCCCGCAGGCCCCGCTCGATGCCGCGCGCTCCGGACGGGGCATGCTCGCCGACGGGCTCGCGCTGTCGGCCAGCGCGGCGATCAGCGCGGTCGCCGGGATGGTGGGCTGGATCCTCGCCGCGTGGCTGCTGCCCGCGGCCGACGTCGGGCACACCTCCGCGTTCGTCTCCGGGATCCTGCTGGTCGCCGGCATCGCCGAACTGGGGCTCGGGCCCGCGGTGCTGCGGTGGCTGCCGCGCTCGGGCGCGCAGCGGCCGGTGCTGCTCAAGCGCACGTACCTGCTGGTGCTCGCGGGCGGGCTGGTGGGGGCGGTCGTGTTCGTCCTCGTGCCCGCCGGCGGTGAGGTCGCCGGGCACGTCACCGGGGGCTGGTGGCTGTTCCTGGTCGCCGCGACCGCGTGGACGGTGTTCCAGTTCCAGGACGCGGTGCTCACCGGGGTGGGCAGGGCGCGCTGGGTGCCCGTCGAGAACGGGCTGTTCGCGCTGGCCAGGCTGGTCGTGCTGGTGGTGCTCGCGCCGCTGGTGGGCGGGCTCGGGCTCGTGTTGTCCTGGCTGGTGCCGACCGTGCTGACGGTGCTCGTGGTGACGGCGCTGGTGTTCCGCCGGCTGCGCCCACAGGAGGAGCCGGGAGTGCTGCCGGACCGCCGTGAGGTGGTGCGGCTGCTCGGGCCGACGTACCCGGGGACGGTGTGCGTCGTCGTGCTCTACAACCTCGTCCCGCTGATCATGCTGCACCGCTTCGGCGCCGACGCGAACGCGGTGTTCTTCGTGGTCTGGACCGCGATCAACGCGCTGGACCTGGCGGCGACGATGTTCGTCAACCCGCTGGTGGTGCGCCTGTCCGCCGAGCCGGAGCACGCCCGTGAGCTGGTGCGCGGCACGGCGGCGCGGCTGGCCGCGGTGTTCGTGCCGCTCCTGCTGCTCGGCGGTCTGCTGGCCGGGGTGGCGCTGATGATCTTCGGGCCGGAGTACACCTCGGGCACCGGGCTGTTGCGGACGCTGCTCGCGGCGCAGGCGCCCCGCCTGGTCGTGCTCGTCGCGATCGCGGTGCACCTCGGGCAGGGGCGGGGGTCGGGCGTGGCGGTGCTGCACGCGCTCACCGCGGCGCTGGCCGTCGTGTTCGCGCTGGTGCTGCCGACGACCGCGGCGTTCGGGATCGGGCTGCTGGCCGGGCAGTGCGGGCTGGCCGCCGTCGTGCTGCTCGACCTGCGCCGCCGCCTGCGGGAGGCGCGCGCGTGAGCGTCGCGACCCGGTTCCTGCGGCCGTTCCGCCCGGACCGGCCGGTGCGCCGGTACCCGGGCACGAACCGGCCGATGCACTACCCGTCGCCGGGTGACCAGACCCGCTACATCCCGTCGACCGGCAGCCTGACCCCGCCCGAGGAGATGCCCGTCCGGCCACGCGCGGTGCGGCCACGGCCGGGCCCGGGGCCGGGAAAGCCGGCCATCCTGGCGGACCCGTTCTTCGGGCCGGGGCTCGCCGGTGTCTCGGTGATCCTCTGGGTGGTGGGCCTGCACCCGGTGCCGCCGTCGGCGATCGGGCCGATCGGGCTGATCGCGAACCTGTCGGTCCCCACCCTGCTCGCGTACCCGCTGCTGGTCGCCGCGGTGGTGCTGGAACTGCTCCGGTACCAGCCGCGCACGTGGTTCATGTCGGGCTACACGCTGCTCGGCGTCGTGTTCGTCTACGGCGTGCAGCCCGCCGTCGAGGAGATCGCCCGGCTGCCGACCGCGTGGCTGCACTCCGGTTTCGCCGAGTACATCGCGAACCACGGTGAGGTGCTGCAGGGCTACGACGCCCGCTTCTCCTGGGCCGGGTTCTTCTCGCTGGTCGCGATGATCACCAAGGCGGCCGGGATCCCGAACGCGCTGCCGCTGCTGAACTGGGCCCCGGTCGTGTTCGCCGGCCTGATGGTGCTCGGCGTGCGCGCGCTCGCGGTGTCGGCGCTGGGCAACCGGCGGGCCTCGTGGTTCGCGCCGTGGCTGTTCCTGGCGGGGAACTGGACCGAGCAGGACTACTTCTCCCCGCAGGCCACCGCCATGGTGCTGATGCTGGCCGCGCTCACCCTCACGTTCCGGCACCTCGTGCGGCCGCGGCTCACCGAACCGGTGAAGGCCCGGCTGCGCGTGCGGCTGGCCCCCCGGTCGAGCCCCAAGGCGCGGCTCGTCGCGCAGGGCGCGGTCGTGCTGATCGCGCTCGGGCTCGCGCCGACCCACCAGCTCACCCCGTTCGTGCTGGCCGGGATGCTGCTGTTGCTGCTGCTGTTCGGGCGGCTGTGGCCGGCGTGGCTGCCGTTCGTGGTGTTCGGCGCCGCCGTCGTGTGGTTCTCGCTCGGGGCGACGGACTTCTGGAGCGGGCAGCTCATCCAGATGATCCTCAGCCCGCTCGGCGACGTCAGCTCGTCCGTGGACCAGGGGATCTTCAGCAGGCTGTCCGGCGACGTCGGGCACCTGGTCGTGCTGCTCATCCGCATCGCGGCCAGCGGCTACGTCGCCGCGCTGGCGTTGCTGGGCATCCTCGCCATGCGCCGGGACAACCTGAAGTCGTGGCTGCTGCCCACGCTGTGCGCCGCGCCGTTCGGGCTCGCGCTCGTGCAGTCCTACGGCGGCGAGGTGTTCATGCGCTGCTTCCTGTTCGCCCTGCCGATCATGGCGCTGCCCGGCGCGATCCTGCTGGAGCGGGCGCTGACCGAGGCGCGGCGGCTGCGCTGGCGCAACCGCCCGCGGCGCACGATGGCGGTCGCCGCGATCCCGTGGCTCGCGCTCACGGTGCTGGCAGGCATGACGCTGGTCGCGCGCGGCGGCAACGACGCGTACACGTCCATGAGCAGGCAGGACTTCGCCGCCGCCTCGTGGGCGGTCGGCCAGGCGCAGCCGGGGCAGCGGGTGGACTCGCTGGTCAACGCCGTGCCGAGCGCGTTCGCCAGGGTCGGCGAGGTGGAGCAGTCCGAGGCGGACATCTACTGCGCCGACCTCGTGCACGTGCCCGCCGCCGTCGAGTGCCTGCAGGAGAAGGGGCCCGACTACCTTGTGCTCACCGGGCCGCAGTTCGCGTACCTGGAGATCCTGAACGCGGCGGCCCCGGGCTACGAGCAGCAGCTGCTGCAGGGCCTGCAGGCGAGCAGGCTCTACCGGGTCGTGTTCAACGACGACGGGGCGCTGGTCCTGGGCAGGGCCAACGAGGCCATGCCGAACCCCCAGCCCGCGGAGGGAGGAACGGGATGAGCGCGGGGGACGTGCTGACGCTGCTCACCGCGGTCTGCGGGGTGGCGCTGCTGGTGGTGCTGGTGGTGCGCACCGTGCTGAAGGAGATCGCCGTCGGGCGCCGCTCGACGGACTCGGCGAGCGCGCGCACCTCCCGCATCAGGACGCTCGACTTCGTCGCGGTCGGCCTGACGGTGTTCACCGTGGCCGGGGCGATCGCGCGGATCGTGGTGGGCCTGACGGGATGAGCGCGTCAGCCGAGGGTGACGGCGAACGGCGGGAGGCTTTCGGTCACCCCGTCGAGGTGGAGCAGCTGCGCGGAGGCCGACAGGTTCACCGTGAGGGTCTGCCCCGCGTCGACGAACCGGAGCAGCGCCTGCGGCACGTCCCGCACGATCTGGACGACGCCCGCCCGCAGCCGCGGCACCAGCCAGCTCCACGCCTTCGTCAGGCTCGTCGGGCAGATCGGGCCGTCCGCCGGGTCGGTCCACAGTGCACCGTAGGGCAGGTCGGCCTCGGCCTGCGGCTGCCACAGCAGCATCGCGGAGGCGCCGCCCTCGGCGGCCCGCGCGACCGCGTCGAGCGTGGCGGCGGCCCTGGCCTCGTCCGTGTTGTCGGCCGCGTCCGGGTAGAACTCCGCCCACCACACCGGCAGCCCGGTCAGCTTGCAGACCCAGCGGGTGGCGTCGGTGTAGAAAGCGCTCGCAGCGCCTGGCGAGGTGATCAGCCCCTGGTCCCAGGTCCGCGTGGAGCCGTCGACGGCCACGAAGTCGGCGCCGTGCTTGTGCGTGTTCCAGTACCGGTAGAACGACAGCACGCGCTCGTCGACGCGCCCGTAGGGGCCCGCGATCGCGGAGCCGGTGTTGCCCATCGCGAACAGCGTGAGCACCGCGTACGGACCGCCGATCTCCGCGTCGGGACGCACCTTCTTCACCGCGTCGTAGACCTGGTTGTAGAACTCGGTGAACCCCTCCGCGTCCCACGTGTTGCCCGCGGTGTCCCAGAACCCCTTGAGCTCGTTCCACACCTGGAAGTAGTGCACCTGCGGGTAGCGCTCGGCGACGCGGGCGGCGAGCTCGGCGAAGTCGGCGTAGTGCGCGGGCAGCGGCGCGTCGGTCAGCCGGTTCCAGTCCGTGCTGCCCGCTTTCCCGCCTTTCATCCAGTCCGGCGAGCAGCACAGCGTCAGCACCGGGGTGCCGCCGGTGCGCTCGATCAGGTCCATCCGACTGTCCAGACTGGACCAGTCGTATTCGCCGGGGGCAGGCTCGGGGTTGAGCGCGCCGAAGCCCATGATGTGCTGGTTCTGCAGCATGGGGGCGGAGCTGAGGATCTGCTCCCCGGCGGCGCGGTCCTCCTCCGGGAGCCACGAGCCGAGGCTGTGCTGACCGTGCGTGACGCCGAGCATCATCTGCACGGGCTGGTCCGGTCCGGCCACCAGGGGCAGGAACGACCCGATACCGGTCAGCACGGTCGCTACCAACGCAAAACCTTTCACATATCCGAGTCTGAGCGAGCGCCGGCGACGGCGCCTTCCGAAAATTCCGCCCAGAGGGGGAAAGTGTGGTGAAAAATCCCGAAGTCTCGGTCTGTGTCCCGGCATACCAGGCCGAACGATACCTGGCGGGGACCCTCCGCAGCGTGCTCGCGCAGAGTTTCCGGAACTTCGAGCTCGTCGTGGTGGACAACGCCAGCACCGACCGGACCGCCGAGATCCTCCGCCAGTTCGACGACCCCCGCCTGCGGGTGGTGCGCAACCGCGCCGTGCTGCCGGTGGCGGACAACTGGAACCGGGCGGTCGCCGAGTCGCGGGCGCCGCTGGTGAAGCTGCTGTGTGCCGACGACCTGCTCCACCCGCGCTGCCTGGAGTGGCAGCACGCCGTGCTCACGCGGGATCCCGGGCTCGCGCTGGTGTGCGGGCGGCGCACGATGGTCAACGAGGAGTCCCATCCGATGAGCCGCAACCGCGGCCTGCGCGGGCTGCTGGGCAGGCACGCGAGCGAGGACGTGGTGCGGCGGGTCGTCCGCCACGGGGGCAACCCGCTGGGGGAACCGGCGGCGGCGCTGTTCCGCAGGCTGGACTTCGACGCGGTGGGCGGGTTCGACGGGCGCTGGAAGTTCCCGATGGACCTCGCGCTGTGGGTGCGGCTGCTGGAACGCGGCGACTTCTACGGCATGCGGCAGTCGGTGGCGGCCTTCCGGATCAGCCGGGGTTCGCTGTCCGACGCGCTCGACGACACCGGGTACGCCGAGCAGCGGAGGCTGACCGGCGAGATCGCGGGCACGCCGGAGTGGCGGGTGCGCAAGCGGGACCGGCTGGTCGGCGCGGCGAAGGCGCCCAGCGCGCGGCTGCGGCGGCAGGCGTTGTTCGTGGTCGCCAGGGCGCAGGGGCGGCGCACTGATCGTGATGTGACGGCCACCGCAGATCACCCAGAAGAGTGAGGTAGGTTTCACGGCCGTGAAGCGACGGACTACTCCCCTGATCCTGTGTGCCGTGCTGATCGTCGCTGCGGTGGCGGCGTTCGTCCTCACGACGCAACGCTTCGGCAGCGATGACAGCGGGGAGCGGGCCGAGCAGGGGAGTCCCGGGGTCGCGGGAGCGCCCCCGCCGCAGCCCGCGTCGACCGAGGCCGCCGTGCTCAACGGCTGGCAGCTGGTCGCGGGCGACGACTTCAACGGCACCAAGATCGACACCAAGCGGTGGGACGTCTACGACGGCGCCAACTCGGTCGGCGAGACCTGGAGCAGGAAGCAGTGCACCGTGTCCGGGGGCGTGCTGACCCTGGCCGGCAGGGCCGACGACGCGGGGACGACGTGCGGGCTGTCCTGGAAGGGGGACCAGACCTTCGGCCGGTGGGAGGTGCGGGCGCGGCTGCCGGTGCCCGCCGACGCCAACTACGCCCCGACGTTCCTGCTCTGGGGCGCCGACGACCTGAACTTCCCCGAGGCGGGGGAGATCGACTTCTCCGAGACGTGGAACCCCGAGCGGCAGTTCGCCGAGAGCTGGCTGCACGGGCCGGGCAACCTCAAGGGCCCGTACATCAAGAGCAACCCGGTGGACCTGACCCAGTGGCACAACTTCGGGGTCGACTGGCAGTCGGACAAGATCACCCTCTACCTGGACGGGCAGGTGTGGGGCGTCTACGACGACCCGAAGTACATCCCCCAGACGCCCATGCACCTGGTGCTGCAGCTGAGCTTCGTACGCAAGCACCCGGGCACGCCGGTCGCGACGACCGCGCAGGTCGACTGGGCGCGGGTGTACCGGTAGGAGTGAGCACGGCCACAGCGGCGAGGCGAAATAGTCAAGCGCTCAACTAGGTTGGTCGGGGTGGATCCTTTCCCGACCGAAGGAGAGACATGACCTCGACCGCCAGCCTGGCCGACGCACTGCACCTGCCCCAGGACGTGCAGGACCTGCTGTTCCGCGAAGCCCGCACGGCGAACACCTTCAGCGACGAGCCGGTCTCCGACGAGCAGATCCAGGCGATCTACGACCTCGTCAAGTGGGCGCCGACGTCGATGAACACCCAGCCGCTGCGCGCGCTCGTGGTCCGCACCCCCGAGGGCAAGGAGCGCCTGCTGCCGCACATGGCCGAGGGCAACCGCGCCAAGACCGCCGCGGCGCCGGTGACCGTCGTGCTCGCCGCCGACACCGACTTCCACGAGAACCTGCCGAAGACCTTCCCGCACAAGCCGGACGCGAAGGACATGTTCGCGGGCAGCGAGGAGGCCCGCGCCGAGTTCGCGAAGCTGAACTCGCTGCTGCAGGTCGGCTACTTCATCATCGGCGTGCGTGCCGCCGGCCTCGCCGCGGGCCCGATGACCGGGTTCGACGCCGCGGGCATCGACAAGGAGTTCTTCGCCGACCGCAAGTGGCACTCCCTCGTCGTGGTGAACGTGGGCAAGCCGGGGGAGAACCCGTGGTTCGACCGCCTGCCGCGGCTGGACTACGACGAGGTCGTCGAGGCCGTCTGATCTGCCTGGCCTGGCCGAAACCGGGTGGCGGACGGCGGATAGCATCGAAGGGTCGTCACTTCCGCAGAAGGAGCCCATCGTGAACCAGCCGTCGTCCGCCGCAACCGCCCCCGCCGCGAGCGTGGTGGTGCCGGCCGGGACCACGGCCGGCACCGCGATCAGGGAGGCGGGGCTGCCGACCAAGGGGCCGGAGACCATCGTCGTCGTCCGCGACCCGGAAGGCCGGCTGCGTGACCTCTCGTGGGCCCCCGAGGCCGACACCGAGGTCGAGCCGGTCGCCGCGAACACCGAGGACGGCCGCAGCGTCATCCGCCACTCCGCGGCCCACGTGCTCGCGCAGGCGGTGCAGCAGCAGTTCCCGGAGGCCAAGCTCGGCATCGGCCCGCCCGTCAAGGACGGGTTCTACTACGACTTCCAGGTCGAGACCCCGTTCACCCCGGAGGACCTGCAGGCGCTGGAGAAGCGCATGAAGCAGATCATCAAGGGGGCGCAGCAGTTCTCCCGCCGCCGCTTCGACTCCCCGGAGCAGGCGCGCGAGGAGCTGGCGGACGAGCCGTTCAAACTGGAGCTCATCGACCTCAAGTCCGATGTGGACACCTCCGAGGTGATGGAGGTCGGCGGCGGCGAGCTGACCATCTACGACAACCTCGACCCGCGCACCAAGGAGCGCGTGTGGAGCGACCTGTGCCGCGGCCCGCACGTGCCCACCACCAAGTTCATCCCGGCGTTCAAGCTGACCCGCGTGGCCGCCGCGTACTGGCGCGGGAACGAGAAGAACCCGCAGCTGCAGCGCATCTACGGCACCGCGTGGGAGTCCCAGGAGGCGCAGGACGCGTACCTGGAGATGCTCGCCGAGGCCGAGCGGCGCGACCACCGCAAGCTGGGCGCCGAGCTGGACCTGTTCTCCTTCCCCGACGAGATCGGCTCGGGGCTGCCGGTGTTCCACCCCAAGGGCGGGATCATCCGGCAGGAGATGGAGAACTACTCGCGGCAGCGGCACGTCGAGGCGGGCTACGAGTTCGTCTACTCGCCGCACATCACCAAGGGCACGCTGTTCGAGATCTCCGGGCACCTCGGCTGGTACCGCGACGGCATGTACCCGCCGATGCACCTCGACGCCGAGTACGACGAGGACGGCAAGGTCCGCAAGCCGGGGCAGGACTACTACCTCAAGCCGATGAACTGCCCGTTCCACGACCTGATCTTCGCCTCGCGCGGCCGGTCGTACCGGGACCTGCCGATGCGGCTGTTCGAGTTCGGCACCGTGTACCGGTACGAGAAGTCGGGCGTGATCCACGGCCTGACCCGTGCCCGCGGCTTCACCCAGGACGACGCGCACATCTTCTGCACCCAGGAGCAGGTGGGCGACGAGCTGAAGTCGCTGCTGGACTTCGTGCTGAACCTGCTGCGCGACTACGGGCTCAACGACTTCTACCTCGAGCTGTCCACCCGCAACGACGAGAAGTACGTCGGCTCGGACGAGGTGTGGGCCGAGGCCACCGAGGTGCTGCGCGCCGCGGCGGAGTCCTCCGGGCTGGAGCTGGTGCCGGACCCGGGCGGCGCGGCGTTCTACGGGCCGAAGATCTCGGTGCAGGCCAAGGACGCGCTGGGCCGGTCGTGGCAGATGTCGACCATCCAGCTGGACTTCAACCTGCCGGAGCTGTTCAAGCTGGAGTACACCGCGGCCGACGGTTCGCGGCAGCGGCCGGTGATGATCCACCGCGCGTTGTTCGGGTCGATCGAACGGTTCTTCGGCGTGCTGACCGAGCACTACGCGGGCGCGTTCCCGGCGTGGCTCGCGCCGGTGCAGGTGGTCGGCATCCCGATCGCCGACGACCACGTCGAGCACCTGCGGGGTGTGGAGAAGGCGTTGCGCGCCAAGGGGATCCGGGTCGAGGTCGACACCAGTGACGACCGGATGCAGAAGAAGATCCGCACCCACACCACGCAGAAGGTGCCGTTCCTGCTGCTGGCGGGTGCGAAGGACGTCGAGGCGGGTGCCGTGTCGTTCCGGTTCCGCGACGGCAGCCAGATCAACGGCGTCCCGGTGGCCGACGCGGTCGAGGCGATCACGGGCTGGGTCGCCCGGCGGGAGAACACCTCGCCGAGCGCTGAGGTGTTCAAGGCGTGAGCGAAGCTTGCGAGCGAACCATGGGCACCACGCTGGCCGACGTTGTGTGGCTGCCGGGGCTTGCCGCGTCCGTTGAGGAGGCCGCGTGAGCGAAGCTTGCGAGCGAACCATGGGCGCCACGCTGGCCGACGTTGTGTGGTTGCCGCGGCTTGCCGCGTCCGTTGAGGAGGCCGCGTGAGCGAACCCGAGCTGGTGCCCCAGGACGGGGTGGGCGTCCCGGACGCGCTGCAGCGGCTGTGGACGCCGCACCGGCTGGCGTACGTGCAGGGGCAGGACAAGCCCGAGGGGGACGAGCCCGAGGGCTGCCCGTTCTGCCGCCTGCTCGGCCTGCCCGACGAGCAGGCGCTGATCGTCGCGCGTGGCGAGCACGTGTGGGCGGTGCTGAACCTCTACCCGTACAACCCGGGCCACCTGATGGTGCTGCCGTACCGGCACGTGGCGGACTACCCGGAGCTGACCGCGGAGGAGACGGCCGAGCTGGCGTCGTTCACGCAGCACGCGATGACGGTGATCCGCTCGGTGTCGGGGGCGCACGGGTTCAACATCGGCATGAACCAGGGCGAGATCGCGGGCGCGGGCATCGCCGCGCACCTGCACCAGCACGTCGTGCCCCGCTGGGGCGGCGACGCGAACTTCATGCCGGTGATCGGCCACACCAAGGTGCTGCCGCAGCTCCTCGGCGAGACCAGGGCGCTGCTCGCGAACGCCTGGAAGTGACCACGGAAAAGCCCCCTCCGCGCACGGAGGGGGCTTTCTCGCGGACGGGCTCAGGCCTGCAGGCCGGCCTCGATGTCCAGCTCGATCTTGACCTTGTCGCTGACGACGGCGCCCGGGATGGAGCCGCCGACGCCGAAGTCGCCGCGGCTGACCTCGGTCGAGGCCGAGATGCCCAGCACCTTGCTGCCCGGCGCCATGCCGTCGCCGAAGCCGCCCAGGTCGGCCTTCAGGGTGACGGGCTTGGTGACGCCGTGGATGGTCAGGTCACCGTCGATGAAGAAGTCGCCGTCCTCGACGCGGATGCCGGTCGAGGTGAAGGTGATGGTCGGGAACTTCTCGACGTCCAGGAAGTCCTCGCCGCGCACGTGCGCGTCGCGCTGCTCGTTGTTGGTGTCGATGCTCGCGGCCTGGATGGTCGTGGTCACCGTCGAGTCGAGCACGTTCTCCGCGGTCACGATCGTGGTCTCGACCTGGTCGAAGCGGCCGCGGACCTTCGACACGCCGAGGTGGCGCACGGTGAAGGTCACGTCGGAGTGCGTGGCGTCGATCTTCCAGGTGCCGGCGACGTAGCCGGGGATCTCGGTCGCGGGTGCGCTCATGGGAATCTCCTCGGTGGATCAGGTCTTGGGATGTCCGGAACGAACTCTAGCAACTCTAGTTGAGGGCTCAACTAAGGGTAGGATTGTCCGTATGGCGGGAACCCGATGGCTCGACGACGAGGAACAACGCGTGTGGCGGAACTTCCTCGTAGCCGTGGACATGGTGCAGGGCCACGTCGACGGGCAGCTCCAGCGCGACTCGGGCATGCCGCGCACCTACTACGAGGTCCTGGTCGTGCTGTCCGAGGCGCCCGGCCGCACGCTGCGCATGAGCGAGCTCGCCGAGCGCTGCCGCTCCTCCCGCAGCAGGCTCTCGCACGCCGTCGCGCGGCTGGAGGACAACGGCTGGGTCCGCAGGGACAACTGCGCCACCGACAAGCGGGGCGCCTTCGCGATCCTGACCAAGGAGGGTCTCGCCGCGATCGAGGCCGCCGCGCCGGGGCACGTCACGGCCGTCCGCGAGGCCCTGTTCGACGCGCTCACGCCCGAGCAGGTGCGGGCGCTCGGCGAGATCAGCCTCGCGATCCGTAACCGCCTGACTCCGCGCTGTGCCGCCGCGCGGGCCGCCTGCGAGGCCGAAGAGGCCTCTCCCGCGCACTGATCGCCACAGTTGGGCGCGCCGGGGCGTTATCCCCTGGTGGCGGGTCGATAGGCTGCGGGCGAACCACTCCTCTCACGCAGCCAGGTGACGTAGACAGCGATGAGCCAGCAGGCCGAAAACCTTCCCCCGCAGATCCGATGCTGAACATCTTCGCGCGCGCCTCCGTCTCCCGCGCACTCGATCCGCTCGCCCGCGTGCTGCTGCGCGCGGGCGTCACGCCCAACGTCATGACCGTCGTCGGCACCGCGGGTGCCATCGCGTGCGCGCTCGGCTTCTTCCCCAACGGGCTGCTGCTGTGGGGCACGTTCACGGTCTGGGGCTTCGCGATGCTCGACCTGCTCGACGGCGCCATCGCCCGCGCCCGCGGGCACGGCACCCCGTTCGGCGCCACGCTCGACGCGACGTGCGACCGGCTCGTCGACGGCGCGTTGTTCGGCGCCATCGCGTGGTGGTGCTTCGTGGACAACGGCAACCTGCGCGCGGCGGGGGCGGCGCTGGTGAGCCTCGTGCTCGGGCAGGTGATCTCCTACGTCAAGGCGCGGGCGGAGGCGTCCGGCCTGAGCGCCGACGGGGGGCTGATCGAACGCGCCGAGCGGCTGATCATCGCGCTCGTCGGCACCGGGCTGGAGGGCTTCCACGTGCCCTACGCCGTCGAGGTCACCCAGTGGCTGCTCGCGGTGCTGTCCGCGGTGACGCTGGGGCAGCGGATGGTCGCGCTCGCCGCGTCCGCCCGGGAGGCCCATCCGTGACCCGGTTCTCCCAGCGTGTGAGCGATCTCGGGTACGCCGCCGGCTGGCGGCTGGTCCGGCGGGTGCCCCAGGGGCTCGCCGACGCCGCGTTCACGCTGGGGGCCGATTTCGCGGTGCGGCGGCGGGGTGCCGGGGTCGTGCAGCTGCGGCGCAACCTCGCGCGCGTCGTGCCCCAGGCGGGGCCCGCGGAGCTGGACGAGCTGACACGCCGGGCCATGCGGTCCTACGCCCGGTACTGGGAGGAGACGTTCCGGCTGCCCGCGATGGACCTCGACGTGGTCCGGCAGCGGTTCTCGATCACCGGCGTGGAGAACATCGAGGCCGCGCTCGCCGAGGGCAACGGCGCGGTGATCGTGTTGCCGCACATGGGGAACTGGGACATCGCCGGGGTGTGGCTGGTCGGCTACGCGGGCTCGTTCACCACCGTCGTCGAGCGGTTGCGGCCCGAGTCGGTGTACCGCCGGTTCGTCGAGTACCGCGAGTCGCTGGGCTTCGAGATCCTGCCCGCGAGCGGGGGCACCGGCTCGTTCCGGCTGCTGCTGCAACGGCTGCGGGAGAACAAGCTCGTGTGCCTGGTGGGGGACCGCGACCTGTCGGGCTCCGGCGTGCCGGTCACGTTCTTCGGCGAGCGCACCAGGATGCCCGCGGGGGCGGCGCGGCTCGCGGTCAGCACCGGGGCAGCGCTGCTGCCGGTGGGTTCGTGGTTCACCGAGGACGGCTGGTCCGCGCGCGTGCACCCGCGGATCCGTGTCACCGCCCGCGCGGAGATCCCCGCCGCGGTGCAGGCGACCGCCGACATCTTCGCCGGGGACATCGCCGCGCACCCCGCCGACTGGCACATGCTGCAGAAGTTCTGGACCGCCGATCTCGGCGAGAGCGAGCCCGAACCCGCGGAGGAGGCGGCGGCCGGGTGAAGATCGGCATCGTCTGTCCCTACTCGTTCGACGTCCCCGGCGGAGTGCAGGGGCACGTCGTGGACCTCGCGCGGGCCCTGATCGCCCGCGGCCACGAGGTGTCCGTGCTCGCGCCCGCCGACGACGACTCCGACGTGCCGGAGTTCGTGCAGCCCGCGGGCAAGGCGCTCGCGATCCCGTACAACGGCTCGGTGGCGCGGCTGCAGTTCGGGCCGGTGTCCTACGCCCGCGTGCGAAGGTGGCTGCGCGAGGGGAACTTCGACGTGCTGCACCTGCACGAACCGGCCGCGCCGAGCCTGTCGCTGCTGGCGCTGAAGGTCGCGGACGGGCCGATCGTCGCCACCTTCCACACCTCGACCCCGCGCTCGCGCACGCTTTCGGCCTTCCAGCCGGTGCTGCGCCCGCTGCTGGAGAAGATCACCGCGCGGATCGCGGTGTCGGCGCTGGCCCGGCGGGTGCAGGTGGAGCACTCGGGCGGGGACGCGGTGGAGATCCCCAACGGCGTGGACGCGGAGTTCTTCGCGCGGGCGTCCCCTTTGGACGGTTACCCGCGCGCGGGCGGCACGCTCGGTTTCGTCGGCCGGTTCACCGAGCCGCGCAAGGGGATGGACGTGCTGCTGGAGGCCGCGCGCCGGCTCCTGCCGGAGTACCCGGAGCTGAAGCTGCTCGTCGTCGGCCGGGGGGACGCCGACGAGCTGCGGCGGATGGCGGGCCCGCACCTCGCCCCGCACCTGGAGCTGCTCGGCCAGGTCGACGACGCGACGAAGGCCCGCGCGCTGCGCAGCGTGGACGTCTACTGCGCGCCCAACCTCGGCGGCGAGAGCTTCGGGATGATCCTCACCGAGGCGATGGCGGCGGGCACGCCCGTCGTCGCGAGCGCGCTCGACTCGTTCCGGCGGGTGCTCGACGACGGCCGCGCGGGGGTGCTGACCCCGCCCGGTGACGCGGGCGCGCTGGCCGACGCGCTGCGCGAACTGCTGGGCGATCCGGCCCGGCGGAGTTCGCTGGCGGCCGCGGCGGGGGAGCGGGTGACGATCTTCGACTGGTCGGTCGTGGTGGCGCAGGTGCTGCGTGTCTACGAGACCGCCGTCGCCGCCGACCCCCGCCGGGTCAGCGCCGAGGAGGCGGTGCAGTGAGCTGGCTCGTGGTGCTGCTCGCGGTCGTCGCCGCGGTGATCGTGCTCGGCGGGTTGTTCCTGGTGGCGACCGCGAACCGGCTCGACCGCCTGCACGTCCGGCTCGACGCGGGCTGGGCGGCGCTCGACGCGGCGCTGGCCCGGCGCGCCGTCGTCGCGCGCACGGTCGCGGCGGGTGCCCTGACCGGGGCGGAGGCGCTGGCGGTGGTGCAGGCCGCGGACGCGGCGGAAGCCGCCCCCCGCAGCGAGCGCGAGGACGCCGAAAACGAGCTGACGAAACGGCTTTCCGCCGTGGACCGCACGAGCCTGCCGCCCCGGCTCGCCGAGGAACTGGCCGACGCCGAACAACGCGTCGTCATCGCCCGCCGCGTGCACAACGACGCCGTGCGCGACACGCTCGCCCTGCGGCGGCGGCGCAAGGTGCGGTACTTCAAACTCGCGGGCACCGCCCCCCAGCCGCAGTACTTCGAAATCGTGGATCCAGCGTAGGCCGGCCCCTCGCCCGACCACCACGGAGCGCTTCGCGCGCTAGCTTTACTGCATGACGGACCCCAACTGCGCGGTGGCCCACGGCGAAGCCGAGCCGGAGACCGAGACCCGCACGCTCGTCGCCGTGTTCGCCACCCCGGTCGCCGAGTACCTCCTCAAGTACGGCAGCGATCTGGGCTACCACACGGTCCAGTACGACCCGCGCGAGAATTCCCTGCCGACGCTGGACGGCACGGCCGACGTCGTCGTGACCGACCACCACCGGCCCGAGCTGGGCGAGGTGCTGCGGGACGTGCTCGCCCACCCCGTGCGCTGGGTGGGCGTGATGGGCAACCCGCGCCACCCCGGCCCGCACGTCGAGGCGCTCAAGCAGCTCGGCGTGCCACCCGAGCAGATCGACCGCGTGCACCGGCCGATCGGGCTGAACATCGGCTCCCGCACGCCGCCGGAGATCGCGATCGCGACCCTCGCGGGCCTGCTCGCCGACCGCAACGGGCGCTCCGGCGGGTTCTTCTGACCCTGCCTCAGCCCTGCCAGATCCAGTCGCGGCGCTCGTAGCGCACCTCGAACCCCAGCCGCAGCATGTTGTGCAGGGACGGGTTGTGCGTGCCCGGATCCTCGGCTCCCGTCTCGGCGACCAGCCAGGTGCAGCCGAGCGACGCGGCCAGCTCCGCGCGGGCGGCGAGCAGCGCGGTCTGCCCGCCGCGCTTGCGTGCGCGGGGCAGGGTGGCACCGCCGAAGAACTGGGCCACGCCCGCGCGCACGTGAAGCGCGCCGGTGCCCACGAGCTCGTCGCCGTCCCAGGTGCCGAAGGCGTGCCAGCCCTCCCGGCCGACCACGCTCGCGGACAGCGCGACCAGGTCCCCCTCGGGCTCCCCGAACCCGCGCACCTGCGCCGAACCCCAGGCCGTCGCGTCCTGCGGCGACACCGGAGCGACCCGCAAGTCGGTGGCCGGCCGGTGCTCGGTGATCCGGGCCAGCGCGATCTCCGTGCGGCAGACCAGTTTCACGCTCGTGCCGCCGGCCGAGAGGCCGGTCTTCTCGCAGATCTCCGGCCAGTCCCCGGGAAGGGCCTCGGGTGCCAGCTGGAACCTCGCGTGCCCCACGTGCTGGGCGGAGTAGAAGGCGCCGATCTCGTCGACCAGATCCGCCGTGACCGGCTCCGCGAAGCCGAGCCCGAGCGCCACGCTCCAGTGGTCCATCGAGTCGTGCCGCATCGCGAGCGCGACACCACCACCGATCCGCGCCGCCGCGATACCGAGCGCAGACCGGACCTCCGCCGGTGCTCCCGTCTCGAAGGAGAGCAGCATCTCGGCCTCGGACGCTTCCGCCTCCGAGGCCGGCAGGATGGCGGGCGAGCTCATCGCGGTCCTCACTTCCGTCAGGACCGCAACCTATCGCCGTTCCGCGGCGGGCCTCCGCCGGACTGCCCCGTCAGACCCCGGTCCTGACCCCCTCCGGCATCGGGTCGAAGCGGGCGTGGCGCCGGGTGAAGCTCGCCGTGCCCGAGGTCAGCGAGCGCAGGTCCGTGGCGTACCGCAGCAGCTCCGTCGCGGGCACCTCGGCGCGGACGAGCGTGCGCCCGCCGTGCGCGGCCTCCGTGCCGAGCACGCGGCCCCGCCGGGACGACAGGTCGCCCAGCACCGCGCCCAGGTGCTCGTCCGGCAGCAGCACGGTCACCTCGTCGAGCGGTTCGAGCAGCACGATCCGGCTGTTCGCGGCCGCGTCCTTGAGCGCCAGCGCCCCGGCGGTCTGGAACGCCGCGTCGGAGGAGTCGACGCTGTGCGCCTTGCCGTCCACCAGCGTCACGCGCACGTCCACCACCGGGTTGCCCGTCGCCAGCCCGCGCCGCAGCTGCGCCCGCACCCCCTTCTCCACGCTCGGGATGAACTGGTGCGGCACCGCGCCGCCGACGATGCGGTCCACGAACTCGAACCCGGCCCCGCGCTCCAGCGGCTGGACCTCGATGTCGCACACCGCGTACTGCCCGTGCCCGCCGGACTGCTTGACGTGCCGCCCGTGCCCCTTCGCCGGGCTCGCGAACGTCTCGCGCAGGCTGACCTTCACCGGCTCGGTGTCGACCTCGGCGCCGCCCGCGCGCAGGCGTGACAGCACGACGTCCGCGTGCGCCTCGCCCATGCACCACAGCACCAGCTGCCCGGTCTCGGCGTTGCGTTCCAGCCGGAGTGTGGGATCGCCCGCGACGAGCCGGGAAAGGTTGCGCGACAACGTGTCCTCGTCGCTGCGGTTGTGCGCCACGATCGCCACCGGCAGCAGCGGCTCCGGCATCGTCCACGGCTCCACGAGCAGCGGGTGGTCCGGCGCCGACACGGTGTCGCCCGTCTCGGCCGAGCCGATCTTGGTCAGCGCACACAGGTCCCCGGCGACGCAGTACGGCACCTCGCGCAGGTTCGAGCCCAGCGGGGAATACACATGCGCCACGCGCTCGTCGGCGTCATGGTCCTCGTGCCCGCGCTCGGCGAGCCCGTGCCCGGAGACGTGCACCGGCCGTTCCGGCCGCAGGGTGCCGGAGAAGACGCGGACCAGCGAGACCCGGCCGACGTAGGAGTCCACCGCCGTGCGCACGACCTCCGCCGCGAGCGGCCCGTCCGGGTCGGCGCGCAGTTCCTCGTGGGCACCGCCGTCGAGCCCGGTGACCTCGGGCAGCGGGTGCTCCAGCGGGGACGGGAAGGCGCGGGCGATCCCGTCCAGCACCTCCGCGAGGCCCAGCCCGCTCGTCGCGCACACGGGGATGACGGGGTGGAACGCGCCCCGCGCGACCGCCTTCTCCAGGTCGGAGATCAGCACGTCCTCGCTGATCTCCTCGCCGGCGAGGTAGCGGTCCATCAGGCCCTCGTCCTCGCTTTCGGCGATGATGCCCTCGATCAGCTCGTTGCGGGCCTCGGTCATGCGGTCGAGGTCGGCGGGGTCGGGCTGACCGAGCTTGGGCGGGTAGCCGTCGGAGTAGTCGTACAGCTGCTGCGTGATCAGCCCGACGAGCCCCGGCCGGTTGCTCGCGGGCAGGTACAGCGGGAGCACCCCGGCGCCGAACGCCTCCTGGCACGCGGCGATCTCACCCGCGATGTCGGCGCGCTGGTGGTCGGTGCGGGCGATGATCACCGCGCGCGGCATGCCGACGGCGGCGCACTCCTCCCACAGCGAGACGGTGGCGGGGTCGACCCCCTCGGCGGCGCCCACGACGAACAACGCCGCGTCGGCGGCCCGCAACCCGGCTCTCAGCTCACCGACGAAGTCCGCGTAACCGGGGGTGTCGATCAGGTTGATCTTGACCCCGCCGTGCAGGACGGGGGCGACGGCGAGCCCGACGGACCGCTGCTGGCGCACCGCGGCCGGGTCGTGGTCGCACACCGTCGTGCCCTCGGTGACGGAACCGGCCCTGCTGACCGTGCCGGACACGGCGAGCAGGGCCTCGGTGAGGGTGGTCTTGCCCGATCCGGAGGGGCCGACCAGGACGACGTTGCGCAGGTTGCGGGGGTCGTCCACAGCGACCGCGGCCCCGGCGTCACCGTTGCGGGGTTGCTTCTCGGCCATGGCAGGCCTCCCGGACTTCGATGTCGGTAACGGGTGTGCCCCCGATCACACACCCGTCGGACACGCCCCGGCAACCCCGTGTCCACCAGGCCACCCGTCTGCCCCCGCCGAGGGGAAAAGTGGCCTTCCGGAATCGTGGCTTATTGGCCTTAATGAGCGGTCCACCTCGACCTAGACTGGACGTCGCAAGCCCTTCCCCCGTGCTTTCGAAAGGCGATTTCCCGTGTCCGAAACTGCTTCCTCCCCGGTGCCCGAGCGCGGTACGGCGCGTGTCAAGCGCGGTATGGCCGAGATGCTCAAGGGCGGCGTGATCATGGACGTGGTCACCGCCGAGCAGGCCAAGATCGCCGAGGACGCGGGCGCGGTCGCCGTGATGGCACTGGAGCGCGTGCCCGCCGACATCCGGGCGCAGGGCGGCGTGGCGCGCATGAGCGACCCCGACCTCATCGACGGCATCATCGAGGCGGTGTCGATCCCGGTGATGGCGAAGGCCCGCATCGGCCACTTCGTCGAGGCGCAGGTGCTGCAGTCGCTCGGGGTGGACTACATCGACGAGTCCGAGGTGCTCACGCCGGCCGACTACGCCAACCACATCGACAAGTGGGCGTTCACCGTGCCGTTCGTGTGCGGGGCGACGAACCTGGGCGAGGCGCTGCGCCGCATCAACGAGGGCGCGGCGATGATCCGCTCGAAGGGCGAGGCCGGCACGGGCGACGTCTCGAACGCGACCACCCACATGCGCAAGATCCGCGGGGAGATCAAGCGGCTGACGTCCCTGCCGGAGGACGAGCTGTACGTCGCGGCCAAGGAGCTGCAGGCGCCGTACGAGCTGGTGCGCGAGGTGGCGGAGCGCGGCAAGCTGCCGGTCGTGCTGTTCACGGCGGGCGGTATCGCGACGCCGGCCGACGCGGCGATGATGATGCAGCTGGGCGCGGAGGGCGTGTTCGTCGGCTCGGGCATCTTCAAGTCGGGCGACCCGGCGAAGCGCGCCGCGGCGATCGTCAAGGCCGTCACCTTCCACGACGACCCGGACGTGATCGCGAAGGTGTCGCGCGGCCTCGGCGAGGCGATGGTCGGCATCAACGTCGACGACGTCCCGGAGCCGCACCGCCTCGCCGAGCGCGGCTGGTAGGCCCTCAGGCGGGGTACAGCTCGACGGCGGCGGAGCGCTGGGGCCCGTTGATCGGGAGCGGGTGCAGGCGCCGGGGGGAGGCGATCGGTCGCTCCGGCCGGAAACCGGGCCGGGCACTCCGCCTCGACGGCCACGTCAGTCCTTCCCGGTGAGCACCGCCAGGGCCGCGGACGCGTCCAGGACGAAGCGTGCGCCGCTCATCCGGCGTTGTCCCGGTCCTCGCGGATGGCGGCGACGATCAGATGGCCAGGAACTCCGCCATCCCGGTACCGGTCCAGGTCCTCGAGGATCTCGGCCATCGTCGGGCCGTCGGCGAACTCCGCCCGCCGGCGCTCGAGGTACGCCTCGAGGCTGAACGGATCATCCGGGCGCCGGGGCCCGGGTGCCTCCCGCTCGGGCGGGTGGGCCGCGTTCTCGGTCATGCACCCAGGCTAGCCCCCCGCACGGACGCCCAAAACCGCGTCCTTGCACGTCAGCGCACGTCTGGGCCGCCGCGGCGCGGCGCGGCCTACAGTGGATCAGGAGGAGGTCAGGTGACCACGAAGCCGGTGATCGGCGTGCTCGCCCTCCAGGGCGACGTGCGCGAGCACCTCGCCGCGCTGGAGCACGCCGGGGCGGGCGCCCGGCCGGTGCGGCGGCCGGAGGAGCTGGCCGCCGTGGACGGGATCGTCCTGCCCGGCGGCGAGTCGACCACGATGTCGCGGCTGCTGGAGTCGTTCGAACTGCTCGAACCGCTCCGGGACCGGATCGCGGACGGCCTGCCCGCCTACGGCTCGTGCGCCGGGATGATCCTGCTCGCCCGCCAGGTCCTCGACGGGCGCCCCGACCAGCGGCAACTCGACGCACTCGACGTCGTCGTGCGGCGGAACGCCTTCGGGCGGCAGGTCGACTCCTTCGAGGGTGACCTGGACTTCGCCGGGCTCGACGACGGTCCCGTGCACGCCGTGTTCATCCGCGCCCCTTGGGTGGAGAAGGCGGGCGACGGGGTGGAAATACTGGCCAGGGTGCCCGACACGGCCGGTGCCGGGGACGCGGCCGCTAGGATCGTCGCCATCCGGCAGGGGCCGGTGCTCGCCACGGCCTTCCATCCGGAACTCACGGGGGACGAGCGGGTGCACCGGCTCTTCGTGGGCATGGTGCACGAAACGATGTAGACGGAGGAGAGATGAGCGGCCACTCCAAGTGGGCTACCACCAAGCACAAGAAGGCCGCCCTCGACGCCAAGCGTGGCAAGCTGTTCGCGAGACTCATCAAGAACATCGAGGTCGCCGCGCGGACCGGCGGGGGCGACCCGGACGGCAACCCGACGCTCTACGACGCCATCCAGAAGGCGAAGAAGAACTCGGTGCCGCAGGACAACATCGAGCGCGCCCGCAAGCGCGGCGCCGGGGAAGAGGCCGGCGGCGCCGACTGGCAGACGATCAACTACGAGGGCTACGGCCCCAACGGCGTCGCGGTGCTCATCGAGTGCCTCACCGACAACCGCAACCGCGCGGCGTCCGAGGTGCGCACCGCGCTGACCCGCAACGGCGGCTCGCTCGCCGACCCGGGATCGGTGGCGTACCTGTTCAACCGCAAGGGCGTGGTGATCATGCCCAAGAACGACCTGTCCGAGGACGACGTCCTCATGGCGGTCCTCGACGCGGGTGCCGAGGAGGTCAACGACCTCGGCGACAACTTCGAGATCGTCTCCGAGGCGACCGACCTCGTCGCGGTGCGCAAGGCGCTGCAGGACGCCGGGTTCGACTACGAGTCGGCGGAGGCGAGCTTCCTGCCGTCGGTCAACGTGCCGCTGGACGCCGAGGGCGCCAAGAAGGTCTTCAAGCTGATCGACGCGCTCGAGGACTGCGACGACGTCCAGAACGTGTACGCCAACTTCGACGTTCCGGACGACGTTCTCGCCGAGGTCGGCTGAACCCGTTCGAGCGAACAAGAATCCCGGTGTGCCAGGCATGCCGGGATTTTTTGCGGACAGGCACTGTGCCCGCGCGCGGCCTTGCGGCACAATGGCCGCCGTGACCGAGACGACGACCGAGGTGCTCGCGCCCGAAGATCACGAACTTCTCGAGTGGATCGTCTCCGAGGCCGAGCGCCGGGGCAACGCGGTCATCTCGGTTCCCAGTGACGACAAGGGATCCGGCTACTGCTTCACCGCGTGCGTGTGGGCGCTGCACAAGGTGCCGGAGGCCGTCGTCGTCGGGCTGCCCGAGCACATGGCGCAGGTCCTGCTGGACGCCTATGTGGACCGGGCCGCCACCGCGGGGCCGTTCGAGCCCGGCCGGATCTACGACGACTTCTTCGAGGGCGTGCCCGTCGTCTTCGAGCAGGTGCACCCCGGGCACTACCCCGAGTACTTCGGCAGCGCCTTCCTCGTCTACCCCGACGGCGACTTCCCGGCGCTGCAGATCATCGTCGCCACGCCCGAGGGCAAGTGGCCGTGGGACCCCGACGCCCCCGAGGGTTTCGCCGAGTGGCAGCCGGTGCTGACCGACAGCGGCAGGCCGGAGAGCTGGACCCCTGGCGTCGACGGTCCATAGTGGACATACGCTCGCTCCGGCGCGTCGTCCCGGGCGGGCGGCACCCGACCCGGTAGCCTCCGAACTGGTGTTCGGGCGCGGAAGGGCGGATCATGCGGGTGCTGGGTGTCGACCCCGGGCTGACGCGGTGCGGGCTCGGGGTGGTGGACGGCGGCGTGGGCCGCACGGTCCGCTGCGTGGCGGTGGACGTCGTGCGCACCCCCGTCGACGCGACGCTCGCGAACCGGCTGCTGAAGATCTCCGACGCGGTGGAGGAGTGGCTCGACCGCTACCGGCCCGAGGCCGTCGCCGTCGAGCGCGTGTTCAGCCAGCACAACGTCCGCACGGTGATGGGCACGGCGCAGGCCGGCGGCGTGGTCGCGCTCAGCGCGGCGCGGCGCGGGCTGCCGGTCGTGTTCCACACGCCGAGTGAGATGAAGGCCGCCGTCACCGGCTCTGGCCGGGCGGACAAGGCGCAGGTCACGGACATGGTCACCCGCCTGCTGGGGCTCGCGGAGGCGCCCAGCCCCGCGGACGCGGCGGACGCGCTGGGCCTGGCGATCTGCCACCTGTGGCGGGAGCCGATGCGGGCCCGGCTCGCCGAGGCGGAGGCGCGGGCGGCCGAGCTGGCGAAGAAGCACCGGGCGCGGCTGGCCGCGGCCGCGAAGGCAGCGAAAGCGAAGGGGGCGGCACGATGATCTCGTCGGTGCGCGGGGAGGTGCTGTCGGTCGGGCTCGACCACGTGGTCGTCGAGGTCGGCGGGGTGGGCTTCGCGGTGCAGGCCACGCCGTCGACGCTGGCGACGCTGCGGCGCGGCGAGGAGGTGCGCCTGCACACCGCGCTCGTCGTCCGCGAGGACTCGCTGACGTTGTTCGGGTTCGCCGACGCCGAGTCGCGCGAGCTGTTCACGCTGCTGCAGACCGTGTCCGGGATCGGGCCGCGGCTCGCGCTCGCCGCGCTCGCCGTGCTCGACCCCGACAAGCTGCGCACCGCGCTCGCCGAAGGCAACATCACCGTGCTCACGCAGGTCCCGGGCATCGGCCGCAAGGGCGCCGAGCGGCTGTCGCTGGAGCTGCGGGACAAGGTCGCCGCGACCGGCGCCGCTCCCGGCGAGGCCGCGCCGGCCGCCGGGGCCGCGGTCCGCGCCGAGGTCGTCGAGGCGCTCACCGGGCTCGGGTTCCCCGCCAAGCAGGCCGAGCAGGCCGTGGAGAAGGTGCTGGCGGCGGGCGAGGTCAGCGACACCCCGGGGGTGCTGCGTGCCGCGCTGACCACCCTCGGCCGCAAGGGCTAGGCCACGAGCGTGCACGATGACAGCGTGACCGAATTCGACTCCGACGAGACCCTCTCGGCGCTGCCGCAGACCGGCGAGCGCGAGGTCGAGACGACGCTGCGCCCGCGCAAGCTCTCGGAGTTCGTCGGCCAGCCCCGGGTCCGTGAGCAGCTGGAACTGGTGCTGGAGAGCGCCCGGCGCCGCGGCGTGCCGCCGGACCACGTGCTGCTGTCCGGCCCGCCCGGCCTCGGCAAGACGAGCCTGGCGATGATCATCGCGGCCGAGCTGGACGCGGCGATCCGGATCACCTCGGGCCCCGCGCTGGAGCGCGCGGGCGACCTCGCCGCGATGCTGTCCAACCTCGCCGAGGGCGACGTGCTGTTCATCGACGAGATCCACCGCATCGCCCGGCCCGCCGAGGAGATGCTGTACCTCGCGATGGAGGACTTCCGGGTCGACGTGGTGGTCGGCAAGGGGCCCGGCGCGACGAGCATCCCGCTGGAGATCGCGCCGTTCACGCTGGTCGGGGCCACGACGCGGTCCGGCTCGCTGACCGGCCCGCTGCGTGACCGCTTCGGCTTCACCGGGCAGATGGAGTTCTACGCCGACGAGGAGCTGGACCAGGTGGTCCGGCGGGCGGCGGCGATCCTGGGCATCGAGATCGACCCGGCAGCCAGCTTCGAGATAGCCCGTCGCTCGCGGGGCACGCCGCGCATCGCGAACCGGCTGCTGCGGCGCGTGCGCGACTACGCCGAGGTCCGCGCCGACGGGCACATCACGCTCGACGTCACCCGGGCCGCGCTGAAGGTCTACGACGTGGACGAACTGGGCCTCGACCGGCTGGACCGCGCCGTGCTCGGCGCGCTGGTGCACTCGTTCGCAGGCGGCCCCGTCGGGGTGTCGACGCTCGCGGTGGCGGTGGGGGAGGAGCCGACCACCGTCGAAGAGGTGTGCGAGCCGTACCTGGTCCGCGCGGGTATGCTCGCGCGGACCCCACGGGGACGGGTGGCGACCGCGGCCGCGTGGGAGCACCTCGGCCTGCGTCCGCCCGCGGAACACGGCCGAACGGACCAGTCGACGCTGTTCGACTAGCCCCGCCTGGTGAGAGTTGCGGCTTCACCTGGCACACTCGAGAGAGCACATCCGGACAAAAAGGTGCGCGCGCCGCGTGTGCCGAATGGAGAATCATGAACCAGCTCTTGCTGCCGTTGCTGCTCATGCTCGTGGTGGCGATCCCCCTCGTGCTGGGCAGCCGCAAGCAGAAGCGCGCCGCCGCGGAGCAGCAGAACCTGCAGGCCAGCCTCGCCGAGGGCGACCGCGTGATGACCACGTCGGGCCTCTACGGCACGGTGGCCGACACCAGCGACGACACCACGATCGACATCGAGATCGCCCCCGGTGTCGTGACGACGTGGCTGCGCCAGGCGGTGCGCGAGAAGGTGGCCCCGCCGGTCGAAGAGGTCGAGGAGACCACCTCCGACGACGAGCCCACCACGGTCGCCGCGGTCGAGGACACCCCGGCCGAGGAGAAGCCGGGCCCGCAGGTCGCGCCCCCGCTGGAGCAGGGCAACAAGAAGTAGCCAGGACGCGAAGCCCCTGGCGCCGACACGCGGGCGCCGGGGGCTGCACGCTGTCCTCACGTGGCACCGAGTACTGTCTCGGTGCTGACATGGGCTGAAGCTTATTTTCCCGAGGAGAACGACCACCGTGGCACCACCGGCCGGGCGGATCCGCCCGGGACGCTACCTGGGCTTGTTCGTTTTGATCGTGGTCGTGCTCTACGCGCTGGTGTTTTTCACCGGCGGCGGCAAGCCGACGCCGAAGCTGGGCATCGACCTGCAGGGGGGTACGCGGGTCACGCTGTCCGCGCGCACCCCCGACGGTTCCGCCCCGTCGAAGGACTCGCTCAACCAGGCCCGCCAGATCATCGAGAGGCGGGTCAACGGCTTCGGTGTGAGCGGCGCCGAGATCATCCTCGACGGCAGCAACATCGTCATCACCGTGCCCGGTGAGCAGGGCGACCAGGCGAAGAAGCTCGGGCAGACCGCGAAGCTGGGCTTCCGCCAGGTGCTCGACGCGCAGACCACCACCACGCCGCCGGCCCCGGCCACCCCGGGTGCGGACGACCAGTCGCCGCAGCAGATCCAGCAGGCCAAGGCCACCCGGCAGGACCCGGCGCTGGCCACCGGCTCCGGGGACACGCTGGCCGCGTCCCCGACTGCGCAGCAGGCGCTCACCGCGTTCACCTGCTCGGCGCAGGACCCGCTCCGCGGCAACGACGACCCCAACCTGCCGCTGCTGGCGTGCAACAAGGACGGCACCGAGAAGTACCTGCTCGGCCCGGTGTTCCTGGAGGGCACCGAGATCGACAACGCGGTGTCCTCGCCGCCCGCGCAGAACAAGCCCGGCTGGACCGTCGACCTGACGTTCAAGTCCGCGGGCCGCCAGATCTGGGCCGACTTCACCACGAAGCACTACCAGCAGCAGACGAGGACGGCCTTCACCCTCGACACGCAGGTGGTGTCCGCGCCCGCGATCCAGAGCGCGATCGTGGACGGCAACACCCAGATCAGCGGGCAGTTCACCCAGCAGCAGACCAAGGACCTCGCCGACATCCTGAAGTACGGCTCGCTGCCCCTGTCGTTCACCACGTCCGACGCGACCACGGTGTCGGCGACGCTGGGGCTCGCGTCGCTCGAGGCCGGGCTGATCGCCGGTGGCGTCGGGCTGGCGCTGGTGTTCGTGTACTGCCTGTTCTACTACCGCCTGCTCGGCGCGCTCACCATCGTGTCGCTGGCCCTGTCCGGTCTCGTGGTGTACGCGGTGCTGGTGCTGCTGGGCCGGTGGATCGGCTTCACGCTCGACCTCGCGGGCGTCGCCGGGTTCATCATCTCGATCGGTGTCACGGCGGACTCGTTCGTCGTGTTCTTCGAACGCCTCAAGGACGAGATACGCGAGGGCCGCACCTTCCGGTCGGCGGTGCCACGCGGCTGGACGCGGGCGCGGCGCACGATCCTCGCGTCCGACGCGGTCATGTTCCTCGCGTCCGCGGTGCTCTACGCCATCGCGGTCGGGGACGTGCAGGGCTTCGCGTTCACCCTCGGCATGTCGACCGTGCTGGACCTGCTCGTGGTGTTCCTCGTGACGCACCCGCTGGTGGCGCTGGCCGCGAAGTCGAAGTCCCTGTCCAACCCGAAGCTGACCGGGCTCGGTGGGGTGCAGCACCTCGCCGACGAGCGCCGGGGCGCCAGGAAAGCCGCCGCCGCGGCCGCGAAGGAGGCGTGAGGTGTCCAGCCCCGCAGGAAACCCGCCCGCTCCGGCGTCCGGCGCGAAGAAGGGCAGCGTGTTCCACCGGCTCTACGTCGGCACCGGCGCGTTCGACATCGTCGGCAAGCGCAAGCGGTGGTACCTGTTCTTCGCCGGGCTGGTGCTCGTGTGCCTCGCTTCGATGGTGTTCCGCGGTTTCAACCTCGGCATCGAGTTCGAGGGCGGCACGCAGCTGCAGCTGCCCGCGCACGGCACCCACGGCACCATCACCGCCGACCAGGCCAAGCAGGTGTTCGCCGACGCGCTCGGCCAGCAGGCGTCCTCGGCGCAGACGGTGGGCGTCGGCAACGCGGCCACCGTGCAGATCCGGTCCGAGGCGCTCGACGAGACCGACGTCTCGAAGGTCAAGCAGGCGCTGTTCGACCGGCTGCAGCCCATCGGTTCCAACGGCCAGCCCAGCGTGCAGGCGATCAGCGACAGCGCGGTGAGCGCGTCGTGGGGCGGGGAGATCTCCCGGCAGGCCCTGATCGCGCTCGCGGTGTTCATGGTGCTGGTGACGGTGTTCCTCGCGATCTACTTCGAGCGCTGGATGGCCGTCGCCGCGCTGATCTCGCTGGTGCACGACATCGTGGTCACGGCGGGCGTGTACTCGCTGGTGGGCTTCGAGGTCACCCCGGCGACCGTGATCGGCCTGCTGACGATCCTCGGGTTCTCCCTGTACGACACCGTGGTGGTGTTCGACAAGGTCAAGGAGAACGCGCGGGGCCTGCTCGGGCTGACGCGCCGCACCTACGCCGAGACGGCGAACCTGGCGCTGAACCAGACGCTGATGCGCTCGATCAACACGTCCGTCATCGCGCTGCTGCCGGTGCTGGGCCTGCTGATCGTGGGTTACCTCCTGCTCGGTTCCGGGACGCTGCAGGACCTCGCGCTCGTGCAGCTCACCGGCATGCTCGCCGGCGTCATGTCGTCGCTGTTCCTGGCGACCCCGCTGCTGGTGGACCTCAAGATGCGCGACCCGCGGTACAAGCAGCAGGCCGAGCGCGTGCGGGCCCGCCGCGCGAACCTGGCGCGCAAGGCCGAGCAGGAGGCCGCCGGGGAGGACGTCGAGGACGAGCAGGAGAAGGCGTACGCCACGGCGGCCACCGGCTCCTCCCGCGCGACCAAGGGCACCAGGCCGCAGCCGCGCCGGGGCCGCCCGAGCGGCAAGCGGAAGCGCTGAGCATGGACCTGGACGCGGCGCTCGGTCTGATCGCCGAGGTGCCGGACTTCCCCGAGCCCGGGGTGCTGTTCCGCGACCTCTCGCCGCTGTTCGCCAGCGGTGAGGGGTTCCGGGCGGTGACGGACGCCCTTGCCGCGACCGTGCCGCCCGACGTGGACCTGCTCGCCGCGGTGGAGGCACGCGGGTTCATGCTCGCGGCCGCGGTCGGCTACGCGCGGGGGCTCGGGGTTGTGCTGGTGCGCAAGCCCGGCAAACTGCCGTCCGTGGCGGGCCGCGTGGACTACGCGCTGGAGTACGGCACGGCGGCGCTCGAACTGCCGGAGAACGTCGTGGCGCCGGACTCCCGCGTCGCGGTGGTGGACGACGTCCTCGCGACGGGCGGCACGGTGCAGGCCGCGTGCCGCCTGCTGGAGGAGGCCGGTGCGGTGGTGTCCGGCGTGTCGGTGGTGCTGGAGCTGGCGGCGCTGTCCGGACGCGGCGTGCTCGACGGGCGCCCGGTGCACTCGCTGCGCGTGGTCTGACCACGTCGGCCGCCGGAGTCGGCGGTGCGGCGCGGCGCGCGGTCCGGGTGGCCGCGTGTCGGTGGTGCTGGAGCTGGCGGCGCTGTCCGGACGCGGCGCGGCGCCGCTGGAGCGTGCGGCGCAGTACCAGCGGCCGATGCCCCGGTTGAGTCGGCGGTGCGGCGCGGAGCCACTGGAGCTGGTCGTGCCGCTCGACGCCCGCGCCATCCCACGCGCGTGGGCTGACCACCCCGGCCGGTCGGCCTGACCCCCGCGGCCGATCACCCCCGCGCCCGTCCGCCGCGAAACCCGGCCGCTCGGCGACCCCGCCGCTCCCGGGCACGGGGATCACGAACTTTCCCGGCCTCCGCGCGTTAGGCTTGATGTTCCAGTAGGTCATCGCGAGGAGCAGGAGGTGGCGGTGAGCCAGGAGCTCGATGCCGCGTCGCCCGCCGACAACGCGTTGACGCACCAGGGTGCGACGAGGGCGCCCTCGGCCACCCGGCGCGTGCGGGCCCGCCTCGCCCGGCGGATCACCGCGCAGCGGGCCGCCTCGGTCAAGCAGGTGCTGGAACCGCTCGCCGCGATCCACCGCGAGCTGCACCCCAACGCCGACCTGAGCCTGCTGCAGCGCGCGTACGACGTCGCCGAGGAGCTGCACCGCGACCAGCGCCGCAAGTCCGGCGACCCGTACATCACGCACCCGCTCGCGGTCGCCACGATCCTCGCCGAGCTGGGCATGGACACCATCACGCTGGTGGCCGCCCTGCTGCACGACACGGTCGAGGACACCGGCTACTCCGTCGAGCAGCTGGCCGAGGACTTCGGCGACAAGGTGGCCCAGCTCGTCGACGGCGTGACCAAACTGGACAAGGTCAAGCTCGGCACGGCCGCCGAGGCCGAGACCATCCGCAAGATGGTCATCGCGATGGCGCGCGACCCGCGCGTGCTGGTCATCAAGCTCGCCGACCGGCTGCACAACATGCGCACGATGCGCTTCCTGCCGCCTGAAAAGCAGGCGCGCAAGGCGAAGGAGACCCTGGAGGTCCTGGCCCCGCTCGCGCACCGGCTGGGCATGGCCACCGTCAAGTGGGAGCTGGAGGACCTCGCGTTCGCGATCCTGCAGCCGAAGAAGTACGACGAGATCGTGCGCCTGGTCGCCGACCGCGCGCCGTCGCGCGACATCTACCTGCGCAAGGTGATCGACGAGCTGAACCTGAGCCTGGGCAACTCGCGGATCACCGCGAAGGTCGAGGGCAGGCCGAAGCACTACTACTCGATCAACCAGAAGATGATCGTGCGCGGCCGCGACCTCGACGACATCCACGACCTCGTGGGCGTGCGCATCCTGGTTGAGGACGTGCGGGACTGCTACGCGGCGATGGGCGTCGTGCACGCGCTGTGGCAGCCGATGCCCGGCCGCTTCAAGGACTACATCGCCCAGCCCCGCTACGGCGTCTACCAGTCGCTGCACACCACGGTCATCGGGCCGGACGGCAAGCCGCTGGAGGTGCAGATCCGCACCTACGAGATGCACCACACCGCCGAGTACGGCATCGCCGCGCACTGGCGCTACAAGGAGACCAAGGGCACCCACAGCGGCACCGCCGTCGACATCGACGAGATGGCGTGGATGCGGCAGCTGCTGGACTGGCAGCGGGAGGCCGCCGACCCGGGCGAGTTCCTCGACTCCCTGCGGTACGAGCTGGCCGCGCGGGAGATCTTCGTCTTCACGCCGAAGGGCGACGTGGTCACGCTGCCCGTCGGCGGCACGCCGGTGGACTTCGCCTACGCGGTGCACACGGAGGTCGGCCACCGGTGCATCGGCGCCCGCGTCAACGGCCGTCTCGTCGCGCTGGAGCGCAAGCTCGAAAACGGCGACGTGGTCGAGATCTTCACCTCCAAGGCGGAGAACGCGGGCCCGAGCCGCGACTGGCTGACGTTCGCCCGCTCGCCCAAGGCCCGCGCCAAGATCCGGCAGTGGTTCGCCAAGGAGCGCCGCGACGAGGCGATCGAGGCGGGCAAGGAGGCCATCACCAAGGAGATCCGCAAGGTCGGGCTGCCGATGCAGCGCCTGGTCACGGCGGAGTCCATGGGCGCGCTGGCGGCCGAGCTGCGGCACCCGGACATCAGCTCGCTGTACGCGGCGGTGGGGGAGAACCACACCAGCGCCAAGCACGTCGTGCAGCGGCTCGTCGCGTTGATCGGCGGGGTCGAGGAGGCCGAGGACGAGCTGGCCGCGCGGTCCACGCCGTCCACCGTCACGCGCCGCCGCGGCTCCAACGACGTCGGCGTGATCGTCAAGGGCGCCAGCGACGTGTGGGCCAAGCTCGCGCGCTGCTGCACGCCGGTGCCCGGCGACGAGATCCTCGGGTTCGTCACGCGGGGCGGCGGCGTCAGCGTGCACCGCACGGACTGCACCAACGCCGAGGACCTGCGCCGCCAGCCGGAGCGGCTGGTCGAGGTGGAGTGGGCGCCGTCGGAGAACTCGGTGTTCCTGGTGTCGATCCAGGTCGAGGCGCTCGACCGGCACCGCCTGCTGTCGGACGTGACGAAGGTGCTGGCGGACGAGAAGGTCAACATCCTGTCCGCGTCGGTCACCACGTCCCGCGACCGCGTCGCGGTGAGCCGGTTCTCCTTCGAGATGGGCGATCCCAAGCACCTGGGGCACGTGCTCAAGGTGGTGCGCGGGGTCGAGGGCGTGTACGACGTGTATCGCGTCACCTCGGCGTCCTGATCTTCCCGGTTACAGTGCCGGTATGGGTCTGGAGTTCGTGCGTGACGGTGAGGTGGGCCGGCTGACGTTCACGCGGCCGGAGAAGAAGAACGCGATCACGTACGAGATGTGGTCGGCCATCCCGCGGCTCGTCGCCGAGGTGGAGCGGGATCCCGGGGTCAAGGTGCTCGTGTTGACGGGCGCGGGCGGCGATTTCTCGGCGGGGGCGGACATCGGCGAGTTCGGCTCGCTGCGCTCGACCGCCGAGGGCGCGACCACCTACGACAAGGCGGTGGAGGGCGCGGTTTCGGCGTTGACGGGCCTGCGGAAGCCGAGCATCGCGATGATCCGCGGCAACTGCATCGGCGGCGGCTGCCAGCTCGCCGTCGCGTGCGACTTCCGGTTCGCCGCGCCGGAAGCGCGCTTCGGCATCACACCGGCGAAGCTCGGCATCGTCTACGACTTCCCGTCGACGCGGCAGCTGGTCGAGCTGGTCGGCCCCGCGCACGCCCGGTACTTCCTGCTTTCGGGCCTGCTGGTCGACGCCGCGCGGGCACGGGAAATCGGGCTGGTGAACGACGTCTTCGCGGATGTGGAGTCCGAAGTGGACTCCTTCGCCCGCACGCTGTGCTCGCGCTCGCAGTCCTCGATCAGGGGGATGAACCGCATCATCGAGAAGATCCTTGCGGGGCAAGGGGAAGCGGATGCGGAGGTAGACGAGATCCGGGCGGCGGCCGTGCACGGCGAGGACTACGCGGAGGGCGTCGCTGCCTTCCTGGAGCGCCGCCCGCCGCGGTTTTCGTACCGCTAGGCCGTGGCGCTCTCCGCGAACGCGCGCACCAGCGGGCCCTCGTTCGTCTTCCGCCACGCCACCACCAGGTCGCTCGGCGGGCGGCCGGTCAGCGGAACGAGCACGAGGCCCGGCGGCAGCGGCTGCCCGACCGGGGCCAGTGCCGCGCTTCCGTTCCACAGCACCGACTGCAGGCATTCCTGGATGGTCCGCACGACCGGCGCGTCCTCGGCGGGCGGACCGCTCGTCCAGTAATCCGTCCACAGTGGATCGGTATGGTCGGGCAGCCGGACTCCCGGGCGTGCCGCCAGTTCCACCGGTGCGACCGTCTTCCGGCGGGCGAGTGGATCGTCGTCGCGCAGGACCACGCCCACCGCGTCCGAGCGCAGCACCCGGGTGCCGAGGCCGGAGTCGTCGAAAGGGGAGCGCGTGAGCGCGACGTCCACGAGGCCCGCGCGCAGTCCCGCGGTCGGATCACCGAGGTCCACCTCGTGGATGTCCACCGTGACCCCGGGGTGCCGCCGGCGGAACAGCTCGACCACGGACCTGCCCACCTGCTCGGCCGTGTCCGCGAGCGTCCCGACGCTGAGGCGGCCCGCGCCCGTCACCCGCGCCCGCACCCGGTCCGCCTGTGCCAGCAAGGCGCGTGCCTCGTCGTACAGGGTCTTCCCGGCGGGGGTGAGCCCGACGCCTTTCGGGGTGCGGTCGAACAGGCGGACGCCGAGGTCCTTCTCGAGGTTGCGGATGGCCCTGCTCAGCGGCGGCTGGGTCATGTGCAGCCGGACGGCCGCGCGGCCGACGTGACGTTCCTCGGCCACCGTGACGAAGTACCGCAGCGCGCGCAGGTCCATCGCTCCACGATAGCCGGAAGGTATCGGGTCGACCCGGGAAGTCTTGGACACGCTGAGGCGCCACGGGCACGATCCAAGACGTGAGAATCGCGTGTTTTCGGTACGACACAACGAACCTGCTGTTCGAGGACGACGTGGTCGTCGACGGCGAAACCGTCCGGGTGGAGACCGCGGGGACGCTGCCGGAGATCTTCGAGCGGCTCATCCGCGGCGGCGAGTTCGACGTCGCCGAGCTCGGGCTGACCTTCCACCTCCGGCTGCTGGACGAGGGCTCGCCGTTCGTCGCCTTGCCGGTCTTCCCGAACCGCGTGTTCCGGCACTCGTGCGTGTTCGTCAACGTCCGGAGCGGGATCCGGGGACCGGCCGACCTCGTGGGGCGGACGCTGGGGGAGTTCGGCGTCTACGGCCAGGACTCGGGTGTGTGGATCAAAGGGATCCTGATGGACGAGTACGGGTTCAGGCCCGAACGCAACCGCTGGGTGATCGGTGGCCTCGAATACCCGTCGCCGCCGTTCGAGTTCATCCCGCACCCGCACCCGGCCGACGTCGAGGTCACGGTCGCCGCCGACAGCCTGGGCGCGATGCTCGACGCGGGGGAGATCGACGCCCTGTTCTCGGCGAACGTCCCGCAGTGCGTGCTCGACGGGTCCCCGAACGTGGCCCGGCTGTTCCCGGACTTCGAGCCGCTGGAGCGCGACTACCACCGCCGCACCGGCATCTTCCCGATCATGCACGCGGTGGTGGTCCGGCGGGAGCTGCTGGAGCGGCGTCCCGGCCTCGCCCGCGAGCTCTACGACACCTTCTCGCGGGCGAAGGACGCGGCCGCCGGGCGGTACCGCCGCAACCGGCGGCTGTACCAGGTGCAGACCATGCTGCCGTGGGCGCACGCCCTGGTCGAGCGCAACACCGCCCAGTTCGCCGAGGACTGGTGGCCCTACGGCATCTCGGCGAACCGGACGGCGCTGGAGGCGTTCCTGCGGTACCACCACGAGCAGGGGCTGAGCAAGCGGCTCCTGCGCCTCGACGAGGTGTTCGCCCCCGAGCTGCTCGACACCTAGCTAGGCGGCGACCGTGGCCCCGGTGAACTTCACCGGGGTCTTCGGCGCGCCGGTGCCGTCCTGGCTCTGCGCGGCCGATGCCGGGTCCACGCCGTCGCGCGCGACCTTGTCCAGCACCTGCAGCCCGGCGTCCGAAATGGACCCGAACACGGTGTAGTCGGGGTCGAGCTGCGCCGTGCCGTACACCATGAAGAACTGGCTGCCACCGCTGTTCGGCTGGGACGTCTTCGCCATCGCGAGGATGCCGCGGCCGTAGGTCAGCTGCGGGTAGTTCTCGTCCGGGATGGTGTAGCCGGGGCCGCCCATGCCGGTGCCCGTCGGGTCACCGCACTGCAGCATCTGCAGGCCCTCGGTCCCGAGGCGGTGGCACGAGGTGTCGGTGTAGAAGCCCTGGTTCACCAGGCTGAGGAAGCTGTTCACCGTGCACGGCGCGAGCGAGCGGTCGAGCGTGAGCGGGATGTCGCCGACGGTCGTCTTCAGCGTCACGTTCACGGTGCCCGTCGAGGGCACGTTCGCACCCGCCGGCGGGGTCGCCTTCTTCGTGCTCTGCTGGTCCGCCGACGCCGGGTACTGGCACGTGGTCGGGTTGGGCAGCGGCGTGGGGCGCGCGGCCTCGGTGACCCGCTGGGTGGGGATCTGGATGGGGCTGCTCTCGGGCGCGCTGGTCTGGTCGGCCGCGGTGGTCGAGCCGTCACCGCCGCCCCTGGTCACGAGGAACACCACCAGCCCGGCGACCACGACCACGGCACCCACGGTCGCCCCCACGCCGATGATCTTGCGCCGCCGTGCGCGCTCGGCCCGGCGGACGAGCTGCCGTTCGAGTTTGCGCTTCGCGGCTTCACGGCGTTGCTGGTTGGTCGCCACCTGCCCCCTCCAGAATCTGCTCGACTTCACCGATCGGGTGGCGGCAGTCTATGGGCACAGCCTGTGAGAACCCCGTACAGGTCCGGTTAGGGTGAACGCGCCGGACTGAGTGGAGGTGGCTTTTCGTGCTCGTCGTCGGATTCGCGGCCGGCGCGCTCCGGGCGAACTGTTACCTGCTCGCGCCCGCGCCCCACGGTCCGTGCGTCGTGGTGGACCCGGGGCAGGACGCCGTCGAACCGGTGCGGAAAGCGTTGGGGGAACACGATTTGACGCCGGAGGCGATCCTGCTGACGCACGGCCACCACGACCACGTGGACTCCGCCGGGGCGCTCGCCGGCGAGCACGGGATCCCGGTGTGGCTGCACCCGGCCGACCGCCCGCTCGTCCCGATATCCACTTGTGACCTGTCCGGCACGGCCCTCGGCGTGGCGGGGCTGGAGGTCGGGGTCGGGCACGTACCCGGGCACACTCCGGGTTCGGTGGTGTTCCGTCTCGACACTCCGGAAGGGGGACGTCTGGTGCTCACCGGTGACACGCTGTTCGCCGGTTCCGTCGGCCGCGGCGACCAGGAGCTGCTCGCCGGGTCGGTCAGGGACACGTTGCTGCCGCTGCCGGACGACACGGTGGTGCTGCCGGGGCACGGTGGCGCGACGACGATCGGGCGCGAGCGGCGGCTGCTGGCGGGCGGGGCGGTGGCCCGGTGACCGAGCCGAGCAACGAGTCCAAGAAGTCGACGCGCCCGCCCGAGCCGGAGCGCTTGCCGCTGCACCAGGAGGACCCGGCGCTGCGGCGGAGGCGCCTGTGGTCGGGGCTGGCGGGCGTCGCGTTGTTCGCGGCCGCGTTCGGCGGGATCGGCGGGCTCATCGGCGGTGAGGTCGTGGGCCTGGTCGTCGCGGCCGTGGTCGCCCTGCCGCTGCTGTACGTGGTCCTGTTCGCCGTGCGGCGGCGGATCTGGCTGGAGGGCGACGCGCTGCTCGTGCGGACGTGGCGCACCCGCCGCGTGGACATCGTGCAGGCCGCCAGGATCGACCTGCTCGTGACGGACGTGCGCGGCATGCGGACGGTGAGCCTGCTGTTCAACGCCGGGCAGCGCCGCAAGGTCGCCAAGGTCGACCTCGCGGTGTACGCCGGGACCGGCGGGCGGGAGCTGGGCGTGCTGGCGCTGCGGCGGCTGGCGAACGCGCTGATGAACAACATCGAGGCCAACGGCATGGTGTTCTCGGAGCTGCTCGTGGCGCAGCTGCGGGCCGAGGCCAAGGGTGAGGGCGCGGCCGACCGTCCGCTCTACCGGCTGGCGTCCGCGGCGCCGAGCGGGCGCATCGCGCAGCGCTTCACGATGGACGCGGTGAGCCGCTTCGTCGCTCATCTCGACTGACGCGCGGGGGTTCCCCGTTCCCCTGCGCGGCAAGCCGCCGTTCGATCGCCGCCAGCTGCTCGCGGACCTGTTCGAGCTGGTACACCAGCTCGGGCAGCTCCTGCGTGGCGAAGGTGACGAGCCGTTCGATCTGCTTCACCGCGTCCCGCAGTTCGGCGAGGACGACCGTCAGCCGGGGCAGGCTCCAGACGGCGTGAGCGGCGGTCCTGGCGGCGCGGGACAGGCGGCGCGGCAGTGCGAGATCCATGCGGAACCCCTCTGTTCGCTTGCCGGACTTCGTACCCCACGCACGGGGGCCGTCCCGCACCGGGGCCGCGACCTGTGGCTACTGCTTACTCCTGTGACTGCTGGGGTTGCTGGGCTCGCGGCTGGCGATGAGCGCGGCGAGCCCGGTGGTGACGGGCACGGCGGCGACGATCCCGACGCTGCCCGCCAGCGTCCGCACGATCTCCTCCGCGATGTCCTGCGAGCCGAGGATCGTGCCCAGCCCCACGCCCGACAGGGAGGAGTACAACAGCACCGGCAGCGCGGCACCGGCGTAGGCCATCACGAGCGTGTTGACGGCCGAGCCGACGTGGTCCCTGCCGATGCGCTGGCCCGCCCGGTACAGCTCGCGCCAGCCGAGGTCCGGGTTCGCCCGCCGCAGCTCCCACACCGCGCTGGTCTGCGTCACGGTGACGTCGTCCAGCACGCCGAGCGCGCCGATGACGATGCCGGCCAGCAGCAGCCCGCGCGCGTCGATACCGTGCCCGAGCGAACCGATCAAGGTGGACGTGCTGTCGTCGAGCCCGGTCAGCGACGCGGCGGCCGAGAAGATCACCGACAGCAGCCCGATGAGCACGAGGCTGACCATCGTGCCGAGCACCGCGACCGACGTGCGCGCCGACAGCCCGTGTGTCAGGTACAGGGCGACGAACATGATCACCCCGGCGCCCACGATCGCCACCAGCAGCGGGTTCTCCCCGGCCAGGATCGCGGGCAGCACGAACAGCACCAGCACGACGAAGCTGAGCACCAGCGCCCCGAGCGCCGCGACCCCCTGCCACCGGCCGAGCGCCACGACGGCGAGTGCGAACAGCCCCGCGAGCACCGCGAGCGGCAGCCCGCGCTGGAAGTCGACGATCTGGTAGGAACCCGGGTCGTGCGGGTCGCCGCCGTTGTAGGCCAGCACGACCTTGTCGTTCGCCGAGAAGCGTGGCGTGCTGGGCTCGATGGGGACGATCAGCTTCACCGTCGAGCCCGCCGCGGCACCGTCGCTGAACGCGACCTCGACGGTGAGGCACGGCTTCTGCCCGGGTTCGGGCTGGTCGCCCACCTGCACCTGCCCCGGTGCGAGGCACGGGCCGCTCAGCGCGGTCGTGATCGTGCCGTGCACCGGGACGCCCTGCTGGTAGCTGCTCGCCGGTTTCGCCTTGCCCCACGGGTAGAGCACGAGCAGTCCCGCGACGGCGGCGACCGCGATCGGCACCAGCAGCCACGTCAGCAGCAGGCGCACGCGCTTGGACGCCGGTGCCGCCGGGCCGTGCCCGTGCCCGTGTCCGTGGCCCGTCGCGGCGGTTCCGGCCGGGCGTTTCGCGGGCGGTTTCCGGGCGGGCCGCTTCTCCGGGGAAGTGCTCCGGCGCCGCGGAGGCTGCTCCCGGGCACGCGGGGGCTCGGCGGGGATCCGGCGGATCGGGCCGGTCTCCGCGTCGGCCAGTTCGTCACGTGCCACCGGGTAATCGTGCACAGCGGTACCCGCCCCGGTGCCGCCGGGTCGGCCACCCGCGGAAATTCGTGCCCGGAACCGGTGTAACGTCCGGGCCGCTCCGGCGTCTCTTCCAGGACAGAGCAGTGGACGGGGAGGACGCCGTGCGCACCGACTTCGCGGAACAACACCAGTTCGTCACCCTCAACGGGTCCGGCACACCCGTCTTCTCCCGCTGGTCCTACGTGGCCCGCGACCCGTACGCGGTCACGCTGGCCTTCCGCACCGCACGCGGGAACTGGATCGAGTGGTGCTTCGCGCGGGACCTGCTCGTGGGCGGGCTCAGCGAGCCTACCGGGCTGGGGGACGTGCGGGTGCGCCCGGACCTGGCGTTCGAGCACGAAGTGCTGGTCATCGAGCTGGAGTCGCCGGACGGGTACGCGGTGGTGGAGACCCGCCGCGCCGACGTCGAACGGTTCGTGGTCGCCTCGCACGAGGTCGTGCCGGTCGGCGGGGAAAGCGGTTTCGTCGACGTGGACGCGTTCATCGCGCAGATCACCGGGGTCTGACCGGCGTCCGGCCGGTGTTCACCGCGGCATGATCAGCTGCGGGCGTGCTTGCCTTCACCCGCCGGTGTGCGGCGCTCGCCGCCGCCGCGCTGCTGCCGCTGACCCTGCCCGCCGTCGCCTCGGCCGACGACCTCGTCGCGCCCGGCGTGACCTACCGGACCTTCTCCGTGTCCACCGCGCACGGCCCCGTGTCCGCCTACCTGCTCACCGTGGACCTGCGGGTCGCCCGGCTGGACCTGCTGCACCCCGCCCGGGTCGCGCAGCGCGCGGGGGTGGCCGAGATGGCCACCGCCCAGCGCGCCGTCGCCGGGGTCAACGGGGACTTCTTCAACATCAGCGAAACCCACGCCGGGGTCGCCGCCACCGGTTCCTCCGTGGGACCGGAGATCGCGTCCGGTGAGGACCTGAAGTTCGCGGTGCCCGACGGACAGCGCTTCGGGCCCGCGATGCCCGCCGGGGCGACGACGAAGGTCGTGTTCGGGGAGGGCGTGGACCGCCGCGCCCGCGTGACGAGCGTGGACCTCGCCGGGGCGGCGGTGTCCGCGGAAGGCGTTTTCCGGATCGACGGGCTCAACCAGTACGCGCTGCCGGTCGGCGGCATCGGCGAGTACACGTCGGACTGGGGCGAGGTGTCGCGCGCCCGCGCCGCGTGCGGCACCGACACCGACCGTTCGGCGGGCTGCACCACCGAAACCGAGGAGGTCGTCATCCGGCACGGCGTCGTGACGGCCGAAGCGGAGACGCCCGGCAGCGGCCCGATCGCGCCGGACACCGTGGTGCTGCTCGGCCGCGAGCAGGGCGCGGCGGCGCTCGAAGCGCTCGACCCCGGCGACCACGTCGTCGTCGGCACGCACCTCGTGGCGCGGCAGGCGCCGCCGTTCCGGTTCGCGGTCGGCGGCTTTCCCATCCTGCGCAACGGAACCCCGCTGTCCGGCCTCGACGCCGTGACGCTGGCGCCTCGCACGGCGGCGGGCGCGAGCGCGGATGGGCGCACCGCCTACCTGCTGACCGTGGACGGCCGGACCGCCGCCAGCAGTGGGATGAGCGTCGCCGAACTCGCCGGGCTGCTGCGGGATTCCGGTGCGGCCACGGGCGTCAACCTCGACGGCGGCGGCTCGACCACGATGGCCGTCGCCGGTGACGAGGGCGTGACCATCCGCAACGTCCCGTCCGACGGCACGGAACGCGCGGTGGCCAACGGGATCGGCGTGTTCAGCGGCGGGCGGTGAGGTAGGCCGGATCGGCCGCCGGCAGCGGGACGTCCGGTTTGCCCGCGAGCAACTGGCTGAACGCGTGGAAGTACGGCGGGGCGGCCACGGTGCCACCGAAGGCGCCGTGCCCGCACTCGCCGAGGTGCACCGGCGTGCCGGGGCAGATCTCCTGCGGGTGCGGGCCGTCGGCGAACACCATGGACGACAGTGCGTAGTCGTCGACGCCGCCGACGAACGCCACGGACTCGCTGAACTGCGTGGTCCCGGTCTTGCCGATGTCGGGGTGGTGCCAGTCCGCCGCTCGCGCCGCGGCCGCCGAGGTGCCGCTGATCGTGTCCTGGCTCAGCCCCGCCTCCAGCGTGTTCGCCAGGCCCGCCGGCACGACCTGTTCGCACGCCTGCTGCCTGACCGGCACGTCCTTGCCGTCGCGGTCGGTGACGGACAGGATCGGGTTCGGCGGGCACCACACGCCGCCGCTCATCAGCGTCGCCGACACGTTCGCCATCTCCAGCGGGCTCACCGGGCTGTTGCCCAGGGTGAACGACAGCTTGTCCTGGAAGTACTGCGACTGCGGCTCGCTGTACCGGGTGTCCTTCGACGTGGGATCGGGCTTGGCACCCGCGTCGTTGGTGTTGAGGGAGTTCCGCAGGCCGAGCCGCCGCGCCATGTCCAGCACGGCCGGCATCCCGACCTTCTGCTCCAGCCCGACGAACGCGACGTTCGGCGAGGTGGCGAGGCCGTCGCGCAGCGAGATCGGGTCCGGGTAGCTCGTGCCGTCGTTCTGCACGCAGTACTGCGGCGTGTACTGGTTGGCGCCGGGCTGGGTGAAGCACTGGCCCGACTGGTTGGGCAGCGGCGTGTCCAGCCCCGCCACCCCGGCCTCCATCGCGGCGGCGGAGGTGAAGATCTTGAACGACGAGCCGGCGCCGAACACGTTGCTGGCGTTCGCCACGATGTTCGTCGAGGTCTCGCCCTTCGCGGGATCGGTGCCGTAGTCCCGGTTCGCCACCATCGCGAGCACCTCGTGGGTGGTGTTCCCCGGCCGGATCACGGCGAAGGTGTTGGCGACGCCGTTCTGCGTGGGAGGCACGTTGGCGTCGACGGCGTCCTTGACGGTGCGGCTCACGACGGGGTCCATCGTGGTGCGGATCGTGTAACCGCCGGTTTCGAGGTCGTCGGCGGTGAACCCGGCCTGTTCGAGGTAGCTTTCCGCGTAGGCGCAGAAGAACCCGGCGTCGTCCGGGGCGCCCATGCAGGTGCTCGACGGGATGTCCGGGCCGCCGTCGACCACCCCGAGCGGGCTCGCCTTCGCGGTCTCGGCGTCCTTCTCCGCGAGCACGCGGTTGGTGACCATGTCGTCGATGACGGTGTTGCGCCGGTCCAGCGCCTGCTGGGGGTGCGTGTACGGGTTGTACAGGTTCGGGTTGTTGACCATGCCCGCGAGCAGCGCCGCCTGCGCCACGGTCAGTTTGTCCGGTGTGGTGTGGAAGTACGCCTGCGCGGCGGCCCGGACGCCGTAGATGTTGCCGGAGAACTCGACCACGTTGAGGTAGCCGCTGAGGATGTCCTGTTTGGACTCCGTCTGGCCGAGCTGCACGGCGATCTTCGCCTCGCGCAGCTTGCGGGCGATGGTGTCGGCGCGGTCGGCGTACTGGGCGGCCTTGTCGCCGCGGTCCACGACGTTGATCAGGTAGTTCTTCACGTACTGCTGGGTGATCGTGGACCCGCCCTGCGTGCCGCCGCTGCCGGAGCTGTCGTGCAGCGCGGCCCGCACCATGCCCTTGGGGTCCACGCCGCCCTCGGACCAGAACCGCCGGTCCTCGACCGCGACGATCGCGGCCGTCATCGTCGGCGCGATCTGGTCGTAGGTCACGGGGAGGCGGTACTGGTCGAACAACGTGGCGATGGGGTTGCCGTCGCGGTCGGTGACCGTCGTGACGAGCGGCTGCCTGCTCGTGGCGAGGCTCGAGGAAATGCCGTCGACGGAATCGCTCACCTCGTTCGACAGGACGCCCGCCCCCATCGCCACCGGCGCCGCCACCCCGGCGACGAGGACACCGGCGACCGCGCACGAACCGAGGAACCGCGGCACATTACGGGAAAGCTGCACGCGAGCGAGGTTAGTCCCCATTCCGTGTGGCCTTTGTTCTGTCCTGACCCATTACCGGTGTGCGGTTTTCCCTTGAATGTGCGGGCCCTTTTCCCAGGTTTCGGTAAAGATTTCCCCGGTGCACCTTGCGTGTGCCCGCCGGGGTGTCCAGGCTGGGCGGGTGGGCGAATACGACTACGACCTGATCGTCATCGGCTCCGGCCCTGGCGGGCAGAAGGCGGCGATCGCGGCCGCGAAGCTGGGCAAGCGGGTGGCGGTGGTCGACCGGCAGGACATGGTCGGCGGCGTCTGCGTCAACACCGGCACCATCCCGTCGAAGACCCTGCGTGAGGCGGTGCTGTTCCTCACCGGGATGAACCAGCGGGAGCTGTACGGGGCCAGCTACCGGGTGAAACAGGACATCACGATCGCCGACCTGCTGGCGCGGACGCGGCACGTCGTGGGGCGGGAGGTGCAGGTGGTGCGGGCGCAGCTGATGCGCAACCACGTGGACCTCCTCGCCGGCACCGGCACGTTCGTGGACGCGCACACGGTCGCGGTGGAGGGCGCGCACCGGGGTGAGCGGCGGTCGCTGTCGGGGGAGAAGGTCGTGATCGCCACCGGCACCCGCCCCGCCCGGCCGCCCCAGGTCGACTTCGACGCGGAGCGGGTACTGGACTCCGACGAGATCCTCCAGCTCGACGACATCCCGTCGTCGCTGGTCGTCGTCGGGGCGGGGGTGATCGGGATCGAGTACGCGTCGATGTTCGCGGCGCTGGGCAGTCGCGTCACGGTCGTCGAGCAGCGGGAGCGGATGCTGGACTTCTGCGATCCGGAGATCGTCGAGTCGCTCAAGTTCCACCTGCGGGACCTGGCGGTGACGTTCCGGTTCGGGGAGAAGGTGGCCAACGTCGAGGTGTCCGACCACTCGACCGTGACGACGCTGGTCAGCGGGAAGCGCATCCCGGCGGACGCGGTGATGTACTCGGCGGGGCGGCAGGGCATGACGGACGAGCTGAACCTGGCCGCCGCGGGCCTGGAGGCGGACCACCGCGGCAGGCTGACCGTGGACGAGCACTACCGGACGGCGGTGGAGCACATCTACGCGGTCGGGGACGTGATCGGCTTCCCCGCGCTGGCGGCGACGTCGATGGACCAGGGCAGGCTCGCGGCGTACCACGCGTTCGGCGAGCCGGTGCACGAGCTGGGGGCCCTGCAGCCCATCGGCATCTACACGATCCCGGAGATCTCGTACGTGGGGGCGACGGAGGCGGAGCTGACGTCGTCGTCGGTGCCGTACGAGGTCGGCACGGCCCGGTACCGGGAGCTCGCGAGGGGTCAGATCGCGGGTGATTCGTACGGGATGCTGAAGCTGCTAGTGTCCACAACGGACCGGAGGCTGCTGGGGGTGCACGTCTTCGGCACGGGCGCCACGGACCTCGTCCACATCGGACAGGCGGTCATGGGCTGCGGCGGCACCGTGGACTACCTCGTGGACGCCGTGTTCAACTACCCGACCCTGTCGGAGGCGTACAAAGTGGCCGCCCTCGACGCGACGAACAAGATCCGGGCTTTGGAGCGCTTCGCGCCCTGAGGGGGTAGTGGCTTTGGGGGCGTTGGGGTGGTCTGGGGGCGGTTGGTGGCCTGAGGGTTGGTGGCCTGGGGGCGGTTGGTGGCCTGACGATTGGTGGCCTGAGGGCGTTTCGCGCCCTGGGGTGTGCGCGGCGGCTTGGGTGGCTGTGGCGGCTTGGGCAGATGCGCGGCGGCTTGGGTGGCTGTGGCGGCTTGGGCAGGTGCGCGGCGGCTTTGAGGGCTTGGGTGGTCTGGGGGTTCGCCCCCTGGGCACGTGCGCGGCGGCTTTGGGTGGTCTGGGGCGTGCGCGGCGGCTTCGGTGGCTGTGGCGGCCTGAGGGCTCTGTAGCCGCTTAAGGGCTGTGGCCGCTGGTGGGGCGCGGGGTTTGCTCACGCGCGTCCGTTTGCTGTGTCGCGGAGCTCTTCATGCAGAAGCCCCGGTGCGATTCGGCCCGGCCCGGGCGGGTCCGCAGGGAAGCGGCAATGGTGCTGAGCGGCCTGCGTGGACGGCGAGTTGCGGTCACGCGGAGGTGGTGACGGGGCGGTCCGGTGGCTGTCTGGTAGCCGAGGGGCGCCCCGTACTACGTCGTGGTTGTAGGAGGGGGTCAGACGGCGACGGCGGCCGAGAGGTGGGTGCGGAGGGCGTCCGGGCCGAGTGCCGCGAGTGCCCACAGTGCGCTCACCGTCCGCAGGCCCTCCCGTGAGGTCAGCTCCGGCGGCGGCGGGTAGTGGACCGCGAGGCCGCGGGCGAGGAACGGCGCCTCATCCAGGTAGCGGGCGCCGCCGCGGCCGCAGAGGTACGTGGCGGCACCGACGCACCGCGTCAGGTCGGCCAGCCGCTCCGAACGCTCATCGCTCTTGACGAAGGTGCTGCTGCGGACCACGTCGCCACGCCAGCCGAGCTGGGCGAGCAGCGCGCGGGTGGACACCTCGGTCACGTCGGCGACCCGGTCGGTGAGGGCGAGCGCCGTCAGCACCTCGTCGACGGCGTCGCGGGCGCTGGCCCAGTGCGGGGCACGCCGGTAGTACTGGTGCACCAGCCGCTCCACCCGGCGGCGGCTGGTCTCCGGATCGGCGAGCAGCAGCTCTTCGATCCGGCTCTCGCGGCCGCGCGGCCGGTGCACGGGCACGGTCAGCCAGCGTTGCGCGGACGGGTCACCCAGCGGCGCCAGCCGGGCGCGGTGCTGGTAGTCGCGTGCGTTGAACTGGACGTCGTCCAGCACCACCCACACATCGGCGTGGAAAATCTTCGCCAATGTCGACAAACGGGGAAAGAAATTCGGTTGATGGACGGCACAGCATCTCGGGTCGGCCACGGGCCGTATTCGATCACAGCATCCGGCTGCGGAAACCGGCGGCCACTAGTCTTTGGTACGCGGCGTACACCTTCGGGGGAACGTCCTGCGCGATCGCGAATCCCTGGCCGGGATACTCGATGATCCGTTGGAGGTCGCCGATCATCATGTCGATGAGCTCGGTGCCGTGGCCCCGCGTCCGCACGTACTCCTGCAGCGACAGCGGCACCGACGCGCACACCGGCTCGACGTCGGGCCACACCTTGCGGGTGGTGGCGTAGGCCCGCCGCTCCATGTACGGCATCGACACCAGCATCACCGATTCGACGGAAATCCCTGCCACACGCAGGACTTCACGCGAAAGGGTGATGTTCTCGCCGGTGTTCGTCGCGCAGGGCTCGACGAGGATCGCTTCCTCGGGCACGCCGAGCTCGAGCGCGCGCTCCCGGTAGTGCACCCCCTCGCCGCGGGGGAACGTGGCGTACGTTTCGCGGCTGTTGGCCCCGGTGAACACGACCACGGGGAACAGGCCGCGGTGGTACAGCTCGGCGGCGTAAGTGGCGACCCCGAGATCGTGGCAGCCGAGTGCGACAGCCGCACAGCACTTTTTCGGCCGGTGCCGCAACCGGTGGTATTCCCACACGATTTCCGCGTCGGCCCAGGTGCGGTCGAGAAGGTCTTTCCGCATTCTTTCCCGATACCGATTCTTCACGCCTGGCGCTCGAAAGCGCGACGGATTCCGTCGATGCTCTGCAATTGGTGCAGCAAACCGAACCGGGTGGAAATGCGGGCGCAGCGGTCGAGCATGGCGAACCCGCTGCCGGCCGTCGCGCGGTCGGACAGCAGGATGTGCGCGTGCGCCGTTTCGAGACGCACCTTCTGCAGCGGTGTGTCGTTCACGCGGTGGGTCAGCGCGACGTCGATCGCGTGGTTCGCCTGCGTGAGGTTGCCCGCGCCGCGGTGGGCCAGCGCGAGTTTCTGGTGCGCGATCGACCAGTCCTCGGGCTCCTCGAGCGTCTCGAACTCCTGGATCGCGGGGACGATGTGCCGCGTCGCGGACTCGTTGAGCCCGCGTTTGCTCAGCGCCGTACCGACCCACAACCGCGCCCTGGTGCGGTCGTGCTCGCTCAGTCGCTCGTCGGCGGTCAGCGACTCGTAGTGGCGCGCGGCGGAATCGAGGCGGCCGGCCATCTCCTCGAGCACGACGAGCTTCAGTTCGATCTGCGCGACGCGCCGCGGCGCGTTCAGTTCCGTGAAGACGCGCAACGCCTTCCGGTACGTCTGCTCGGCCGACGCGGGCCCGTGGATGACGCCCTGGTCCTGTTGCACCTCGCCGAGCAGTCGCAGGGAGCGGCCGTAGAGGTACATGCCGCGGGTGTCGTTGCTGTTCGGCTGGTACCGCCGGAGCCAGCGGTCGAGCAGGGTGCGGGCGAGCGGGAACTCCTGGCGCCCGAGGCAGGCCATTGTGCGGTCGAGGTCGTCGGCCCAGGCCTCGTAGTCGTAGCCGGAGACGCCGGGCGCGGCGGGCTCGTCCGACTGCTGCAGCAGCAGGTCGAAACGACGCCGGGCCTCGGGTTCGGCGCGGGCCAGCGCGGTGTCCAGGATGGCCTGCGTGTCGGGGCGGGGCACGGTCAGCGCGCCACCGGACTCCCACTTCGCGACCGTTCTCGCCGCGACGCCCAGGTACCCGGCGAAGGCGCGGACGGAAAGGCGAAGCGCATGCCTCAGCAGCCGCGCTTCGCGCCCACTCCAGTGGTGCGCGGTCGCGGCGACCTGGCTGTCGTCCCCGGTGGCCACCCGATGAGGTTAACGCGACCAGGGCCAGGTAAGTACACCGAAAGTGCAACAGCAGTTCGTATGCGTGACGAATTCCATCGTTCAGCCTAGAGGGAGGCACTCGTCGCCGGGCTGACTCCTTTGTCCCGGGCCGATACCCGGCGCCGGGTGCCGCTCCAGTGCCGCGTGACCGGCCGCGGTGGCCGGCGCGAACGGGCGGGTCGGCGCGGTCGCGTGTGGCCTGGTGACGCGGAGGCCGAGCAGGGGCGGTCTCCGGCGCAGGTCGCCGTTCCGGTGGAGCCGGCGCACCGCCGTTCCGGGCGGAGGTGGCGCGGCGGCGGGGAAGCGCCGGGACGGCGCCCGCGGCCGTTTCCTGGGGTGGCTGGATGTTCATCGGGGATCCGTTCGTGGTTGGGGTTCCTTTCGGGCTGTTGGGGCTGTTCGGGCTGTGGCTGAAGTGGGTTGGGTTGGGTCCGGCGGGTCCTTTTCGGTGGTCGCTGGGGGGCGGGTTGTTCGGCTGCGACTGCGGCTGAGGCTGAGGTGGGTGGAGTCGGGTCCTTTCTCAGCGGTTGCTGGGGTTTTCGGCTCGTTCAGGCTGGGGCGGGTAGGGTCGGGTCCTTTCTCGGTGGTTGCTCGGATTGTCGGTGGTTCGGGCTGCAGCTGGGGGTTGGGAGTGGCGGGTTTCCCGGGTCGTTCGGGCTGGAGTTGGCGGGGTTTCCCGGGTCGTTCGGGTTGGGGTTGGCGGGGTTGGGGTCCCCTCTCGGGTGGTTGCCGGGGTGCTCGCGGGCGGCAGGTGGTGGCTCACGGGGTGGGGCTGGGTGTGGGTGAGATTTCCTGTGCCTTGAGGCCTTTCTGGTGCCTTGGGGGTGGGGTGTCACGGGGCCGCGCCGTGCTGCTGGCGGGTCAGGTGGGTTGTGGCCGGGGTTTACCCGTGCGCGCGCCTTTCCGACCTCCCGGAGGGTCGGGGCCGCTGACGGAACCTGGTGCGGGAAAGCGCTTGCCTGTCCGCTCGCGGACAGTGGGTGGACGGAGCGAGATGAGGGATGCGCGCTCGGTGATCGTCCCGGAGAGAACAGTCCACACTGGACAGACTGGCGCGGTTGGCCGACGGAGGAGTGACATGGATGGATTCCTTTCCTGAAGTGGACATCTCCACAGTAGGGTGCCCGGCAGCGGGTGCACATCAGCCGAAAGTCAGATCTTTGGTGCCGAGACTGAATTCGGGCGGCGGGGCGGATTTTCCGGCAGTACCATGGACACCGTGACTTCGGGCTCGATGGTGGCGCCGGCGCGCAACGCCTTCCGGGAGCAGCAGTGGCGGGAGGCGCACGAGCGCTATCTCGTCTGTGCGCGCACGGTTTTCGCCGAGCTGGGGTACCACGCGGCGACGGTGGCGGACATCGTGGCGGCGGCGAACGGGAGCCGTGCCACGTTCTACGCCCACTTCCGGGACAAGGCGGACGTGGCGGCGTGCCTGTTCGAGCGGACGCTCCCCGCGGCGGCCGGGATCTACCGGCGGGTGGCGGAACTGGCCGTACCCACGCGGGAAGCGGTGCGCGCCTGGCTGGACGAGCACGCGCTGGGGTTCTGGCTGCGCTACGGCGTCGAGGTCGAGGCCGTCAACCACGCGATGGCCGCGGACCCCGGCGTCGCCGCGCGGCATTACCAGTGGGTGCTCGACGCGGCGCGGGAGCTGAGCCCGCACCTCGCCGCGTGGACCGGGCCGCACGCCGAGGTCGGGCTCACGCGCGCCTCGCTGCTGGTGCTGCAGCTGGAAAGGCTGTGCTACCACTGGCTCGTGCGCGGCGTCGCGCACGACCGGGAGCAGATGCTCGACATCCTGGCTGACCTTTGGTTCCGCGAACTCGCCCTGCTGCGGGAGGGTCCGCCCCGGTGATCGTCCTCGACGGTGGGCTGGCGACCGAACTCGAGGCACGCGGGCACGACCTCTCCGACGAGCTGTGGTCCGCGCGCCTGCTCGCCGACGACCCCGGCGCGATCGTGGCCGCGCACGAGGCCTTCTTCCGGGCCGGTGCCCAGATCGCGACCACCGCGAGCTACCAGGCCAGCTTCCCCGCGTTCGCCGCGCGGGGATACACCCGGCGGCAGACCGCGGCGCTGCTGCGGCGGAGCGTGGAACTCGCGGCTGAGGCGCGGGATCGGGTGGGCGGGCAAGGGTGGAGTGCGGCGGAGGCGCGGGATCGAGGCGGCGGGCAGGAGTGGACCGCGGTCGAGGCGCGGGGCGGGGTCGGTGGGCAGCGGTGGAGTGCGGAACTCGCGGCGGAGGCGCGGGACCGCGTGGGCGGGCAAGAATGGAGTGCGGCTGAGGCGCGGGGCCGAGGCGACGGGCAGGGGTGGAGCGACGTCGAGGCGCGGAACCGAGGCGGCGGGCAGCGGTGGATCGCGGCCTCCGTTGGGCCGTATGGGGCCATGCTCGCCGACGGGGCCGAGTACCGGGGCCGCTACGGGCTCAGCGTCGCCGAGCTGACGGCCTTCCACCGGCCGCGGGTCGAGGCGCTCGCCGAAGCCGGACCCGATCTGCTCGCACTGGAGACGGTCCCCGACGTGGACGAGGCGGTGGCGCTGCTGGCCGCGATCGAGGGCGTCGGCGTACCGGCTTGGCTGTCCTACACGATCGACGGCGACCGGACCCGCGCCGGACAGCCGCTCGAGGAGGCGTTCGCGGTGGCCGCCGGGCGGGACGACGTCGTGGCGGTCGGCGTGAACTGCTGCGACCCCGACGACGCCGCCCGCGCGATCCCGCTCGCGCGGGAGGTCAGCGGCAAGCCCGTGATCGCGTACCCGAACAGCGGCGAAGGCTGGGACGCGACTGCCCGCCGGTGGACAGGACGCTCCCGTTTTCTGCCCGATCGGGTGGCGGGCGCTGATCTGGCGGGAGGATGCTGTCGCGTGGGGCCGGAGGACATCCGCAGGCTCGCGCTCCGCTGAACGGGTGAAAGCGCTGGTCGCATAGGGTTACTGACCGCAGATCAACCGAAGCACCTTTTCCCTCGATCAGTGGGTTAGCGAAGTCCGCGAGACCAGACGCGCCATACCGCGTCCATTCGCAGTAGAATCGCCTACCTGCGTGACTGATCATCAGTCACGTTCGGTGGAGGCGGACCTCGAGGAGGCGTACCTGCAGTGGCATCGCCTACCGAAGCACCTGGATTCGACGGCACGTACCCCAGCATCGCCCGGGTGAACGACTTCTGGCTGGAGGGCACCGACCACGGCCAGGACGACCAGGACTACGCGGAGCGCATCGAGCTGTGCGCACCGCACATCCCGTACCTGGTGCGCGCCTCGCGGAACCTGACCGGCCGGATGGTCCGGTACCTGCTGGGCAAAGGGGTCCGCCAGTTCATCGACCTGGGCTCCGGCGTGCCCACCCAGCGCCACGTGCACAAGGTCGCGCAGCGGGCCGACCCGGAGTGCCGCGTGGTCTACGTCGACCTCGACCCGGGAGTGGTGACCGACGGCCGCCGGATCCTCGAAGGCAACGACAAGGTCGCGTACCTGCAGGCCGACATCCGCGACCGCGAGGCGGTGCTGGCCGACCCGGCGACCCGCGCGTTGATCGACTTCACCGAGCCGGTCGCGCTGATGGTCATCGAGACGCTGCTGTACCTCCCCGACAGCGACGACCCGGCGGCCCTGGTCGACTCCTACGTCGACGCGCTGCCCGCGGGCAGCTACGTCGGCATGTCGCACTGCGCGGAGGATTCCCAGCTGCGCAAGGGACTCGACATGTTCAGCCGGATGTTCGGGCAGCCGCCGGACGTGACGTTGCGGGAACGCGACGAGCTGACGGCGATGTTCGGCGGGCTCGAACTGGTCGAGCCGGGCGTGGTGCCGGTGCTGCTGTGGAACCCCGACCCCGACGAGGACCTCGGCCGCAACCCGGAGCTGGCCCACATGTACGCAGGCCTCGGCCGCAAGGTCTGGATCGACTAGCCCGCCAGCAGCGGGACCAGCGCGATCAGCACTTCGCCCAGTGTCGCGACCGGGAGCGTGCGCCTGAGCTGCGAACCCGCCCGAGGCGGGTGGCCCCGCAGCGTCGCGGGCAGCTGCGCCACGAGCAGCGCGAGGAACCCCCCGTGCGGGGCGAGCCCGAGCAGGGCCCACGCGCCGTAGCGCGCCCACAGGCCCCAGCCCAGCAGCACCAGACCCACGACGACGAACCCGCAGGCCACGACCAGCGTGCGGGCCGGTCCGTACCGGACGGTCGGGGTGGCGATGCGGCTCGCCACATCCGCGTCGTAGTCGGGGAGGGCCCACCACACCGTCCGCCCGACCGATATCAGTGACGCCCCCGCGACGATCAGCCATACCGTCGTGGGCACGGCCGGAGCGACGGCGGTGTATCCGAGCAGGACCGGCAGGCCCACCGACGCGACACCGAAGGCGACCGAACCCGCCAGCCCGCGGCGCTTGAGCCGCGCCGGTTCGACGTTGTACAGCAGTTGCGCGGCCACGGTCACGACGGCGATGCCGAACGGCCACCACCGGCCCCAGCCGACGCCGATCGCCACCACGGCCGCGAACGCCACGGCGAGTTCGGCGATCGACCAGTTCAGTGCACGGGACCGCCCGATCCGGCCCGCCGCGCCCGCGAGGTAACCCTTGTCCGCGTGCTGTGAATCCGTCGCCATGTCGACCGCGACGTTCAGCGCCAGTGGCGCGACGATGAGCAACAGGTCGGCGGCGACCGCCAGCAGGGCGGCGGGCGTGCGCAGCAGCGCGGGGCCGGCGAACAGGCAGCCCCACAGCGCGTAGCAGACGTAGTTCACGGGCAACGGGAACTGCAGCCGGTGCACGACGACGACGTCGTGCCACGAGGGCCGCACACCTAGTCCAGGCACGACAGCACTTCCACGCGCAGCCGGGGCGACGGCGCCATCGCGTGCCCGCGCAACTGCGGCACCCCGGCCCTCGGGTTGACGCACCGGAGTTCGCGGCGGCGCAACAGGGCGGCCAGGATCATGCGGACCTCCAGCTGCCCCAGCTGGCTGCCGAGGCAGTGCCGGGTGCCGCCGCCGAACGGGAAGTACCGGTCGGCGGGCACACGGCCGTGCAGGAACCGGTCCGGGTCGAACCGGTGGGGGTCGGGATGGGACTCCGCGCGGTGGTGCGCGAGGTAGATGCTCGGCGTGACGGTGGTGCCGGGCTGCAGTTTCCCGCCGCTGTGGGGGCATTCCCGGGACAGCACGCGGTTGCCGGCGGCCGGGACCGGAGGGGTGATCCGCAGGGTCTCCTGCACCACCGCCTGCAGCAGCGGGACCTGCTCGGTGCTGAACCCGTCGTCGGTGGTGGCGGCGAGCTCAGCGAGCACGCGCGCGCGGATGGCTTCGTGCCGGTCCAGCCAGTACACCGCCCACGCCGCCGTCGACGCCGTCGTCTCGTGGCCGGCGAAGAGCAGGGACACGATCTGGTCCCGCAGCTCGCCGTCGTCGAGGTCGGCGAACGGGCCGTCCGCCGCCAGCAGTCGTCCGGCCAAAGTGGACGGTCGGGCGGCGGCCGCCTCCCTCGCCGCGCGCACCAGCCGCTCGTCCAGTTCCCGGCCGGGCAGCGGGAGCCCGCCGCGGAGGTAGCGGTACGCCAGCGTGCGGTAGCGCGAACCCAGCGCGCGGTCCATCCACCGCGCGAACGGGTCCAGCAGCTCGTCGTCGGCGCGCCCGAACACGATCGTCGCCATGACGCGCAGCGCGAGCCCGCGCGTCCAGTCCGCGAGGCCGAACACCCGGCCCGCGGGCAGGTCGTCGATCGCGGCGTGCACGGTGGCGCCGATCATCGCGCGGTAGTCCTGCAGGCGCCGCCCGCGCAGCGGGGTGCCGAGCACGCGCCGGTAGGCGGCGTGCCGCTCACCCTCCTGCCACAGCAGGGAACGCGGGCCGAGCAGCGGCCGGAACGACCGGCTGCCGGGGTGGCCGTGCTCGCCGTCGGCGCGGAACAGCTCCCCGATCGCCCCGGGCTCCCACACCAGGTACTGCGGTTCCGGTGCCGTGCGCCGGCACAGCACGCCGTCCGGCTCGTCGGCGTGCGCGTCGAGGAACGGCAGCGTGCGGAACACGAGCCGGAACTCGATGGGGTTCATCCGGCGGTCCGTTCCGCGTCGTGGGCTCGCACCCGTGACAGGCGGGCCGCGACGCGGGGGTTGCCGAGCGCGACGTGCAGCGCGGCGATGGTCTCGGCCCGGATGATGCGGGCCGGGGTGTAGAGGTCCTTGTCGTGCCACAGCGGGGGGCACGGGGCGCCGGTCACGCCGAGCAGGTACTCGCAACCGCGCGCCGCCGCGCGCACCATGACCGGGTCGAGCCGGTTCAGCTTGGCCCGCAACAGGATCTGCACCGCGTACGCCGTCTCCTCCGCCGTGCCGTCCCAGAAGCCCCAGGATCCGTTGGGATGCTGGTTCTCCACCACCCACTGGACCGCTTTCCCGATCGCCTCACGACTTTCGCCGAAGCCGTCCAGCGCGACGACGCACGTCAGCGTGGCGTAGTACGGGGAGGCGTGCCACTTGTCCGTCCAGCTCCCGTCGGGGTGCTGGCGCTCGCGCAGCCACGCGGCGAGGCCGAGCATGGCGTCCGCGACCCGCGGATCGGGTTGCGGCTGGGCGGCGAACGCCTGCAGCACGTGCGCGTTCGTGGTGACGGACGGGGTGCGCTCGTCGGCGAAGGTGCTGAAGTGGTCGCCGTTCCGGTAGTGCCACAGGCAGTCCAAAGAGGACGGAACCCCGAGGTTCGCCAGCGCGTGCAGCGCGGTCGAGGTGTCGTCGGCGTCGGTCGGCAGACCCGCACCGCCCGGCGCACCGGTCTCGCCGAGCGCGCCGCGCAAGGTGTCCACGAGCTCGGGCGGGACCGTCACGGGCAGCCCCACGTCGGTGAACGTCGCGAGCACCCAGGCGCGTTCGAACACGTCGAGCGGCGCGGCGACCGGCACCGGGCCCCCGTGCCGGGCCTGCACCAGTTCCAGGTACCGCACGGCGGGGTGCGGGTTGGCCGTGCTGGCACCGCTGCCGAACCACGCGGCGGTGGCCGCAGGCGAGCAGCCCACGCCGAAGCGGCCCGCTTGCACGTACGGCAGGCCTTCCGCGGCGGCGCCGAACATTTCCAGCGAGTGCCAGAGTTTTTCGGGCAGCACCGCGCCCTGTTCGACCGCTTCCCGGAGGTGCAGCAGGACTTCCGGGTACGTGCCGGACGGGCACGGCAGCGTCCGCCCGCCGCGCCAGGCGTCCAGCCCCGGCAGGGGACTGGCGTCGAGCGCGGCCAGCCGCACGTTGAGCTCGGCCACGAGCCACGGCACCAGCAGCTCGACCGCCACCGTGTCCGGCAGCGACACGGGACCGGACAGCATGCGCCACAACGCGGTCAGTCCGCGGTGGACCGCGTGGCCGACCTCGGGGTCACCGGTCCTGGCCAGCTCGGCGAACAACGCGTCGGTCGCCGAAAGCGTCGGCAGCACGGCGTAGTCGCCGGGGCCGCTCCAGCTCCCGTCGGGCCGCTGCTCGGCCAGGAGGTGGCGAATTCTGCCGTCGTGGCCGGCGAGCGCGGGCGCCAGCGCGGCCACCCGCGCGGTTTCGTACAGGGAGGGCAGGAAATCGCCGAGGGAGTCCGCCGCCATTTCGACGAGGAGCCGCCGAGCCATGTTCGCCAGATTCATCGACACCCCCGGAAGTGCGCGGCGGTCTCCGCGTGCCCGGGACCGGCCGCGGGCTGCGGCTGCCGTGACAGGGAGGATCCCAAAGTATCACCACAGCCTGCCAACAAGGCCGGTTTTCCTCCGACCGGCCCAGCGGTTTGGTTCGGTAGGGGGGTTGCCCGGCCCCTACCCGTCGCGGGATGAATCCACCGTCCCGATACGTTCATCCTGGAGTAGGACAGCCCGAGGCGACGCAGGAGGCTATGGTGTTCGATCCGGAGGAGCTCTACGAGGTGGACTCGGAGCTTCCCGAACTGACGGGCGCGGTGCTGCTGCACCAGCTCGACGGCTTCGTGGACGCCGGGCTCGCCGGCAAGACCGTCAGCGAGCACCTCGAATCGCGCCTGGAGTACACCGTCGCCGCGAGGTTCGACGTGGACCGGCTGCTCGACTACCGCGCCCGGCGGCCGATGATGACCTTCGCCGCCGACCACTGGGAGAGCTTCGACGCGCCGGAGCTCGTGGTGAAGCTGTTCCACGACGAGGCCGGCACGCCGTTCCTGCTGCTGACCGGCCCGGAGCCGGACCACGAGTGGGAGCGCTACGCCGCGGCGGTGCGCAGTCTCGTGGACCGGTGGAACCTGCGGATGGTCGTGTCGTACCAGGGCATCCCGATGGGAGCCCCGCACACGCGGCCGCTCGGGGTGACCGCGCACGCGACGCGTGTGGAGCTGATCGGGGAGTACCAGCAGGTGCTCAACCGGCTGCAGGTGCCGGGCAGCGCCGCCGGTCTCACGGAGTTCCGGCTGGGGGAGAGCGGGCGCGACGCGGTGGGTTTCGCCGCCCACGTGCCGCACTACCTGGCGCAGTCGCGGTACCCGGCGGCCGGGGTGACGCTGCTCGGCTCGATCTCGCGGATCACGGGGCTGTCGATCCCGGACGAGGCGCTCGTGGAGTCCGCGCGCCGCACCGACGCCGAGATCGAGCGCCAGGTGGCCGAGTCCGCGGAGGTCGCCGAGGTCGTGCGGGCGCTGGAGCAGCAGTACGACACGTTCGTCGAGGCGATGGACCGGAAGAACCTGCTGGCCGACGAGGTCGAGATGCCGACCGCGGAGGAGCTGGGGGCGGAGTTCGAGCGGTTCCTCGCCGAGCAGCAGGAGCGCGGCGAGTAGCCGACCGCGTGGCTTGCGGGCTGCGGCGGTGCCGGCGGAGGGCGAGTAGCCGTCAGAGGCTCGTGCGGAGTGCGGTGACGCGATCGGCGGCCGCGGTGAAATCGGCCGGGTCGAGCCGGCCGGACTGGACGGCGGCGGCGAGTGCGTCCGCCGCCTGGTCGCCCTGCGTGGTGTCGCGCGCGGAGCACAGGATGAGGTCCATCCCGGCGGCCGCGGCGGCCACCGCGCGCTGACCCGTGTCGCCGAAAGCCCGCAGCGAGCCCGCTTCCAGCGCGTCGGTGACCGTGACGCCGGTGAAACCGAGGCGCTGCCGCAGTTCCTGCCGGACGACCGTCGCCGACAGCCCCGCCGGGTGGGTGGTGTCGAGCGCCGGGTACGTCGCCCACGAGACCATGACGAGCTTGACCCCGGCGGAAATCGCCGCCGGGTAAGGGGCTTCGTCCACCGTGCGCAGGGTGTTCAGCGGCACGTCGAGGGTGACCGGGTCGGTGTCGGTGTTCTGGTCGCGGGCCGCCGCGCCGAGGCCGGGGAAGTGCTTGGCCGTCGCGGCGACGCGAGCCTGTTGCTGCGCCGTGATGAACGCCTTGCCCAGGTTGCCCACCACGGCGGGGTCCTTGCTGTACGAACGGCCGTAGTGGTCCAGGAAGTCGCCCTCGGTGCGGTACACGTCGAGCACCGGGGCGAGGTTGACGTTCATGCCGACGCCCGCGAGCGTGCGGGCCGCGCCGGTGCCCGCCTGCGTCGCGGCCGCCACCGGATCCGCCGACTGCCCGATCTGCTTCTCCGACAGCGCCGGCTCGCCGGGCAGGCGCCGTACCTGGCCGCCCTCCTGGTCGGTCATCAGCAGCAGCGGGGCCTTGACCGGGCTCTGCGCGTTGGCGTCCTGGAGCTGCTTGACGACCGCGGCGATCTGCTGGGTGCTCTGGACGTTCTCGCCGAAGAAGATCACCCCGGCGGCCTCACCGGCCCGGATCCGGTCCAGCAGGGACTGCGGCGGCGTGAGCCCCGCGTAGGAGTAGACCACCCGCTGCCCCGCCTGCTGGCGCGGCGTCAGCCCCTGCGCGTGCGAGGTGCCCGCCGCGGCGAACGCGCCGCCCAGCACGATCGCGAGCACGACCTGGAGCCAGCGGACGGAAGATCCCATGGGGCACGCCCCTGTGCGGTGGGGGACAGGACCCGCCTCACCCTACTCCGGCGACCGGGGTGCGGCGAGCCCGCAGGTCCGGACCAATTTCCACCCACCTCATCCCCGGTGCCGCACCGGGCGAATGCCGTTGCCACTCCGGCAAAGGCTCGCCCGTCTTCGCGAACTCCAGCCACGCGGAGCGGAGTTTCCGCCCCAGTTGCGCCATTTCGTCCCATTCCGTGCCGGCGAGCATGGGCGCCGCGGCCCAGGATTCCCGGTCCCCCAACAGGAACGGCAGTTCGATGCAGTGGCATGCGCCGTAGGTGGACGCCGGGGCGTGCCAGTCGAACCGGTAGGTGAACACGCGGCCGCCCGCCGCGGCCAGCGCGTCGGCGAGGCGGCGCGAAGGGGCGTCGAACATCCAGCGCGTGATCCCCGCCTTCGCCGCGGCCACGCCCCGGCGCCCGACGAACGGGAGCGCTTCGAGCTGCGTGATCCCCAGTTTGCCGTTGAGGAAGGTGTTCATCTCGGCGCTGGTGGTACCGATGATGACGTCGACCTCACGGGCCCGGCGCACCATCGACGCGGCCGGGGGCAGCGGGTCGGCCGCCGCGGCGGGGCGGAACGGCGGCACGGAGTACAGCCCGCCGGGACCAGCGGCGCGCACGATGACCCGTTGCTGCGCCTGGAGGATCTCCGCCACGCTCGCGGTGCGGGGATCGGTGCCCAGCGCGGCGGTGAAGTAGCGCCCGACGCGGGCCGCGCCCGCCGGGGTCAGCGGTTTGAGCGCCATCGGCGCGCTCTGCAGGACGGCCCTGCGGAACAACCCGTCGGCGGCCGGGGCGGCGAGCAGGCAGGCGATCGAGTGCGCGCCCGCGGACTGCCCGAACACCGTGACCTGCTCGGGATCGCCGCCGAAGTGCGCGATGTTGTCACGCACCCAGCGCAACGCCGCCAGCTGGTCCAGCAGCCCGAGGTTGCCAGGGGAGACCCCGTCGAGTTTCAGGTAGCCCAGCGCGCCCAGTCGATAGTTCACCCCGACGACCACCACGTCGCCCTCGGCGGCGAGCCGTTGCCCGTCGTAGCAGGCGAAGGACGAGGCGCCGGTGACGTACGCGCCGCCGTGCAGCCAGACCAGCACGGGCCGCTTCCGGTCGTCGGTACCCGGGGTGACGACGGTGAGGTTGAGGCAGTCCTCGCTCTGCTCGTGCTCTTCCGGCACGCCCATGACGGACTCGGGCCGGACCGGTGGTTGCGGGCTGATCGGCCCGTGCCGGGTTGCGTCCCGGACACCGGCCCACGGCTCGACGGGTTCCGGCGGCGCGAAGCGGTCCGCCCGCGCGTACGGCACTCCGCGGAACACGTGCAGCCCCGACTCGCCGGTCGTGCCCCGCAGTTCCCCGCTGCTGATCCTCACCACCCTGCCACTGTAGATCGCGGCGGGCGGGGTGTGGTCACACCTGGAGCAGGATCCTGTCGAGCGCGCCGAGCCTGCGCTGGGCGCTCGCGAGGCTGTAGAGCACGTGCGGGTCGGCCTTGTCGATCAGCCCGGTGACCGCCTGGTCGGCCAGGTCGGGCCTGCCGCCCAGCTGCGGGTACGCGGCCAGGTCGAGCAGGGTCTGTTCGACGGTGGTGACCCAGCCGTTGCCCAGTGTGCTCGTGTGCCGTTCGATCTTGAGGCGGCGCGGGTCGCGGCGGACGAAGGACACGGTGGCGTCGCGGTCGGTGAAGCGCAGCGTCGGCCGGTTGCGGGTGGTGGCGATGACGGCGGCACCGGGGGAGTCCGCCAGCGCGCCGTGCGCACGGGCGGCGGACAGGCCCATCAGCGCCACGGAGCGCGGGCCGTCGTCGGCCGCGGCGATGCCCCACGCCGCCGATTCGAGGTCGGGCTGCCAGTCCTGGCCGATCCGATCGGTCGGCACGAGCGCGTAGTACCCCGGCGCGAGCCGGTGCAGCAGGCCGTTCTCGGCCAGCCTGGCCAGCCCGGCGTGCCGCGGGGCACCGGAGTCCTCGTCCTCCTCCGCGGGCACCACCCGGACCGCGCGCCGCAGCAGCGCGGGCAGCAGATCGAGCATCACTTCACGTGTCATGTCCATCACCCTCGGTAGAGGGTAGGAACTCGGCGCCGTCAGCGGCAAGTCACCGGATGGACGAACTTGGTGTTACTTCCCGCTGTCGTGCCACGCTTCCGGGCCACCCGGTCAGTCCACTGTGGAACTTTCGGGTCCCAGGAGAGGGCTTTCGGCCCTAACCGGGAGGCGGCCGGGGAGGAGATTCTCGGGGAGGAGGGCATGCGGAGTCGGAAGAGGTGCTGCAGCGTGGAGCGGACGGACTACGAACCGGGCACGCCGTGCTGGGTGGATCTGGGCACGACCGACGTCGAAGGGGCGGCGCGGTTCTACGGGGAGCTGTTCGGGTGGACGGCGGTGGACCAGGGCGCCGAGTTCGGCGGCTACCGGATGTGTGAGCTGCGGGGGCGGCCGGTCGCGGGACTGGGGCCGGTCCCGGCGCCGGAGGTGCCGCCGAACTGGACCACCTACGTGTCGGTGGCCGACGCGGACATCGCGGTCAAGGCGGTGACGGCGGCGGGCGGCCAGGCGCTCGTCGAGCCCATGGACATCCCCTCGACGGGGCGGATGGCGCTGTTCGCCGACGCGGCCGGTGCCGCGTTCGGTGTGTGGCAGCCGCGGGGGTTCGCCGGGGCGGAGCTGGTGAACGAGCCGGGCGCGTTGTGCTGGAACGAGCTGACCACCCGGCACCGGGACGCCGAGATCGCCTTCTACCAGTCCGTGTTCGGCTGGCGGCGGGAGGCGCAGCCGGACTACGACGTGTGGCGGCTCGGCGAGGCCAGGGTCGCCGGGATGATGGTGATGGACGAGCGCTGGCCCGCCGACGTCCCCGACCACTGGATGGTCTACTTCGCCGTTCCGGACGCCGACGACGCCGTGGCGCGCGTGAGCGAGCTCGGCGGGCGGATCGTGGTGCCGCCGACCGAGGTCCCGGTCGGCCGCTTCACCGTGCTCACCGATTCGCAGGGCGCGTTGTTCAGCGTGATCGCGCTGGCCGACGCCTGAGCGTGGACGGGCAGGCGACGGGTCAGCAGGTACCGCCGTCGATGCCCCGTGGGCCGGTGCTGGACCGGCTGGCCCGCGGGGCGGCGACGGGGGAGCCCGAGCGCGTCGGTGAGCTGCTCGCGGCGGTCGGGCCCCTGCTCGTGCGGTACTGCCGCGCGCGGCTGGGACGGCGCGGCGATTCGTACCGGCTCGCCGACGAGGTGGCCGCGGAAGCCGGGCGCGCGGTGCTGACCGCGGTGCCCGGCTACACCGGCGGGCCCTTCCTGCGGCTGCTCTACCGCGTGCTCGTGCGCACGGTCGACGACCTCGCGCCGGGCGGGAAGCCCGATGTGGCCGACGACCTGGTGGGCCTGCTGCCGGTGTTGCCGCCGCTGGACCGCGACATCATGCTGCTGCGCGTCGCGACCGGGCTGTCGGCGACCGACACGGCACTCGTGCTGGGGCTGACGACCGGGCAGGTGCGGGTGGCGCAGCACCGCGCGCTGACGAGGCTGCGCGCGTTGCTGTGACCCGCTCAGGCCGGGCCGACCTCTTCGTCCTCGGGGTCGTACGGCAGGAACGACGTGCCGAGCTTCGCGCCCCACCCCACGGTCAGCAGCTCGCCCTCCTCGCCGGTCGGGGCCTGCGGCAGGAAGCCGATCGCGACGGGGGTGCCGAAGCCGACGGTGAGGAAACGGGCCGGTTCTTCGACGCTCATCGGGTCAACGCCTCCCGCACGGCCTGCTCACCGAGCACCGGGTCGTTCGACGGCCCCTCGTCCGGCACCGCCATCGGGGCGATCTTCGCGGCTGCGGGCTCCGGGTCGGCGGGAGCGGCCGAGTGGTACTCGGGGAAACGGGACTGGTAGTCGATCATCGCCTGGACGATCTCCGGTTCGGAGAACCGCGGCCCCCAGAACTGCGCCGAGACGGGCAGGCCCTGGACGTAGCCGGCGGGGAAGCTGACCATCGGCCAGCCGAGCGCGTTGGGCACCTGGTAGTACGCGCGGAACACGGGGAAGCCCGTGCCACCGGAGCGTTTGCCGATCACGTCGCCGAGGGTCAGCACGAGCATGAAATCCACGCCCGCGTCACGCAGTGCCTTGGTGTAGTTGGCGATCAGGGTCCGCCGTCGTCGCTCGCCCTCGTACCGCGCGGAAGCGGGGATGCCGCCGTTGAACCGGTCGGCGCTGGCGAAACTGGGCGCCGACTCGCCGGGGGCGCGGCGGCCGTACTGGTTCGTCAGCGTGGCGACCGCCTCGGGCGGGATCCCGCTCGCGCAGAACTCGGCGATCGCGGCGACGTAACGGACTTCGTACCGGTTGGCGTTGACCACCGCCGCGGACGGCGACACCGGAGAACCGTCCACAGTGGCCAGTACGTCGGCCGAGGAGTAGTACGGGTTCTGGGCGGGGTCGGTCATGTCCAGGCCGCGGAACTGGATCACGCGGGCGCCCAGGCCCTCCAGCTGCGACACCAGGCGCTGGAACACCTGCAGGTGGCCCGCGCCGTAGGTGGCCTGCGGGGACACCCCCACCTTGATGCTCCCGCCGACGTTCATCCAGTCCGTCTGCGGGATCCCGATCGTCAGGCCCTGCAACGGCCTGCGTGCGAGGCGCGGGGCGGTGGGGATGGCGGGGAACGGGATCGGGGCCGAGAGGGTCTGCGGGTCGTTCACACCGTCCGGCCCGAGGATGGTGCTCAGGATCACCGCGGAGTCCCGCGCCGAGCGTGAGATCGGGCCGAGCACGTCGTAGCCGGGGGACAGCGGCATGAGCCCGGCGACGGACACCGTGCCCAGCGACGGCTTGATGCCGCTGGCACCGTTCGCCGCCGACGGGCACATGATGCTGCCGCCCGTCTCCTCCCCGAGGCACGCCGCCGCGAGCCGTGCGACGGGGGCCACCCCGGAACCCTGGCTGGAACCGCCGGGGACGTAGTCGGGGTTCCACGCGTTGCCCGCGAACGTCCCCGTGATCGAGCCGGAGAAGGCCGAGCAGATCGTGGCGCCCAGCAACACCACACCCGCGGCACGCAACCGCGCGACGGCCGTGGCGTCCTGGAGCGCCTTGTTGCCGGCGAACGCGGTACTGCCGTCCTGTGCGGCCAGGCCCTTGATGCCGATGGAGTCCTTGATACCCATGGGAATCCCGCACAGCGGGGAAAGTGCGCCGCCGTGCCTGCGGAAACCGGCGATGCGCTGGTCGGCGGCTCTCGCGGCGGCGAGCGCGCCCTCGGTGTCGATGCGCACGAAGGCGTTGTACAGGCCGTTGTTGCCGTAGACCTCGAACGGGCCGTTGAGCTTCGCGATGCGGTCCAGGTAGGCGCGCGTCAGTTCCACGCTCGACGTGCGGCCGGTGCGCAGCATCGTGGCCAGTTCGAGGATCTCGTAGTCCACGAGCCGGGGCCGGTGCGGGAGCTGCCCGGGGGTGGGCAGCAGTGCTGCCGGGTCCGCCGCCGCGGTGCCGGGTGCCAGTGTCAGTGCGGTGCCGGCGACCGCGGTGCCGAGCACCCTGCGCCGGGACAGTTTCGCGGAATTCACTGCAGCGCCTCATTTCTCACCGGAGTGGGCCGAGGCGGAACGCTAGGTGCCGTTCGTTACGGGGGAGTTTCGCCGCCTTACGAACAGATTTCCACATCGGACGGATGGCCATTAGGCCATTCGGCCGAAACTTGTTTCGTGGCAACGGTTTGCTTAGGGTGATCTTGCGGCCCGCGATCGCGGGCCCCGTCTTTCCCCGTCAGGAGTGCTCATGCGCCGAACGCTGCTGCCCGGTTTGCTGCTGCCCGTACTGCTGGCCGGTGCCGGGCTCGCGCCGGCGCAGGCCGCACAGCCGTGGTCGGTCACGCCGGTGGCCGGTGGCTACCAGGTGACCCTGCGGTTGCCGGACCAGCTGGAGGCGCGCGACGCGTTGCCGGAACTGGCCGTGGACGGCAACTCCGTCGGCGTCGCACGGCAGTCCCCGGACGGCCGCACCCTCACCGTCGTCACGGAGGACCCGGCGGCGGCACACCCGTCGTCGGTGCAGCTCGCGTGGAACGGTCAGGTCGCGGGCACCGAGCGGAGCGGCCCGGCGCACGGGACGAAACCGCGGCCGGGCAACCCGGTGCCCGCCGATCCGTCCGCGCCCGGCCGGTACGCCGTGAGCCGCGCGGACTACGACTTCGGGGACAGCGCGCTGACGCTGCCCGGGCTCGGTAACCGGGTCGTCGAGGAACGCGCGGCGGTGTGGGTGCCCTCCGCACCGGGTCCGCGGCCGGTCGTGCTGTTCCTGCACGGCCGCCATTCCGCCTGCTACAACCCGGCGACGCGGGCCACGGACAACACGCACTGGCCCTGTGTGGAAGGGTTCCAGCCGATCCCGAGCTACCGCGGTTACGACCAGTCGGCGCAGGTGCTCGCGAGCCACGGGTACGTCGTCGTGTCGATCAGCGCCGACGGTGTCAACGCGCAGGACAACCCGTACAGCGAGGACGCCGGGACCACCGCGCGCGGACAGCTCGTGCTCGATCACCTCGACCTGCTCGCGCAGGCGGACTCCGGGCGTGCCAAGGGAATGAGCCCGCTGTTGCGGGGCAAGCTCGACCTGTCCGATGTGGGGCTGATGGGGCATTCGCGGGGCGGTGAGGGCGTGGTCAAGGCGGCGCTGCTCAACGCGGCCCGTCCGCACCCGTACGGCGTGCGTGCCGTGCTGCCGCTGGCGCCGATCGACTTCGGCCGCGAGACGCTGCCGGACGTGCCGATGGCGGTGGTGCTGCCGTACTGCGACGGCGACGTGTCGAACCAGCAGGGGCAGCACTTCTACGACGACAGCCGCTACGCCGACCCCGGCGACGGGGTGTTCCGCGCGTCCGTCATGGTGATGGGCGCCGACCACAACTTCTTCAACACCGAGTGGACGCCGGGCGTCGCGGTCGCGCCCGCGAACGACGACTGGGGCAACCAGGACGACCCGACGTGCGGGATGAACGCGCCGGCCACCACACGGCTGTCCGCCGCCGAGCAGTACCAGGTGGGCGTCGACTACATCGCGGGCTTCTTCCGCCTCGTGATGGGGCACGAGGCGGCGTTCTCCCCGCTGTTCGACGGCGGTACCGCGAAGGTCGGCGCCGCGACCGTGCTGCAGGAGACGCAGGCGCCGCGGCGGCTGGACGTCGCCCCGTTGCAGGGGCCCGCGGCGAACGTGAGCGCGCCGTTCGGCCAGTACTGCGCGAGCATGGCGGGGCGGTCGCCGCAGAGCGGGCTGCCGTCGTGCACCGCGTCCACGGCCACGGCGCGGTTCCCGTCGTTCACCCCGGCCAACTACGGGCCGAACGTGACGGCGACGCCGCTGCTCCACCTGTCGTGGACCACGCCGTCGTCGATGAGCATCGCCGTGCCACGGTCCACAATGGCCGGTTACGACGCGCTGACCGTGCGGGCGGCGCTGGACGACGCGAACGCGCCAGCCGACCTGACGCTCACCGTGGTCGACGGGGCGGGACGGTCTCAATCCGCGACGCTGTCGAGCCTCGGCGACGCCCTGACCCCGCTGCCGGGTTCGGGCACGCTGCTGCCGAAGACCTGGCTGCGGACGGTGCGGTGGCCGCTCGCCCAGCTGAAGCACGTCAACACGCGCGACCTCCGGAAGATCGTGATCTCGACCGCCAGCCCGTCCGGTGGGGTGTTCCTGTCGGACGTGGCGTTCCAGAACTTCGCCCCGGGGCAGGGCGGCCCGAGCCGGCTGCCGCAGGTGACGATCAGTGACTCCACAGTGGACGAAGGCGCGGGTTCGGCGACGATGACCGTGAGCCTGTCGGAACGCAGCCGGGAACCGGTGACCGTGTCGGTGCAGGCGCTGGCGGGCACGGGCACGCAGGTCGTCAACTCCGCGCGGCAGGTGGTGGTCCCGCCGGGACGGCTCAGCGTGCCGGTCACCATCCCGGTCGTGGGGAACACCGTCGCCGAGGCGAACGCCGCCACCGCGTACAAGGTGTTCGTGGTCAGCCCGGTGAACGCCGTGGTGGGACAGGACTTCGCGCACCTGACCGTCCGCGACGACGACCAGGCGGCTACAGCTGCACTCCCCGGGTGAGCGCCCCGTCGACCACGAGGTTCGTGCCCGTGATGAACGACGCGCGCGGGCTGGCGAGCATCGTCACGGCGTAGGCAACCTCCTCGGGAGTGGCCATCCGGCCGGTGGGGTTGAGGCCCAGTGCCTCGCCGTACAGTTTCGGGTCGCCGTGCTGGATCCGTTCCCACACGCCGCCCTCGAAGAACGTGTTGCCGGGGCAGACGCTGTTGACGCGGATTCCCTTGCCCGCCAGCTCGTACGCCTTCGCCTGTGCGTAGTGCACCAGCGCGGCCTTCATCGTGCCGTAGGCCGCGGCGGCGAAGTCGATCTCCCGCGCCGACACGCTCGAAACGACCACAATGGACGGTGCGGTGCTCCGCTCCAGGAACGGCATCGCGGCTTCCACGGTCCGGACGGTGTGCATCAGGTCGACGTCGAAGCTCGCCCGCCAGTTCTCCTCGCCGGGACCGATGGCCAGCGCGCTGACGTTGGTCACCACGACGTCGAGCCCGCCCAGCGACGCCGCCGCGTCGGCGACCCACGCGGCGAGCGACGGGCCGTCGGCGACGTCCAGCGCCCCGCCGAGCACCGTGGCCCCGGCGGCGGTCAGCTCGCCGACCGTGACCTCCACCTCCGACTCGGTCCGCGCGCAGAACGCCACCGCCGCGCCCTCGTCCGCCAGCTGGCCGACGATCGCCCGGCCGATCCCCTTGGTGCCGCCCGTCACGAGGGCCTTCAGGCCCGCCAGTCGGAGGTCCATGTGTCTCCTTACAACGCCGCGGCCTGTTCACGGAGGTACCGGTGCATCCCGCCGAACGCCTCGCCCGGCGGCAGGAACCGCTTGGCTACCTTGGTGACCGCGCTGTAGTTCGCGTCCACCACGTTCGCCAGCGGGGACTCGCTGACCTGCGTCAGCAGCTGGTAGGCGTCGAGCCGGTCGAGGCCGTACAGCTCGTGCAGCCAGTCGATCATCCCGACCTGGCTCGCGCGCCACGCGTCCTCCAGCGGGCGGGACGAGCCGACCACGACGTAGTGCGAGTCCTGCTCGATGCGGGGCCACGCCGGGGCCCCGCCCTTGATCAGCTCGACGATCAGGGTCACGTTCATCGCGCCCTCGACGGCCGTCCCGCACGACTCGCCCTCGCCCTGCCGGTAGTGCCCGTCGCCGACGGAGAACAACGCGCCTTCCACGTTCACGCCGAGGAAACACGTCGCGCCCGCACGCATCTCGGGCGTGTCCATGTTGCCGCCGAACATGTCCGGCACGATCGACGTGCGGACCTCGCGCCCGGTCGGGGCGACGCCGACGGTGCCCAGCATCGGTGCGACCGGCAGGTCCACCCGGAACTCGCCCCGCAGCGCCTCGAACACCACGACGTCGCGGTCGCGGTCGAGCTGGTAGATCCACGTCCGCTCGGGCAGGGGGTCGTGCAGCAGCGCCGTGCGGTCGGTGCCGGTGAGCGCGCCGAAGAACGGGATGGTCGCCGAAGCGCCCCAGTCGCGGGCCGGCTCCAGGTCGACGAAGTGCAGCGCCAGCGTGTCGCCAGGCTGGGCACCTTCGACGTAGAACGGGCCGGTCTGCGGGTTCACCTCGCTCATGTCGAGGTGCTCGCTCGGCAGGTCGTGCGGGCTGGTGAGCCTGCCGCTGAACGCGTCCTCGGTCCACAGCCGCAGCGCGGTGCCGGGCGCGACCCGCATGACCGGCTCGACCCCGCCGAAGGTCCAGGCGTACTGCTCGCGTTCCGGCTTGAACTCGACCACGTCCATGGAACGATCATTCTCGGGTGGTACCGGGCTGACAAGGCCCACACTGGTGGGGTGACGAAGGAGTCGGTGCTCGGGCGGATCGTGCGGATCATCGAGGTGTTCGGGCCGGACACGCCCGCGCTGGGCGTGTCCGAGCTGGCACGCAGGGCGGACCTGCACGTGGCGACGGCCTCGCGGCTGGTGGAGCGGCTCGTGGGCTACGGCTGGCTGCAACGCGACGCCGACCGCAAGGTGCGCATCGGCGTGCGGCTGTGGGAGCTGGCCTCCCGCGCGTCGCCGACGTTGCCGCTGCGCGAGGCCGCGATGCCGTACCTGGAGGACTTGCACGCCGTCGTCCGCCACCACACCCAGCTCGCCGTGCTCGACGGCGACGAGGTGCTGTTCCTCGAACGGCTGTCCGCGCGGCACGCGGTGATCAACCTGACGCGCATCGCCGGGCGGTTGCCGCTGCACGCGTCGTCCTCCGGCGAAGTCCTGCTCGCGCACGCGCCCGCCGAACTGCAGGAGCGGGTGCTCAGCGGGCCGCTGCCCGCGTACACCCGGTTCACCGTGACGGACCCCAAGGTGCTGCGGGCCCGGCTCGCCGACATCCGCCGCGACGGGTACGCCCTCTGCCCCGGCTACATCGACGAACGGGCGACCGGCGTCGCCGTGCCGGTGCGGGGACCGGGCGGTGCCGTCGTGGCCGCGCTCGGGGTCGTGGTGCCCAACGACGACAACGCGCGCGCCACGATCCCGGCGCTGCGGGCCACGGCGCTCGGCATCGCCCGCTCTCTCACTCAGTGAGAATCGGGTGTAGGCGCCCCGCACGCACTCGTCATCCTCGGGCCATTCCGTCTTCCGCGAGGAGCATCGATGACGATGGTCGAGGTACGGGTGGTCGCCAAGACGCCCGTGGCCGAAGGGGTCGTGGCGCTGACGCTGGCCGACCCGCAGGGACGCAGGCTGCCGGACTGGACCCCGGGCGCGCACGTGGACCTGGTCCTGCCGGGCGGGCTGGTGCGCCAGTACTCGCTGTGCGGTGACCGGTGGGACCCGTCGACGTACCGGATCGGCGTGCTGCGGGAACCCGAGAGCCGGGGCGGCTCGGCGTACGTGCACGACCGGCTGGCTGTCGGCGACACTGTGGGAATCGGCGGGCCGCGCAACAACTTCCCGCTCGTGCCGTCGCGGCGGTACCTGTTCGTCGCGGGCGGTATCGGGATCACGCCGTTGCTGCCGATGCTGTACCAGGCCGAGCTGATCGGTGCGGACTGGCGGCTGCTCTACGGCGGCCGCGCGCGGCGGTCCATGGCGTTCCTGGACGAACTGGCGCGTTACGGCGAGCGCGTCACCGTGTGCCCGCAGGACGAGTACGGGCTGCTCGACCTGGACACGTGGCTCGACACCACTCCCGACACGAAGGTCTACTGCTGCGGCCCGGAGCCCCTGCTCGCCGCGGTCGAAGCGCGGTGCGCCGGGTGGCCCGCCGGGCGGCTGCGCACGGAACGCTTCGTGCTGCGCGAATCCGGCACCCGCGGCGAGCCGTTCGAGGTGACGCTGGCGAGGACCGGCCGCACGGTCACCGTCGCGCCGGGACAGTCGGTGCTCGAAGCCGTCACCGCGGCGGGGGCGGCGGTGCTGTCCTCGTGCCGCCAAGGGGTGTGCGGCACGTGTGAGACCGCGGTGCTCGACGGCGTGCCGGACCACCGCGACTCGATCCTCGACGACGCCGAGCGGGCCGCCGGGGACTGCCTGTTCCCGTGCGTCTCCCGCGCCCTCACCGACCGCCTCGTGCTCGACCTGTGAAGGAGCCAGCCATGCTCGACCCGTTCAGTCCCGAGGTGCTCGAAAACCCCTTGCCGCTGCACGAAAAGCTGCGCGAGGCGGGGGCGGTGACGTACCTGGAGCGCTACGGCGTCCACGCGCTGGCCCGCTACGCCGAGGTGCACGCCGCGCTCACCGACTGGCAGGGCTTCGAGTCCGGCGCCGGGGTGGGGCTGGCGAACTTCCGCGTGGAGAAGCCGTGGCGCCCGCCGAGCCTGCTGCTCGAAGCCGACCCGCCGCACCACGACGCGCCCCGCGCGGTGCTGTCGAAGATCCTCGGCCCGCGTGCGCTGCGGAAGCTGCGTGACGCGTGGTTCGCCGACGCCGAGCGCCTCGTCGACGACGTGCTGGCCGAGGACGAGTTCGACGCCGTGCCCGCGCTCGCGCAGGCGTTCCCGCTGCGGGTGTTCCCCGACGCCGTCGGCATCGGGAAGGAGGGCCGCGAGCACCTGCTGCCCTACGGGGACCACGCGTTCAACGCGTTCGGCCCGCACAACGAATTCGTCGCGAAGGGGGAGCCGCGCGTGGCGGAGCTGTCGGCGTGGGTCAACGCGCAGTGCGCCAGGGAAGCGCTTTCACCGGACGGCTTCGGCGCCCGCATCTGGGCCGCGGCCGACCACGGCGACATCACCTCCGAGCAGGCGCCGCTCGTCGTCCGCTCGCTGCTGACGGCCGGGGTCGACACCACGGTGCACGGGATCGCCGCGCTGCTGTACGCGTTCGCCACCCATCCGGAGCAGTGGCGGCGGTTGCGGGAGCAGCCGTCGCTGGCCCGCGTGGCGTTCGACGAGGCGGTGCGGTGGGAGTCCCCGGTGCAGACGTTCTTCCGCACCGCCACCCGAGACCTGGAGGTCGGGGGCGTGCCGATCCCCGCCGGCGACAAGATCCTGATGTTCCTCGGCGCCGCGAACCGGGACCCGCGGCGGTGGACCGGGCCGGACGCCTTCGACCTGTCGCGCGACCCCTCCGGGCACGTCGGCTTCGGCATGGGCCTGCACCAGTGCGTGGGCCAGCACGTGGCCCGGCTGGAGGCGGAAGCGCTGGTCACGGCGCTGGCGGCACGGGTGGCGCGCCTCGAGCTCGCCGGCCCGCCGCGCCGTCACCTCAACAACACGCTGCGTGGCTGGGCCTCGCTGCCCGTGCGGGTACACCGGACCGGCGGTGCCGTAGACCGAAACGGCCACTAGTGTTGCATCTATGACGCTCAGGGTTGCGCTCTTCGCGACGTGCCTGGGGGACACCCTGTTCCCGGACACGTGCCAGTCGGTGGTGCGCCTGCTGGAGCGGCTCGGCTGCGCGGTGGACTTCCCGCTCGCGCAGACGTGCTGCGGGCAGATGCACTTCAACACCGGCTACCGGGACGAGACGGTGCCGCTGGCGCGGCGGCTGGGGGAGGCGTTCGCGGGCTACGACGCCGTCGTCGCGCCCTCCGGCTCGTGTGCGGCGATGGTGCGCGACATCTACCCGAAGCTGCTGGAAAGCGATCTCCCGCCGCGGATGTACGAGCTGTCCGAGTTCCTCGTCGACGTGCTCGGGGTGACCGACGTGGGGGCCTACTTCCCGCACCGCGTCACCTACCACCCGACGTGCCACTCGCTGCGGATGCTCGGCGTGGGGGAGAAGCCGCTCAAGCTCCTGCGCGAGGTGAAGGGCCTCGACCTGGTCGAGCTGCCCGCCGCCGAGTCGTGCTGCGGCTTCGGCGGCACGTTCGCGCTGAAGAACTCCGAGACGTCCACGGCGATGCTCGGCGACAAGATGAGCAACGTGCTCGACACCGGCGCCGAGGTGCTGACGGCGGGCGACAACTCGTGCCTGATGCACATCGGCGGCGGGCTGTCCCGGCTGCGGACCGGGGTGCGCACCGTGCACCTGGCCGACATCCTGGCGTCGACGGAGGAGGAACCGTGGCTCGCAACCCGGTGACGTGGCTGGGCGTCCCCGCTTTCCCCAAGGCCGCGCACGAGGCGCTCGCGGACTCGCAGCTGCGCCGCAACCTCCGCCACGCCACGCACACCATCCGCGACAAGCGCGCCCGGACCGTCGCCGAGGTGCCCGACTGGGAGGAACTGCGCCGGGCGGGCGAGGCGATCAAGAACGACGTGCTCGCCCACCTCGACACGTACCTGGAGCGGCTGGAAGCGGCGGTCACCGCGCGCGGCGGCGTCGTGCACTGGGCGCGGGACGCGGCGGAGGCCAACGAGATCGTGCTCCGGCTCGCCCGCGAGGCCGGCACGCACGAGGTCGTCAAGGTCAAGTCCATGGCCACCGCCGAGATCGGGCTCAACGAGGCGCTCGAAGCGGGCGGGGTCACGGCGATCGAGACCGACCTCGCCGAGGTGATCGTGCAGCTGGGCCACGACCGGCCCTCGCACATCCTGGTGCCCGCGATCCACCGCAACCGCGCGGAGATCCGCGACATCTTCCGCCGCGAGATGCCGGGCGCGCCCGCCGATCTGCCCGCCGAGCCCCGTGCCCTCGCCGAGGCCGCGCGCAAGCACCTGCGGCAGAAGTTCCTCACCGCGAAGGTCGCCGTCTCGGGCGCGAACTTCGCGGTCGCCGACACCGGCTCGATCATGGTCGTCGAGTCCGAGGGCAACGGCCGCATGTGCCTGACCCTGCCGCGGACGCTGATCACCGTGATGGGGCTGGAAAAGCTCGTGCCGACGTGGCGCGACCTGGAGGTGTTTCTGCAGCTGCTGCCGCGCTCGTCCACCGCGGAGCGGATGAACCCCTACACCTCGGTGTGGACGGGTGTCACGCCAGGGGACGGGCCGCAGGAGTTCCACCTGGTGCTGCTGGACAACGGCCGGACCGAGGCGCTCGCGGACCCGGTCGGGCGGCAGGCGCTGCGGTGCATCCGCTGCTCGGCCTGCCTCAACGTGTGCCCGGTGTACGAGCGCACGGGCGGGCAGGCGTACGGCTCGGTCTACCCCGGCCCGATCGGCGCGATCCTCACCCCGCAGCTGGTCGCCGACCCGCACGACAAGCAGGCGGCGTCCCTGCCGTACGCGTCCTCGTTGTGCGGCGCGTGTTTCGAGGCCTGCCCCGTCCGCATCGACATCCCCGAGGTGCTCACCCACCTGCGGGCGAAAACCGTTGCGGCGAAACCGAAAGCCTCGCCGGAGCGGATCGCGATGAAGGTGCTGGCCCAGGTGTTCGGCGACCCGCGGAAGTACGAGGCCGCGCAGAAGGCCGGTTCGCTCGCGCGGTCCCTCGTGCCCGGCGGGAAGGTCACGAAGCTGCCGTGGCCGGGTTCACTGTGGACGGACTCGCGGGACGCGCCGCTGCCCGCGCGGGAAAGCTTCCGTAGCTGGTGGAGGAACAACCGTGGCTGACCCCCGAGCGGAAATACTGGCGCGCGTGCGCACCGCGTTGCGTGACCGGCCTGCGCCAGGCCCGGTGCCCCGCGAGTACGCGACGACGCGGGAGTACCCGGACGTCGTGGAGCTGGCGGCGGAGCGCATCGCCGACTACCGCGCCGAAGTCCGCCGCGTCGACGAGGACGGGCTGCCCGCCGCCATCGCGGAAGCCCTGCGGCAGCGGGCACCGCGGTCGATGATCGCGCCGCCGGGCCTGCCGCGCGACTGGCACGTGGACGGGGTCGAGTGGCTCACCGACGAGCCACCGCTGACCGTCGACGAGCTGGACGCGGCGGGCGGCGTGCTCACCGGCTGCGCCGTGACGATCGCCGAGACCGGCACGATCGTCCTCGACGCCGGGCCCGGCCAGGGCCGCCGCGCGCTGACGCTCGTGCCGGACTACCACCTGTGCGTGGTGCGGGCCCGGCAGATCGTGGCGACCGTGCCCGAAGCGCTGGCCCGGCTCACCCCGGACCGGCCGCTGACGTTCGTCTCGGGGCCGTCCGCGACGAGCGACATCGAGCTGGACCGCGTCGAAGGGGTGCACGGCCCGCGCACGCTGGACGTGCTGCTCGTCGGATGAGCCGGGAATTCCGCGCGACGAAGGCGGGTTGCCGGGATACGTGACGACCTTCGACACCGCGTTCCAGGTGCTCGCCGTGGACCAGGACGACCCGCGCGTGGCGCCGCTGCTGGCGGAGCTGGCGCACGAGTACTCCAGCCGCTACGGCGGCACGTTCGAAGCGATGCACGAGGACCTGCGCGGCTACCCGCGCGAGCGGTTCGCGCCGCCCCACGGCGCGCTGCTGCTGGTGCTGGAGCACGGCGAACCCGTGGCGGGCGGCGCTTTCCAGCGGTACGACGAGCGCACCGCCGAGCTGAAGCGCATCTGGACGCATTCGGCGCACCGCCGCCGGGGCCTGGCGCGGCGCGTGGTGGCGGAGCTCGAACGCGAGGCCGCCGCCCGCGGCTACGAACGCGTGTACCTCACCACCGGCCCGCGTCAGCCCGAGGCGAAGGCCCTGTACCTCGCGGCGGGCTACACCCCGCTGTTCGACGTCACCGCCGATCCCGAGACCATCGGGCCGCTGGCGTTCGAGAAGGCGCTTCAGTGATCCAGGTACGCGGACAACGCCGCTGACGCCCGCAGCCGGCGCAGGCTGCGGCGCTGCAGTTCCTGTTCGCGCTTGCCCAGTTCGGCCCGCACCCGCTCGGGACGGCCGCCGGGATCGAGCTCGCCCAGCACCGCCTGCACGACCGAGAACGGGTAACCGCCGCGCCGCAGCAACGCGACCACCTCGGCCTTGCGCAGTTCCGCCTGCCCGTACACCCGGTAGCCCGTGCCGGACTCGCGGTCCGGCTTCAGCAGGCCGCGTTGCTCCCACAGCCGCAGCACCGGTGTGCGCACCCCGACCACCTCGGCGACCTCGCCGATCCGCAGCGGCCGCCGCGGCAGGGACCGGGCCGGCGCCCGGCCGATCTCGTCGAACGCGCCGACGACCCTGGCGATGTCGGCGCGTTCCCGGTGGAGTTCCGCGTGGCTCGCGTCCACGGTGGCCAGCACCGTCGTCAGGTCACCCGCGTGCACCGCCCGCATGATCGTCCGCGTGCGCTCCCAGCCGTGCCCGTCCGCCAGCTGCCGCACGATGAGCAGCGCCTCGGCGTGGGTGTCGGTGAACACGCGGTAGCCGCTGGTGGTGCGCTCGACCGGCGGCAGCACCCCGAGATCGACGTAGTTGCGGACCTGCTGCACCGAGATCCCGGCCATCCTGGCCAGGTCCGTGATGCGGAGCTTCGCCACCGGCCCAGCCTAGCGCTTGATCGCCGGTTTGAGACTTTCGCCGACCGCGCCTCCTGTTGATCAACGAAAGCCTCAAGCGGGGTGAAGGAAGCCGGTCAGGTCACGAGCCCGCGCCGGAGCTCGGCCATCAGCACCAGCGCGGGCCGCGACAACGGGCGGGTCGCCGAGGTGGCGAGCGTGACGTTCCAGGCCAGCTGCTCGCCCGCGATCGGCACCACGACGAGTTCGGCGTTGTCGCGCGCGACGCTGTCGGGGACGAAGCCGAGCACGTGGCCCTGCTGGATCAACGCGACCGCGGTGGCGTAGTCGGGCACCTCCAGCGGCACCTGCCTGCTCAGCCCGCGCCGGTCGAAGGCGAGGTCCACGAGGTCCCGCGTGCCCCAGCCGTCGGGGAACTCGGCGAACGTCTCGTCCGCGAGGTCCTCCAGGCGCACCTCGCCGGCATGCGCGAGCCGGTGGTCCGGACCGCACACGAGCTGCAGGACCTCCGTCGTCAGCGTCTCGGTCACGAGGCCGGGCGGCGGGCGCCGGGGGAACGACGCGAGAGCGACGTCGATGGTCCCGTCGAGCAGCGCGTGCACGTGACCCCGCGAACCGGCGGGGGAGAACTGGACGCGGACCCGCACCGCCGGGTGCGCCCGGTGGAACCGGCCGAGCACGCCCGCCACGTCGACGCCCGGCGTCGTCAGCATGCTGCCGAGCACGATCGAGCCGTGCAGCTCACCGTGCTGCGCCTGCACCGCGTCGTGGGCCGCGCGGGCGGCGGCCAGTGCGGCGCGGGCGCTGGGCAGCATCGCCGCCCCGGCGTCGGACAGCCGGACGTGCCTGCTGTCCCGGACGAACAGCGGCGCGCCGACCTCCCGTTCCAGCGCGCGGATCGCGGTGGAGACCCCGGACTGCACGACGCGCAGCCGCCGGGACGCCTTGGTGAAGCTCAGTTCCTCCGCGACCGCGACGAAGTAGGCGAGCTGACGCAGCTCCATGCCAACAATCTAGACGAGAGATAGCAGCATGCACAAACATTCGTTGGACGTGATCGATCGGCGGAGGGAAAGTGGGTAACGGGGAAGAACGGGGACAAGAAAGGACCTTCCGGTGACCACATCCGGCACCTACACGAGCCTGCCCGCCGTCGCGGTCGGCGGCTCCCGGCCGCACGGCCGCGGTTTCTGGCTCGTGGCCTACACCTTCGCGGTGATGATGGCGTTCTCGGCGGCGCCCGCTCCGCTGTACGTGCTCTACCAGGCCAAGGAGGGCTTCGGCTCCTTCACGGTCACACTGATCTTCGCCGCGTACGCCGTGGGCGTGCTCGCGAGTCTCTTCCTCGCCGGGCACATCTCCGACTGGGTCGGCCGGCGGCGCGTGCTGGTGCCCGCGGTGCTCGTCAACATCCTCGCGGGGGTGGTGTTCCTGGCGTGGACTTCGGTGCCGGCGCTGCTCGTCGCACGGTTCGTGTCGGGGATCAGCATCGGCATGCTCACCGCGACGGCGACCGCGCACCTGACCGAGCTGCACCTCGCCGCGCGGCCCGGCGCGTCGCGCTCCCGCGCGGACCTCGTCGGCACGGCGGCGAACCTCGGCGGCATCGGGCTCGGCCCGCTCATCGCGGGCCTGCTGGCCCAGTACGTCGGTGACCCGCTGCACGTGCCGTACCTCGTGTTCCAGGGTCTGATGCTGCTCGGGGTCCTCGCGCTGACGCTCGTGCCGGAGACCGTCGAGCCCTCCCGCGTGAAGTACCGCCCGCAGCGGGTTTCGGTGCCGCGCGAGGCCCGCGGCCGGTACTTCGCCGCCGGTGCGGCGGCGCTGGTGCAGTTCGCGGTGTTCGGCCTGTTCACCTCGCTCGCGCCCGCGTTCCTGGCGAACGTGCTGCACCAGCACTCGCACGCGCTGGCCGGGGTCGCGTCGTTCGCGGTGTTCGCCGCCGCGGCGGTCGCCCAGACCGTGTTGTCCAGGGCCGGGCTGCGGAACCAGCTCCGCTACGGCCTCGGCGCGCTCGTGCTCGGCGTCGTGCTCGTGACCGTCGCGGTGCAGCTGCCGAGCCTCGCGTTGTTCCTCGTCGGCGGGGTGCTCGCGGGCGGCGGCGCCGGTGCGGGCTTCAAGGCGGCCGTCAGCATCGTGCTGTCGGTGGCGCCGCCCGAGGGCCGCGGCGAGGCGCTCGCCGGGCTGTTCCTCGCCGCCTACGTCGGGCTCGTCGTGCCCGTGCTGGGGCTCGGCCTGGCCACGCAGCTGGTGTCGGTGCAGAGCGCGCTGACCGGGTTCGCCGTGGTGCTGCTGGTGATCCTCGCGCTGGTCAGCCGCCGCCTGTTCACCGCGGCGCGCTGAATCAGCTCACGGGCGCCGCGGGGCTGACGGCCAGCAGGAAGTCCAGCGCTGCCTGCGAAGGCGACCCCGGCTCCGCGGTGTAGGCGACGAGCTGCTGGTCCGGCTGGGTGTCGACGGAGAACTGCTGGACGTCGAGCGTGATCGGGCCCGCGACCGGGTGCAGGTACGTCTTCACCAGCTCACGAGGACCGCGCACCTGGTGGCTCGCCCACCAGGTGCGGAAGTCCGCGTCCCGCACGCTCAGTTCGCCGATCAGCGCGGCCAGCGCCTTGTCGCCGGGGTTGCGCCCGGCCTCCATCCGCAGCACGGCGACGCACTCGCGCGCGGCACGCGGCCAGTCCGCGTACAGGGCGCGGTAGGCCTCGTCGAGGAACGTCAGCCGGATCAGGTTCCGCTCGCTCGGCGGCAGTGCACCGAAATCGGTCAGCAACGCGGTCACCCCGCGGTTCCAGGCCAGCACGTCCATCCGGCGGTTGAGGATCATGGCGGGGATGTCGCGCATGCCGTCGAGCAGCTGCCGCAACTGCCGGTCGACCTTCGGCCTGCCCGGCTGCCGGGCGGGCGCGGCGGGCACGGCCTCGGCGACGGTGAACAGGTAGGCGCGCTCGTCCGGGGCGAGCTGGAGGGCGTCGGCGAGCGCGTCGAGCACCGGGCCGGACACCCGCCGCGTGCGGCCCTGCTCCAGCCGGACGACGTAGTCGACGCTGATGTGCGCGAGCTGCGCCAGCTCCTCCCGCCGCAGGCCCGGCACCCGGCGGAGCCTGCCGTCGTCGGGGAAGCCCGCGCGGGCCGGGTCGAGCGCGGCACGGCGGGCGCGGAGGAAGTCGCCCAGCTCGGTGGTCTCCATGCCTCCAGTGTCCACATCGGGCGGACCACGTGCCTGGTACCGGCTTGCCTAGGCAGTTCTCTCACTGGTACCGGCTTCCGGCGGGGACGAGCGTGGGTGACATGAAAACGGACGTCACCTTCCCCAGCAACGGTCTTCGGCTCACCGCCCACCTCCACACCCCGGACACCGGAACCGGTCCCTGGCCGGCGCTCGTCGTCGGGCACCCCGGCACCGGCGTCAAGGAACAGGCTTCGGGGCTGTACGCGCGCCGGATGGCCGAGCAGGGATTCGTCACCCTCGCCTACGACGCGGCCTACCAGGGCGAAAGCGAAGGCGAGCCGCGAGGCCTGGAAGACCCGGCACAACGGGTCGAGGACTTCAAGGCCGCGGTCTCCTTCCTCACCACCCGTGAGGAGGTCGATCCCGAGCGCATCGGTGTGCTGGGCATCTGCGCCTCCGGTGGCTACTCGATGGCGGCCGCGGCCGGGGACCACCGCATCAAGGCCGTGGGCACCGTCAGTCCCGTGGACGTCGCCCGCCAGTTCCGCCTCGGCGCCGACGGCACCCAGGACCCGGCCGTGTTCCAGGGCATGCTCGACGCCGCGGCCGCGGCCCGCACCGCCGAGGCCCGCGGCGAGGGCCCGCAGACCTTCCAGCTGTTCCCCGACACCGTCGAGCAGGCCCGCGAGCTGGGCGGCCAGCACGGTGTCGAGGGGTTCGAGTACTACTGCACGGCCCGCGCGCAGCACCCGCGCTCGGCGAAGCTGCTGCCGTGGTCGAGTGTGGACCGGCTGGCGTTCTTCGACGCCTTCCGTTTCGTCGGGCTGATCGCCCCGCGCCCGCTGCTGCTGGTCGTCGGCCGGGAGGCGGTGACCTCCTGGATGGCGGTGGAGGCGTTCCAGGGGGCGCGCGGGCCGAAGGAGCTGCACTGGATCGACGGCGCGAGCCACGTCGACCTGTACGACCGGGAGCCGCACGTCGGTGCCGCCGTCGAGAAGCTGACGAGCTTCTACCGGACGCACCTGGGCTGAGGGCCCCGCGAGTCAGTGCATCCGCGGCCGGGGCGGTGGCTGCTGGCGCCGGGCGGGCGGCGGGGGTGCACCGGCCGGCGCGCGCCGGGGCGGGGGACGCGGCGGCTGGCGGCGGGCCACCGGCGGCTGCTGC